>CAYFVJ010000030.1:16108-21537 GCA_964346555.1 uncultured Alteromonadaceae bacterium | reverse complement strand
CTATGGACGAAACGCTTACTGACAGCTCCGGGATGAGCGATGGGCAGGATATCTCGCGTCGATTCCTTTTTGAGGAAGCAGATATCCGCGGTGAAATTGTCTCAGTAGAAGCCGCCCTGGGCGCCATTCTGGACAATCACCAGTACGCGCCGGGCGTGGCGCGCCTGATCGGCGAGTTTGTCGCTGCCGCGGCGTTGCTCAGCAGCACTCTCAAGTTCGAAGGCCGGTTGACGCTGCAGGCGCGCAGTGAAGCGCAGGTTCCGCTGCTGATGGCCGAGTGCAACAACAAACTTGAACTGCGGGCAATTGCCCGCGGTGCACAGCAGGCCACAGCCACAGAATTTGCCGAGCTCATCGGCGAGGGGCAGCTGGCGATAACCGTAGAGCCCACAGACGGCCAGCGCTACCAGAGCATAGTGCCGCTGACGGGCGACTCCCTGGCCGAGTGCCTCGACAGCTACTTCGAACAGTCAGAGCAACTGCACACCCGCGTGTGGCTCGCCTGTAACGGCAGCAGTGCAGCGGGCCTTCTGCTGCAGCAGCTGCCCGGTACGGTAGCCCCTGATCCGGACCTGCGCGAACAGCAGTGGCAGCACGCAGTCACGCTGGCGGCGACCGTGACTGCGGATGAGTTGCTATCCCTGTCCGGCACCGACCTGCTGTTTCGTCTCTATCATCAGGAGCGAGTGCGCCTGTTCGCTGCACGCCCACTGCGGTTTCACTGCGGTTGCTCACGCGAACGCAGCCAGCGCGCACTGGCGACACTCGGCACGCCTGAAATCATCTCCATCATCGAGGAACAGGGCAGCCTGACCATGGACTGCGAATTCTGCAATAGGCGCTACGTCTTTACCCAGGATGAGCTGTTCCCCGTGTCTCAGAAGACCCTTCATTGAGCGGCTTTTGTCGTTAGGTTAACCTCACCCCACAGCCGCCCTGCGCCGATTAGCAGAGGGCGCCGGAATCTGACATAATCGCTTTATCCAATGCTTCTCAGCCCACGCTGCTGCCGCCCTCATCAGGCCGTGACTGCAGTCAATACAGGATCTACTGATGAACCGAGAAAACGCTACCGCTCATGAATTTGTTGACCTGGCGCCCGCGCAATTCATCGAACACGCCATTCGCCGGGGTGAAGGCACTCTGGCCGACACCGGCGCCCTGCTGGTCACTACCGGCAAGCGCACAGGACGTTCGCCCGCCGACCGCTACATTGTCCGTGAAGCCAGCAGTGAGGACGCCATAGACTGGGGCTCGATCAACCGGCCCTTTGAAGCCGACAAGTTCGACACACTCTGGGAGCGCGTCGAGAGCTATATCGGCAAACGCGACAGGTTTATTTCTCATCTCCACGTCGGCGCGCACAGCGACCACTACCTGCCGGTCAAGGTCACCACCGAATTGGCGTGGCACGGCCTCTTCGGCTTCAACATGTTCATCTGCCCGGAACAGTATAATGCCGGACACAAACCCGAGTGGTCCGTGCTCAATGCGCCCGGGTTTGTCTGCGAACCGGGGCGCGACGGGACTGCCTCGGATGCCACGGTGATAATCAACTTTGGCCAGCGCAAAATTCTTATCGCCGGCATGCAGTACGGCGGTGAGATGAAGAAGTCGATGTTCTCAGTACAGAATTTTCTGCTGCCGGAAAAAGATGTTATGTCCATGCACTGCTCTGCCAACGTCGGCGATGCCGGGGACACCACGCTGTTTTTCGGCCTTTCGGGTACCGGCAAAACAACGCTGTCGGCCGATCCAGCGCGCTACCTTATCGGTGATGATGAACACGGCTGGACCCGCGGCGCCGTCTTCAACATCGAAGGCGGTTGCTACGCCAAGACCATCGATCTGAGCCGGGAAAATGAGCCGGTTATCTGGGATGCCATCAGTTTCGGCGCCATTATCGAGAATGTGGTGGTGGACGCTGAAGGCCACGCTGACTACAGCGATACCAGCCTGACCGAAAATGGCCGTTGCAGCTACCCACTGGAGCACGTACCGAAGCGAGTGCCTGAAAACGCGGCGGGCGAACCCAAGTGCGTGATCTTCCTGACTTGCGATGTCTCCGGTGTGCTGCCGCCAGTGGCCATTCTCTCCAAGGAGTCCGCGGCATTTCACTTCCTGAGCGGCTACACCGCGAGGGTGGGCTCCACAGAGGTCGGCGCAGCCGCCGGTATACACCCGACTTTCTCCACCTGCTTCGGTGCGCCGTTCATGCCGCGCCCGGCGGGTGATTACGCCGAGCTTCTGATGAAACGTATCGAAGATTTCGGTAGCCAGGTCTACCTCATCAACACCGGCTGGACCGGCGGCTCTGGCGCGCCGGGGGGCACGGGTTCGCGCTTCCCGATTCCGGTCACCCGGGCTGTCGTTGCCGCGGCGCAAAGCGGCGCGCTGCTGGACGCCGAGACGGATCACCTCGATATTCTCAATCTCGATTTCCCGACCCACATCCCGGGCGTAGAAGACCGCTTCGTCAATCCTCGCGCCAGCTGGGGTGACCCACAGGCCTACGACGAGCAGGCTGCCAAACTCGCGGCGCTGTTTCAGGATAACATCCGCAAGTTTGATGTCGCGGAGGCTATCGTCGAGGCCGGCCCACGAGTTGACTGACGCCTCTGCCGGCCGTGGCCACGGCTGTCCGCGAGCCATTTTTCGCCGACAGAGGCAAATAAAAATTCGTTTTTAGTATGTTCACTCTAATTTTTGCACCTATTCTCCTGACGTAAGCAGCATTGTCGCTGCGCAATCGACGACAGGAGAAACAGCATGGCTGAAGAATCCAACACCACAGCCGGAAAGGCAAAAGCAGCAACCAAACGCAAGACAACAGCACGCAAGAGCGCCGCCAGCACCACGCGAGAAACAACAGCGCGTAATACGACGGCGGGCAAAAATACGGCACGTAAAAAAACGGCGAGTAAAAATACGGCTCGTAAGACAACGACGCGTAAGACGGCGACCAACCGGACCGGCGCCACGCGCAAGTCAGCACCGCGCAAAACCGCGGCAGACACGGCGTCTCCCGATCTGGCCGCGCGTGCCCGCGAGACCTCGCGCCGCGCATTTCTGGCCGGTCTCGGCTTTTACGGCAAGGCATTCGACCAGGTTCAGGACCAGTTCAACACGGTCCAGAGCCAGCTCGAGAGCCGCCGTAAAAAAGCTGACAAGCTCTACGGCGAATTGGTCAAGCGCGGTGAAAAGGTCGAGAAAAAGGCGCTAAACGCCATAGATGACATCGATTTGTCTCGCCTTGAGTTCACCAGTCTGGCTGACCGCAAGCAGCTGGAGGCGCGACTTGGAAAAGCGCGCAAGCGCTTCTCGGAGCTGCGTGAATCTGTCGGCCTGAACCGGGCCGCATAAAGCGTCTGGCTATCCCTGAGTTGGGAACGCCGGGGGCCGTACCGCGATATCTGGATTCGCGATGCGTCCAGTGATCTTGTCTGGCGCCCTCGAATACCGCCAATCGATGTGTCGCGGTACTTCCCTGGCTCTTTTTTTTATCTCCGCGTCTGGGTTATCGTCTCCTACCGCCCAACGCGGGTTGAACGACCTGATCGGGAGGCAGCGACATGACCGATGAAAAAAATAAGATGACAGACAAGGCCGGTGAAATCGCAAAGAATATCTGGCTGGCTGGTGTGGGCGCTTATGGGCGCGCAGTAGACGAGGCACATGGACGCATGGAAAAGGCCGGCGTCGAATCCCCCAAACTGTTCAAGGATCTGGTAAAGGCCGGCGCTGCGCTGGAGGATGAAGCGCGGGACGCCATGCAGGCCGGTCAGCAGGCGCGCGGTTCGGTGGAAGAGCGCATCGCGCGCGTGCGCGAGAACTTCAACCTACAGCGTCCGGTGAAAGGCGAAGATCTACTCGCACTGCATGAAAAGATCGATCGCCTGTCCAACAAAGTCGATACGCTATCGGCCGCACTGACTGCCAGCGGCGCCGTAAAGACGCCGCGCAAAAAGACGCCCGCGAAAAAGCGCAAAGCGGCGGCTCGCACCACCGGGAGCAGGCAGGCAACCGCAGACAAGACGGCGACTCGCCCCAAAGCCAAGAGTCCGGGCGGCACGCGCCGCTAGTGCCCTGGCACCTAGTGACTCACTAGCCGCGACATCAGGATGCGAACGCCGTGAAGACCCGCGATCGCATCCTGGTTACCAGCCTGGACCTGTTCAATACCGAAGGCGAGGCGGGAACAACGACCCTGGATATCGCCAACGCTATGGACATCAGCCCGGGCAACCTCTACTACCACTTCAAGGGCAAAGACCAGATCATCGCCGAGCTTTTCGAACAGTACGAGACAGCGCTCGGCGGTACACTCACAGCGCCACTTGAAAGGCCTCTGAGCGAGAGCCGGGGCAGGGTCGAAGACAACTGGTATTTCCTGTACGTCGTTATGGAAGAAATGTACCAGTACCGGTTTCTGTACTACAACCTGGACGATATTCTGGGCCGCTACGAGGCGGTGCGCCGCGGCTTCCAGCGACTCCTACAGCTCAAGCGCGCCGCGCTGTTTGCGATTTGCCAGACACTGCTCGAACAGTCGGTGATCAATGCGCGCGAACAGCAGCTGGTGGGTCTGGTGGACAATATGACGCTGACGCTCACCTTCTGGTTCAATTACGAGAAGCTGCTGCACCAGCGGCGAGACTACCAGGTCACCATACACCAGGGTGTTCTTCAATTGTTGACAATGATCGCGCCGTACCTCGGCGGTGAACAACTGTCTTTCTATCACGACTGCGAGTCAATCTATCAGCGCATGCTGGATGAGGAAAGTGACAGCGCCAACTGAGCGCTAGTCACGTAATCTGGAGTGCGTCATTTGCATGTTCTGCTATGCTTTGCGCTCAGGATCACGGCAGCGCTCAAGCGTCGCACCGTGGGACATACCAATCAGCACTATCAAGGAGCTCTGCATGACCATCAATGTCGGCGATAAAATTCCCGCCAGTACCCTCAAGACCATGGGCGACAATGGACCGAGGGACATCACAACTGATGAACTGTTCGCGGGGAAAAAGGTCGTCCTGTTCGCCGTTCCCGGCGCATTCACCCCGGGCTGCAGCATGACTCACCTGCCCGGTTTCGTAGTCAACGCTGACGAGATCAAGGACAGGGGCGTCGATACCATTGCCTGCATGGCGGTGAATGATGCGTTCGTGATGGATGCCTGGGGCAAGGCCCAGAATGCCGAAGCGATACTCATGCTGGGCGATGGCAATGGTGATTTCACCCGCGCGCTGGGGCTCGAGCTCGATGGCACCGGGTTCGGCCTGGGCATGCGCTCGCAGCGCTTCGCCATGATCGTCGACGACGGCGTAGTGAAGCACCTGGGCGTTGAGGACGGCCCGGGCATTGAAGTCAGCGCCGCGGAAGCGATTCTCGCCCGGCTGTAGCCGATGGCGATCCGTCGGTTCGCC
>CAYFVJ010000030.1:8809-16008 GCA_964346555.1 uncultured Alteromonadaceae bacterium | reverse complement strand
CGCCGCGGAAGCGATTCTCGCCCGGCTGTAGCCGATGGCGATCCGTCGGTTCGCCATGACAGCAGCGCGCCGGCGGCTATCGAGAACAGGCAATAGGCCAGGAAGTAGTAGAATCCAGGGCCCAGCACTGCCTGCATCTGCAGCAGCTCCCCGGCATGCCCGGATGCCTTGCCGGCCATAAAAGCGACCAGCAGGGCGATTACAAAGACATCCGCCATGGACCACTTGGAGAGCGCGGCGTTCGCCTGCAGCAGGGGTTGCGCGACAACTGTCGGCGCGGTCATCGCCCCTGCCTGCATCAGCAACTTGCCGATTGGCACGACCAGGCTGAAGGTGACGATAAGCACCGCCACCAGGTGGTTGCCCTGTCGCGAGAGCTCACCCGCAAAGCCGGCGATGGATTGCGTCTGGCGGTAGACCTCGATACTGCCCTCCATCCGGTCCAGCCCGAGAACCTGGCTGAGCATGGTAAGCATCTGTCGCGCCTGGCTGTCTGCCTGACCACCGGCCAGAGCGTCAATGCCGAATTCAGCAAGATCGTTCCGCTGTATATCGCCGCTCAACGTCAGCACCGGCTGCGTGACGCCCGGGTACAGCAGTGCGCAGGCAGCGACGATGCACAACAGGCAGGCGAGCTTGTGCGGGTTGGACATGGCATTTTCCATCTCTGTGCGCCGGTAATTCCCAACCTGATACCATGACAAATGAATTCACTGAAATGTCGCGAACTTGTCTGTCATGGCACTAGCGCAACATAACAGCAGATGCTGATCACGACCACACCGAGAAGGTTGAGCTGCAGTCCCTCCCGCGCCATACGTGGGCTGCTGACCATTCCGCTGCCATAGACAACCGAGTTCGGCGCCGTCGCCACCGGCAGCATAAAAGCGCAGCTCGCACTGATCGCCGCCGGCACCATGAGAATTTGCGGCGCCATACCGGCGGCGATGGCAGCGGCAGCCAGCACTGGCATCAGCAGCGATGTGCTCGCAGTATTCGAGGTCGCCTCGGTCATGAAGGTCACGCACAGGCAGACGAGAGCAATCAGCAGCAACGGCGGCAGCGCCGTGAAGTCGATCAGCCAGATGCCCATGAGATCGCTGAGACCGGAGCTGACAAAGCCGCGCGCCAGGCAGATGCCGCCGGCAAACAACAACAGCACGCCCCACGGGATGGTGCTGGCCCGCTCCCAGTCCAGCAGCCGACCACCGCTACCGTCTGGCAGCAGGCACATGAGCACAACGGCGAGCAGCGCCACTGACGCGTCGTTGGCCCCGGGGAGACCGAACAGAGTGCTCCAGCCACCGAATGGCTCGGAGCGGGTAATCCAGGCCAGTGCGGTCATGCCGAACACCAGCATGACGCGCCGCTCGGCAACGCTCCACTTCCCGACAACCGGTAGCGTCACGCGTAAGGACGTTGACATGCCGCGGGTCAGCAGCAGCGCCATCAGCGGCACCATGATCAGGACGACCGGCAGCGCCCAGGACATCCAGGTGACAAAGCCGATGGACTCGCCGGTGGTGTCGGCGTAAATCTGCATAAAAATCAGGTTGGGCGGCGTGCCGATGGGCGTACCCACACCGCCGACACTGGCGCTGTAGGCCATCCCCAGCAGCAGTGGCGGCGCCAGCTTTTCGCGGTCGGAACTGCCGTCAAGTACCGCCAGGGCAACCGGCAACAGCATCAGCGTGGTCGCCGTGTTGGAAATCCACATGCTGAGGACGGCCGCGGCCGCCATGAAACCCATGACCAGGCGGCGCGGGCTGCCGGCACCGAACAAACGAATCATGGCCAACGCGATACGCCGGTGGGCGCCGGAGCTCTCCATGGCGCGCGAGAGCAGGAAACCTCCCAGTAGAAGCAGGATCAGGGGCGAACCGTAGGCCTGTCCGACCTCTTTGGGCGTCAGGACACCCAGCAAGGGTAGCAGCGCCAGTGGTAACAGCGATGTCACCGGAATGGGCACTGGCTCAAAGATCCACCAGACAACGCAGATGACCGCGACCAACAGGACGATGGCGATTTCTGCGGGCTGTCCCGCCGCCGTGGCGAGAAAAGCGGCAAGGCACGCGAGCAGTGGCCCGGCCCAGAGTGCCGCGGCTTTCAGCACGCCCCGGGGTTCTCCGGAGCGATCGACGGCAGGCTGGACCGTTGGGCAGTCCGCCGGGTAAGCATTGAATGCATGAGGTGCTCTTTCCGCTGGTGCAGGCACATCCTGTCCCACGCGACGAGACCTGTAAAGTTGTGCCTGAGCCGGTGAACTCGAGACCCTGTACAGCCAGCTTGTCGGCACGCCTGCAGTCGCTGTGCTCAGGTTGGAGACCTGCCGTCACTCCGCGTAAACTGTAGGCATGTCGATACCTCAGCAACAACTCGTCGATCGCTTCGGCCGCGGGATAAGCTACCTCCGTCTATCGGTCACCGATCGCTGTGATTTCCGCTGCGTCTACTGCATGTCGGAACACATGCAATTCGCACCGCGTCGGGACATCCTCAGCCTCGAGGAGCTACAGCAGGTGGCCGAGGCCTTCGTGGCACTGGGCGTGCGCAAGATCCGCGTCACCGGCGGCGAGCCCCTGGTCCGCAACGGTATCATGCACCTGATGCGTGGGCTGGGAGGACTGAATGGTCTGGACGAACTGGTCATGACCAGCAACGGCTCCCGCCTCGATACACACGCGCAGCCACTCCGGGAAGCGGGCGTCAGGCGGATTAACATCAGCATCGACAGCCTGCGGCCCGACAGATTCCGCGAGCTGACGCGCCACGGCGAACTCCGGAAGGTGATAGCCGGCATAGATGCCGCCTGCGCCGCGGGTTTTGACAACATACGCCTGAACGCCGTCATCCTGCGCGGTCGCAACGAGGACGAAGTGCTCGATCTGGTTCGCTTCGCGTGCAACCGCGGTATCGATATCGCCTTTATCGAGGAAATGCCACTGGGCAGCATATCGGAGCACAGCCGCGAACTGGCACATATCAGCAGCGCCGAGCTCCGGCAGATAATATCAGGCCACTACACGCTGCAGCCTCTCGGAGATCCGGAGGAAACCGCCGGCCCCGCGCGCAAGCACCGGATCGCTGGCACGCGCAGTCACGTCGGCTTTATTTCGCCGCACAGCAACAATTTCTGCCACCTCTGCAATCGCGTTCGAGTGACTGCGGAGGGCAGATTGCTTCTGTGTCTCGGCAATGAGCATTCGGTGGACTTGCGCGCCGTGCTGCGAGCCGGTGACGCCAGCGCCCAGACGCTGCGTGACTGCATTGTCCGCGCCATCGACCTGAAACCGGAAAAACATCATTTCACCCACAGCGACGAGCCCGACATCGTGCGTTTCATGAGCGCCACCGGCGGCTGAAACCCGCGCCAAGCTTGCTTTCTGCGGGCGCGGCAACCACGAGAGACACAGCGTGAATAAGCAGGCATTTCCCCAACTCGAATCCATCGAGTCCACCCGCCAGGGCTTTGACGACCTCGGCTACATCTGTAGTGAGCGCATCGCCACCACGGTGTTCCTGGCGTTTCAACTCGGGAAGCCGGTACTTGTGGATGGACCTCCGGGCGTCGGCAAGACCGAGCTGGCGAAAACCGCTTCAACCCTGCTGTCACTGCCCCTGATCCGATTGCAGTGCTACGAGGGCCTCGACGAGGCCAAGGCACTGTACGAGTGGAAATACGGCAAACAGCTTCTCTACACCCAGATACTGAAAGAAAAGCTCGGCGACCTGCTGCAGGGTGCCGAGGGGCTGGCGGAGTCAGTACAGCGGCTGCATGAATTTGGCGATATCTTCTACTCCGAAGAGTTCCTCGAGCCGCGTCCGTTGCTGAACGCGATGCGACAGGATGCTGGCGCGATCCTGCTGATCGACGAGATTGACAAGGCGGACTACGAGTTCGAATCGCTGCTGCTGGAAATACTCTCGGACTTCCAGGTCTCGATTCCCGAAATCGGCACCGTGCGCGCCCGTTCACGGCCCATGGTATTTCTTACCAGCAACAATACGCGAGAGATCTCCGATGCCCTGAAGCGTCGCTGCCTGCATCTGTATATTCCGTTTCCGTCGGTCGAGCTGGAAGAGCGGATCGTACACAGTCGCGTGCCGGATGTAGAGGCAGCGTTGCGCCGACAGCTGGTCAGTTTTGTGCACTCACTGCGCGAGCTCGACCTGCGCAAGACGCCGGCGATATCCGAAACCATTGACTGGGCCCGCAGCCTGGTTCTATTGCATGCCGACGTCCTGGATAAACAGGTCGTCAGCGACAGCCTCAGTGTCCTGCTGAAATTCGAACGGGATATCGAAACCGCACAGGCGGAGCTGGCGAGGCTGATGCCGCACCGCGCCCGCGGCGACTAGAACCGCGCCCGTGCAGACCCGCCTGATGACTTTTATCGGCATGCTGCGCAGCCATGATGTCCGTGTGTCACCGGCAGAGACCCTGGATGCCGTAGCAACGGTCGGCCTGCTCGGTTATACAAACCGCGATCGACTGCGTATCGGTCTGACGGCATCCCTGGCAAAGACGGCGCGCGAACAGCAGATTGTAGAGACCTGCTTTGATCGCTACTTCGGCCAGATGGAGGCTGACTTTGCCGGACTGGCAAACGACGACAATGCAGCCGGCCATACTAACGACGCACCGGAGACCGGCGAAAAAGATACAGACACGAACCTGTCAGCCCCGATGCCCCGCCCCGACAACGACCGTGAACTGCTGGAGGCCGCCGCGGAAGAGCACGCAAGCGTAAGCGAACTCCTGCAGACTCCGCTGATGCAGGGCCTGATGAACAACGAGCGCGGGCAGCTTAACGCCGCGCTGAGGCGAGCCGGGAGCGCCTCGGGGGTTGCCGACATACAGACATTCACGCAGAAAGGTCTGTATGTGCGCAAGATTCTCCAGGCCATGGGTGAGGAACAGCTGCGCAATGCGGTCATTGAGCTGGAGCGCGAGGGGCACCCCACGACAGCCAACGTCCGCCGCTACCGTGACATCCTGCGCGAGCAGGTGCGCGACTACGTCGACGGGCAATACCTGCTGCACGCCGGGGGCAGGAACAGTCAGTTCATGGACGACATCCTGGCCAGAACCCGTCTCAGCCATATCGAAAGACACTACATGCAGCGGGTACAGCAGCTGGTGGAGAAAATGACGCGACGGCTCGCCAGCCGCCATTCGAGCCGCCGGCGTCCGGTACGGCGCGGACAGCTCGATATGCGCAGGACGCTGCGCGCGGGTATTGCCACGGACGGCATCATGTTTCGCACCCACTGGCGCCGGCGAAAGCCCGACAAGGCACAGGTTATGGCACTGTGCGATGTCAGCGGCTCTGTGGCGGCCTACGCCAAGTTCCTGCTCATGTTCCTGTACAGCCTGCAGGATAACCTGCCGCGCATGCGCAGCTTCGCCTTTTCCAATCATCTCGGTGAAATCAGTGAGCTGTTCCAAACCCACCCCGTGGAACGCGCGGTGGAGCTGGCGAACTGGCAGTACGGGGGCGCGACGGACTACGGCGGCAGCCTGCGCGATTTTTCCCGCCTGGCACTGAATGATATAAACCGACAGACATCAGTTATTATTCTCGGCGACGCCCGCAACAACCGGGGGAGGCCAGAGCTGGAAATCATGCAGAGTCTCTATCAGCGCAGCAAACAGCTGATCTGGCTGAACCCCGAATCCCGCCGGGCCTGGGGCACCGGTGACTCCGAGATGCTGCGCTACCTGAGCGCTTGTCATGTTGCCGCTGAGTGCAGCAGCCTGAAACAGCTGGAGCGGGTGGTGGACCAGCTGTTGCGCAGCACGCGCTAGCGATGGCGGCGCCGGTGGCCTGATGCCTGTATCCAACGAACACATCCCGCTTCCGTGCTCGCTTCGCGAGACAGTGAGTCGGCGTTTCCCGCAGTCCGGCGGCAGCGACGGCGCCGACACACTGCCTGGCGAGACCGTCGTAAAGCTGCTGGGCCAACTGGGTGATGACAACGCGTCGCCGCTCATAAGCTTACGCAGATGTGCGGAAAACGCAGGCGAGAACGGCAGACTCGATCCCCGGCACGCGTCTATAGTCGAGTGGATCACGCTGACCTTTGAATACTGGGAAGATCACTACCCCCTGGAGCAGAGGCTTTCGCTTGAGTTGCGCAAACTGCTGCCGCTGGCGATGGCGGTGGCGCTGACCGACGAGGCGTTTTTCACCGCCGGCGCGCACCCGCTGCACCGGCTACTGGACTGCCTGCAGCACAGCGCCGTTGGCTGGCAGCAGCGACTGGACCGCGCGGGCCAGATGCTCGAACAGCGCATGATGCGCGCCGTGGTCAGGGCACGCGAATGGTTCGACAACCGCTCCGTAGACTTTGCGCACATCACGCGGGAACTCAACGCTGCGGCGGAACGCGATGCCGCGCGCGCCCAGCGTATGGTACAGAGGTTACAGGAAGCGGAAACGGCCAGCCTGAAAACGGAGCAGGTGAGACACGAGGCCGCCGAGATCATCAACTCGGGTCTTGAAAAATACGAGCTGCCCGCCGCGATCGGGGAGTTCCTCAAGGGGCCCTGGTTTGACAGTGCGCAGCTGATCGCTCTCAAGTTCGGGACAGACTCTCACGAGTGGCGCCAGATACAGCGCGCCACAGAACATCTGATGGAATCCGTGCAGCCCAGGGACAGCGTCGACGACGCCAACCGTGACCGCTTGGCAAACATTACCAAGCGTCTGCCGCAGGAGCTACGGGAATGGCTTATCAGCCTGCAGCATGATCCCGACGCCGCAGACGATGCCATCGGGCTGGTGGAATATGCACATCTGCGCTTGCGTCACGATCAGAACCTGGGTCTGACGCGGATTCCACCCATCCCGGTCGCAGATTCGAGGCATGCCGGACATGTGGATGATGACGATGCCATGGAGCTGCACAACGGCCAGTGGTTTCTCATGCAGGACGAGCACGGTGAGCTGCGCGCGCAGCTGACGCTACAGCTGGAAAAGGGTCAGCACCTGCTGTTCACCAATGTGGTTGGATTGAAAGCGCTGGACTTGCGCCGCGACGAGTTCCTGCAACGATTGCGTGAGAATCGCGCCCGGCCGCTGCCTACCGAGGATTCGTTCAGCCTGTCTCTGGCGCACACTGCCGGCGTCGACAGCGACGACAAGCTGCGCGCCCTGATCGATCCCACATTCGTGCCGCCCCACCCCGATCCCGCG
>CAYFVJ010000030.1:5417-8709 GCA_964346555.1 uncultured Alteromonadaceae bacterium | reverse complement strand
ACGGCACGCAGACGCGACGCTGCCGTCCGCAGCCGAGGATTGGGAGGAGGAACTGCCCAATCTGAACCTCGGTGGGCAGCCGGCACACGTCGAACATCCCCTGCCGGCGGAATCACTGGAATTGACCCTTGCGGACGACAGCGAGCCACCGGGAGAGACAGTCCGGACACCGAAGCATAGCCCGGCACCGGTCGCCGCGCGCCACCACGAGACCGAGCAGCATCCGCCACCGACGACTAGTGGAAGGATCACGGAAACAGCCAGCGACAGCCAGACCGGCCGACGCGGCGCTGTCGAGCCGGACATGGAGGTTCCTATGGGTGCCTGGCTGGGCTTCCATGACGGTGAGACCCCGATCATGGCCAAACTCGCCGTCTACGACCCGCGTCGCGACAACTACATCTTCGTCAACCGCCGCGGCATAGCCCTGCGTGAGCTGACCAGTAGCGAGCTGTTCGCGCTGATCGACGAGGGTCTGGTGGATATTCTGGAAACGCGCTCCTACTTCCGTGACGAAGTGCAGCGGGCCAGGGGCCAGCACGATGATTGAAGCGCAGAGGGTGGCTTATGCCGAGAAATAACAGCCGCCGCTACTGTCGGCTTCCCCTGGAAAGCACAGTTTTTATCGAGCTGGAGTCACCGCCGCCGGGTGGCCTGGGTCCCGGCAAGGTCGTGCGCTGTCAGACGCTCGAGGTGTCGCGCTGGGGGATTCGTGTGCAGATTGATCAGCGCGTCACCGTCGGCGCCATCCTGCAGATAGGCGTGGATATCCCCGGCAATGACGAACCGTTTTATCTTGTGGGCCAGGTACGCTGGCGCATGCAGGAACAAGATCAACCGGGCAGCTGGATCGCCGGTTTCGAGATTCTCAACGCCGCGGGTTCGGATCTCGAGCATTGGGAGAGGGCGCTGCAGGTAATGGAAGTCAGGGAAGACGGCTGAGCGTTAACTCAGCTGCCGCGCGGTTCACCAGCGTCTGTACTCGCCGGACGTTCGCCGCTACACTTTTGCACCGCGCAGCCGTGGCACCACCGCTGCGCGGCGTCGAGACAGGCACAGGACATCCACTTTGACATCCCACTGGCACCACCAGCTGCAGCAGATGACTGCGAAACAGCCCGAGTTACTCAGCTACATCCAGCGGGGTGTTGAAAAGGAAAGCCTGCGCATTGCAGCGGACGGCACGCTTGCACAGACACCCCACCCCGCTGCGCTCGGCTCGGCTTTGACACATGGCGCCATCACGACTGACTACTCGGAAGCGCTGATGGAGTTCATCACGCCCGTAAGTACAGGCATCGAGACAACGCTCAACACACTGACCGACATTCACACCTACGTATACAGACATCTGGGCAGCGAGCGCCTCTGGGCGGCCAGTATGCCGTGTATCGTTTCGGGCGATGCCGGCATCCCCGTGGCGCAGTACGGGACGTCCAACGTGGCGCGCATGAAAACCGTGTACCGGCTGGGACTGGGCAACCGCTACGGTCGCACCATGCAGACGATTGCCGGCATCCACTACAATTTCTCCATGCCGGACGACTACTGGCAAGCGGCCTGGGAAGCCGACGGTTCACCGGGTCGCCGTCAGGATTACATCACCGATCGCTACCTGAGCCTGATCCGCAACTTCCATCGCTGGTCGTGGCTGCTAATCTACCTGTTTGGTGCTTCGCCCGCGGTGTGCGCGAGCTTTATGCGTGGTCGCGGACAGCGCAGCGGGCTGCAGCCCCTGGACGATGAGGGCAATACACTGTACCTGCCCCATGCGACTGCCCTGCGCATGGGCGGCCTCGGCTACAATAGCGCTGCGCAGAAGGGCTTGCACGTGTCCTACAACACGCTGGACAACTACATACAGGCCCTGAAGCAAGCCATCATGCGGCCGCATGCAGAATACGCCACATTCCCCGCGGGTGAGAACGGTGAATATCAACAGTTGAACCACAGCCTGCTGCAGATCGAGAACGAGTTCTACAGTACCGTGCGCCCCAAGCGGGTTGCCGCATCCGGTGAAACCCCCCTCGCCGCCCTGCACCGCGCGGGCATAGAGTACATCGAAGTCCGCTGTCTGGACGTCAATCCCTTCCTGCCAGAGGGCATCGACACCGAGACAATGCGATTTCTCGATACATTCCTGCTGCACTGCCTTATACGCGACAGCGCTGCCTGCAGTGACAGGGAACAGACGCTGCAGGACGCCAACCTGGAGGCCGTGGTCAACCGCGGGCGCGAGCCGGGGCTCACGCTGCAGACGCTGGAGGGCCCGATACCGATGGCGACATTCGCCAGCCAGCTACTCGATGAAATGGCGGTCAGCGCCGAATTGCTGGATGCGTCAAACGATGGGCAGGCGCACCGACAGGCGCTGGCAGCACAGCACGCCAAGGTTGCCGATCCGCACCTCACACCTTCGGCCCGCCTGATCGCCGAGATGCGCGAACGCAAGCTGCCATTTTATCGACTGGCGCTAAGCTATAGTGACCGTTGGGCAGCGTATTTCCGCGCACGCCAGCTGTCTGCGGAGAAACTCGCCGAACTGGACACTGAAAGCGCCCGCTCCTGCGAGGCACAAGCCACTGTAGAGCAGAATGAATCGCGGGACTTCGCCGCGCACCTGGCAGCCTACTACGATCAATATGCCGCGCTTTAACCACACACGGCGAATACCGCAGGAATCATGATGCACGCTCTGATGCAGACACGACCGGTTTTTCTCGCCCTGACCCTCATTGCCGTGGCGGCCATAGGCTTCGCAGTGCTGTTCCTGCAGCAGGCAATGGGGCTCGCGCCTTGCCCTTTGTGCGTCACGCAGCGCGTCTTCGTCGTGCTGGTCGGTCTGTTCGCGCTGAGCGCCTTCATCCACAACCCACGTGGGTATGGCCGCAGAATCTATGCCGCGCTCTGCACGCTCGCGGCGCTTGGCGGCGCGGCGGTCGCAGGACGCCATGTGTGGCTACAGAACCTGCCCGCGGATCAGGCACCGGCCTGCGGGCCCAGCCTAGGCTACATGCTGGAAACATTACCGCTGAGCGAAACCTTCGCTCTGGTCATGATGGGGGACGGAAACTGTGCCGATACCGAGTGGACATTTATGGGCCTGAGCATACCGGAACAGACGCTGGCGCTGTTTGCAGTGCTCGTCGTTCTGGGGCTGTGGCAGACGGTCAGGCGCTAAGAGCCTGCGGGGATGGCCCCGATGGCATCACATGCGCTGATGACACCGGGACTGCAGACGGGTTCAGCTGTCTGCGCCGCCCTCTTCACTCTCTCCGGCACTCGCCTCGTC
>CAYFVJ010000030.1:0-5317 GCA_964346555.1 uncultured Alteromonadaceae bacterium | reverse complement strand
GCGTTCGGGCCGATCACCTGGCCGGCACCGCCCGCTCCGTAAGCCAGCTCCGGCGGAATGAACAGCTTCCACTGTGCGCCAGCCGGCATCATCTGCAGCGCTTCAGACCAGCCGGCGATCACTTGCCCGACGCCAAACGTCACCGGCTCACCGCGCTCGTAGGACGAGTCGAACTCGGTGCCATCGAGAAGCTTGCCACTGTAATGCACTTCAACCGTGTCGTCGGGTCCGGGTATCGCGCCATCGCCTTCGCGCATGATTTCGTACTGCAGGCCGGAATCGGTTGTGACCACGCCCTCGCGCTCGGCGTTCTCAGCCATAAAAGACTCTGCCGCCTCGGCGTTGGTGGCTGCCAGGGCTTCCTGATTGGCCTGCTGCTCCGCCTCGAGCTGTTCCTGGAATGCCATCATTTCCGCCTGGATTTCTTCCTGGGTCAAACGCTGCTCGGCCCCGGAAAACGCATCGCGCAAGCCCAGCGTGAAGGCGTCAATGTCCATTTCCATGCCGTCTGACGCCATATTGCGGCCAAGCCCTAGAGCCACACCGTAGCTGAGACGCTTAGTAGGTGTATCCAGAGTGACTTCAGTGCCGGATTGCGCAGCGGCATCACCCTCGTCGCCGCCCTGGTCGCAAGCCTGCAGGCCCAGAGTCAGGGCGGTAATCGCGAAGGGAAGTATCGCTTTCTTCATAAATCGGTCCATCGGTTGTGTGTGACGTAACGTGAGTCGAATGGTACTACCCTGGCGGATATTCAGCTACCCCGCGATTCAGCCGCAAATGCATCGGCAATGCGCTCGCGGAATAGCGCCAGCGCGTCAGCACAGTCCGGCGTCTGCGCCAGACCCGGGACCAGTTGAGTGCAGTTGCTATTCAGAAGGTCGGTCCCGGCAGCGAAGCTTTCCGGCTCACTCGCTGCGTCGAGCAGCGCCTGCAGCTTGCAGACCTGCGTGCGCTCGGCATCCAGTTCCAGTGCCTTGAGTTGCTCCCGCAGCGATGCCGCTGAAGAGAGCCCGCGCCAGCGCCGCCGCAGTGTCCGCAGGGGTATAACCACCTCTGTGCGCCAGACTCGCGTCTCCGCCACCAGCTGATCGGCCAGGACCGGCGACAGCGGGATCCCCGCATTCGACAGCAGCGCCGCGGTGAGCAGCAGGAGAACGTCCGCATCGCAGGCATCCTGCAGCTCGATGCAGGCCTGTGCGACGCCGGGCGCGGCGTACAGGTCAAGCATACCCTTCCAGAGATCCGGTATGCGGAATTTGCCATCCATCTGCCACCTCCTGCAGGGGAATATGCCCAATATGCTCGCACGACCAGCACCGTCTGAAACGTAGCGAATTTATGTGTCGCGGTACTAGTGGCCGCAGGCGACGCGCCGTAGAATTGCGACATGATCATATTACGCGACATTACACTGCGACGCGGGGAAACCCTGCTGTTCGCCAATAGTTCCGCGACCCTGCAGGCGGGGCAACGCATTGCGCTGATCGGCGCCAACGGCAGCGGCAAATCCAGCCTGTTTTCACTCCTGCTTGGCAGCCTCGGTGCAGACGCCGGCCACATCGATGGCCTGGAAGGCCTGCGGATTGCGCACATGGCCCAGGAAGTCGAGACGAGTGATGCCAGCGCGTCCGAGTACGTGCTCGAGGGCGACGCAGTCATTGCCGGGCTGCTACGCACGCTGCAGCGGCAGGAGGCCAGCGGCGACTTCGAAGGTGCTGCAGAGACCCACATGGGCCTGCAGGAAAATGATGGCTACAGCGCCGAGGCGCGCAGCCATCGACTGCTCGCCGGTCTGGGCTTCGCGCCGGGCGACGCGGCACGGCGCGTCAGCGAATTTTCCGGTGGCTGGCGCATACGCCTTAATCTTGCGCGCGCCCTCATGACACCCTCCGATGTTCTGCTGCTCGACGAGCCGACCAACCACCTCGACATGGATGCCAGCCTCTGGCTACAGCGCTGGCTACAGGAATATCCTGGAACCCTGCTGCTTATCTCGCACGACCGGGATTTCATCGATGCCACTTGTGGGCGAGTGCTGCATATCGAGCAGCAACAGCTGCATAGCTATCGCGGCGGCTACACGGATTTCGAGCAGCTGCGCGCGCTGCGTCTGGCGGAACAGCAGGCACAGCATGAAAAGCAACAGCGGCGCATAGCGGAAATCGAGGATTTCGTGCGTCGCTTCCGCTACAAGGCGACCAAGGCGAGACAGGCACAGAGCCGACTGCGAGAGCTGGAGCGCATGCAGCAGGTGGCAGCCGCACACAGCGACAACCCCTTTACTTTCAGTTTCCCCGCAGCACCTGCGTTGAGTGATCCGGCATTGCTGCTGGAGGACGCGTCATTGGGCTACGGACAGGACATCCTGCTGGATACTATTAACCTGCGGCTGCACCCTTCTGCGCGTATCGGCCTCCTGGGCCGCAACGGTGCCGGCAAGACCACCCTGCTGAAAAGTCTTGTCGGAGAGCTGCCGCTGGTCGCAGGGAAACGCCACGTCAGCCCCGGCTGCCGCGTGGGCTACTACGACCAGCAGCAACTGGAGGTGCTGGACCTGGATGCCTCGCCGGCAGAGCACCTGCAGCGACTGGCGCCCGATGCGCGCGAGCAGTCCATCTACGACTTTCTCGGCGGTTTCGACTTCCGCGGCTCGCGCGCGGAGCAGGTGATCGCGCCCTTCTCCGGCGGCGAAAAGGCGCGCCTGGCGCTGGCCATGGTCGTCTGGCAGCGGCCCAACCTGCTTGTACTGGACGAACCGACCAATCACCTCGACCTGGAAATGCGCCACGCGCTGACTCTGGCATTGCAGGCATTTGCCGGTGCCGTGCTCCTCGTTACCCACGATCGTCATCTACTGCGCAACACTGCTGACGAGCTGTGGTTGATCGCCGGCGGCACTGTCGAGGTCTACGACGGCGATGTTGCCAGCTACGAACGCGCGATCGCTGCGGAGACACCCGGCGAATCGCGGCGGCCCGCGGACGCCCCGGCAGCGGTACCGCCGAGCACCAGCGACTCCCGCAGCCGCAGAAAGCACGCAGCGACACAGCGGCAACAGGTGAAGCCACTGCGAGACAATCTGCGCTCCCTGGAAAAACAGATGGCGCGCACCGAATCTGACTTGCAGACCCTGCAGACCCGCATCGCGGATCCAGCGCTTTACGAAGGCGACGATAATGGCGAACTCGCCACGCTGCTGCAGCGCGAGGGCGAGCTGCGCCGGCTCATCGAAGCTCAGGAAGAGCAGTGGCTGGAGGCACAGGAAGCGCTGGACAGGATCAGCGCCTGACCAGCGCCAGTTTGCCGGATCGCGGCAGGGACTTGATAGACGCCTCGAGACGCAGGGCCTCGGCGCGGCAGGCAACAGCGATCGACACCGCGAGCACAACCGGACGACGCGAGCGCGTATAGCGCGAACCCCCGGCTATTTCGCCGTTGTGCTGCCGGAGCCTGCGGGTGAGATCACAGGTCGCGCCCGTGTAGAGACTGCCGTCTGCGCAGCGCAGAAGGTAGACACACCAGGCGCCGGCTGCGTCAGTGGTCACGGCGCCCGCGCCGTGATGGCGGCAACGCATCCTGCATTGGACGCAGTGCGTCCCGATGTTAATATCTTGGCAGTTGTATTCATCAGCGCGCCCGCGAGGGCTTTTTCTACCCAAATTTCCGGAGAATCCCATGAGTGAACATATCGTACATGTGACCGATGCCAGTTTCGATCAGGATGTCCTGTCAGCAGATGTCCCCGTGCTGGTGGATTTCTGGGCTGAGTGGTGCGGTCCCTGCAAAATGATAGCGCCTATTCTCGATGAAATTGCCAGTGATTACGCCGGCAAACTGAAAATATGCAAGGTTGACGTCGACTCGAATCCCGAGATTCCGCCGAAATTCGGCATCCGCGGCATTCCAACACTGATACTGTTCAAGAGCGGTAACGCCGAGGCAACCAAGGTAGGCGCACTGTCCAAAACACAGCTGCACGACTTCATCAAAGAAAACGTTGCGTAACTCCTGCAGGTGCAGGCTGTAACCTATGGCCCGCACCTCGCCTGTTGCCTGACACCTGGTAAAACCGTCCCGAAGCATGAGTGAAAAAGCGGTAGACGACCCTCTCCCGACATGCTAACTTTCTGAGCGTTGCTGCCTTCCGTGCAACAATAACAACCCCGTAACTTAACTGGTCGCTCCAATCTTCTGGGCATAGAGCCCTTCAGACCCGATTCCAGCGCGCGGCCAGACACGGCCCTCTTAAATCCCACATTCCAGAAAAGTCTATGAATCTCACCGACCTGAAGACCAAATCAACCCAGGAACTCATCGACATTGCGAAAGAGATCGGCCTCGAGAACATGGCCCGCTCGCGCAAGCAGGACATTATATTCTCCGTTCTGAAGCGGCACGCCAAGAGTGGCGAGGATATCTACGGCGACGGGGTGCTGGAAATACTGCAGGATGGCTTCGGGTTTCTGCGCTCTGCGGAAGGCTCCTACATGGCGGGACCAGATGATATCTACGTCTCGCCGAGCCAGATTCGCCGCTTCAATCTGCGCACGGGGGATACCATTTCAGGCAAGATCCGGCCTCCAAAAGACAGCGAGCGCTACTTTGCGCTGCTCAAGATCGGTGAAGTCAATTTCAACCGGCCTGAAGACTCCAAGAGCAAGATTCTGTTTGAAAACCTCACCCCGCTGTTCCCGAATGACCGTCTGATTCTCGAAAAGGGCAACGGCAGCACCGAGGACCTGACCGGCCGCGTCATCGATCTCGTCGCCCCCATCGGCAAGGGGCAGCGCGGCCTGCTGGTCGCCCCGCCCAAGGCCGGCAAGACCATCATGATGCAAAGCATGGCCCAGGCCATCATCAGCAACAACCCCGAGTGCTACATCATGGTGCTGCTGATCGACGAGCGCCCGGAGGAGGTCACCGAGATGCAGCGCTCGGTAGGGGTACGCGGCGCTGAAGTCATAGCATCCACCTTTGACGAGCCCCCGTCGAGGCACGTACAGGTGGCCGACATGGTGATCGAAAAGGCCAAACGGCTGGTCGAGCACAAGCGGGATGTCATCATCCTGCTCGATTCGATCACCCGACTGGCCCGTGCCTTCAACACCGTAATCCCCAGTTCCGGCAAGGTGCTCACGGGCGGCGTCGACGCGCATGCGCTCGAGCGACCCAAGCGCTTCTTCGGCGCTGCCCGCAACATCGAGGAGGGCGGCTCGCTGTCGATCCTCGCCACGACGCTGGTAGACACCGGTTCCAAGATGGACGAGGTGATCTACGAGGAATTCAAGGGCACCGGCAACATGGAGCTGCACCTCGA
>CAYFVJ010000029.1:0-21591 GCA_964346555.1 uncultured Alteromonadaceae bacterium | reverse complement strand
GGGGTTGTCGCCTGGATAGATAACGCCGACGACGTCGAGACCTTCATCAGTGGTGGCTTCAAGAGAATGCTCACACTTTGCCGGCAGAAAAACCACGTCGCCACTGGCAACGGGAGCGCGCCCCGCCTCGGTCCACATCATACCCTGCCCCTTCAGAATGATCAGCGACTCTTCGTAAAGATGACGATGGGGCGCTGCCTTGGACTTGGGGATATGGCCGATAAACTGCGTCGCCACCGTTGACCCGACCGACTTGTCGACGAGCATCTGAAAATAGCGTGCGCCCATTGCATTTCTCTTGCTGGAATCCACCATCACCCGACGGTCCGGGTAGTCCGTATCGAAGGTAGAAGCTGCAGTATCGGAGAACGTAGGCTGTTCGGCCGCCGGACACGCGGAGATATACAGCGACATGGTCGCATCGGGGTGCAGCTGGAAATCCTCGCCGGGACGAATATACAGGCCACTTTCGGGCTCGACGCGCAGATGCCGATCACCGATCGCGATATCGCCGCTTCCCGAGGCAATGAAAAGTACAACGTGCCTGTCGCCAAAACTGACAAAATCGCTGGCCCCGTCAACCAGGAAATGGAACTGCGATTGAAAGCGTGCTCCCTGGCTGGGCGAAATGATGCGGCAATAGCTCAAACCGCCTGCATATTCGCGCTCGGCACGCGAGGTCGCGAATACGTAGCAACTGTCGGCCAGGGTCGCAGTGGCCGAGGCGGGGTCGAACGCCCGCTCCGGTATTGCCCGATTGCTCGGGCTGTCTGGGTCATCGAGCGGGTAGGCGCCGGGGATGGCATTGTGCGAACCGTCACAGTGAGGGCCATCTTTGGTCTGTTTGCAGGCGCAAAAGAGAACTTCTTCGCCGTCGGTTTTTGCTTCGTAGATCACGGGTTGTATACCCGTTCCCTTGTGCGATCCATCGCAAAACGGCTGTTTTTTCGACAGGCCGCAGGCACACCAGAAATACTTCCGACCCTGCCTGAGCTCCTGGTAAATCGGCTTGGTGCCCGCTATCGCGGGCAGTGCTGCGCTGACCGTATCCTCCATCAGGCAAATCCCTATACATCACTATTGAGACGCGTATTATACGCCTCGGGCGTGCTTTGAGAAACCGGGAAAGCGTCTGCAAGACCAGCAAATATCTCTTGTTCATAGCATCCCGCCCGCAGGGCAGTTCCCGACATTGCTGAGCGCAGAGTGTTTCCCGACATTGTTGAGCAAGCCAGCGCTGACGCTTTTTGGCACCCTCAGTAACGGCACGGGGGGTTGACCTGTTTCCGACCAATAAAGAAGTCACATCGGCCACCAGGAGTTTCAATGCAGGAATCGACGGAGAAGGCTAGGTTTTCCTCCTTCCTGACTACAGTCCTTACACTGCTTGGTGTGGCCCTGGGGCTGGGCAATGTCTGGCGATTTCCCTACATGATGGGTTCGCACGGCGGCAGCGCCTTCCTTATGATTTTCGCGTTTTTGATGCTGGCCATCGCAGTGCCGGCGATGATGTGCGAACTGGCACTGGCCAGGAGCCATCGCGGCGCCACGATCGCGGTACTGCGCGGCAGCTTCGGAACGACCGGACGCCTGCTGGGCTACGTGCTCGTGTTCGCGGTTTTTGTGGCGGGCTCCTACTACACCCTGGTCGTGGGCAACGTTTTTTACAGCGCCTGGTTCGTGGTGGGCCGCGGCTTCGAGGAGACCAACCTGCAGCTGTTCGCGCTCAACCTCGCCAAACCCGAAAAGCAATATGCGGTTGCGCTTATCGTTCTCTGGGGGGCGCTGTTCGTTATCTGGCGGGGCCTGAAAGGCGGCATAGAGCGGGTCAGCGACGCCTTCGTCCCGTTCTTCTTCGCCGTGGCCGTCTATCTGGGTTTCGTCGCTGTAACGCTACCGGGGGCGCGGGAGGCCGCCGCGGAGTTCATACGTCCGGACTTCGGGCAGATCGGTATCCGCGAGGTATCGGCGGCACTCGGCCAATGCTTTTTCTCCGTCGGACTCGGCGCGACCTTTGCGATGGTCTATGGGCGCTACATCAGCGACACGGAACGCCTCGGTTCCATCGCGATCATTGCTGCGCTCGGCGACACGTCGGCCTCGGTGCTCGCCGCCCTGTTTATCGTGCCGACGGTGATGGTTTTCGCGCTGCCGCTCGACGCCGGCCCCACGCTGCTGTTCGACACGGTGCCCAAACTGCTGGCACAGATGGAAACCGGTCGTCTGGTCGGTTCTCTCATGCTGGTGGCACTGTCACTGGTCGCGTTTCTTTCCGTGGTCGCGGTCTTCCAGGTGGTCACTGTTTCCCTGGGTGAGGAACCCATTGGCAGACGGCTCGGTCGAGCGCGACTTTTCTTGCTTGTCGGCATCGCCGAAAGCGCGCTGCTGATGTATCCCACATGGAACCCGGAAATAATCGCTATACTTGATCTCGTCATCGGTTCCTGGTTCATGGTCAGCGGCGGCATGCTCGCCGTAACAGCGGTAACCTGGTCCTACACGCGAGCAAATGCTCTGCGCGCGATCTTCAACGAGAGCAGTCCGCGTCGTTATCAGTTGCTCCTTTTTGTCTGGATGCGCTACGTCATCCCCATTGCTCTCTTATCGATACTGGCAGGTTCTATCTATGACACAATCTCAGGCTAGCAGTCCACTTGCGGCGGCCAATGACCAACTCGGCGAGTTGCGCGCTCACTTCCCGATTCTGGCGAACAAGGGTTACTTCAACGCCTGTTCCTATGGGCCACTGTCGCTGGAAGTCGAGGCAGCCCTGCAGGAATACATCCGCATCCGCCACGAAGAGGGGGCGCGCTGGGATATCTATGTGGACAAAGCAGAAAAAACGCGCCGCCTGCTCGCGGATCTGCTGAGCTGCGACGCGGACGATGTTTCCGTGTCGACATCCGTCAGCCAGTCGCTCAATGCCCTGCTTTCCGCATTCGATTTCAGCGGTGAGCGCAAGCGCATCGTCACAACGGAATTCGACTTTCCGACCACGGCGCAGATCCTTCTCGCCCAGGAGAGTCGTGGCGCCCGGGTGTGCCGGGTCCAGGCCGATGACATGGGAACAGCGCTGCGGCTGGAGCAGTTCGACGACCTTATCGATGAGCGCACTGCCCTCGTGCAGATTCCCCTCGTCTGTTATCGAAACGGCGTCTGGACCGATATCGAGCCGATTGTCCAGCTGGCGCACAAGCGAGGTGCCCTCGTCATCGTCGACGCCTATCAGGCAATCGGCACCCGACCATACGACGTTATCGCCTCCGGCGCGGATATACTCGTAGGGGGCTGCACGAAATACCTGCTTGGCGGTGCCGGCACGGGCTTTATGTTCACGCGCAAAGCATCCACCAGCGGACTGCTGCCGGTCGCCACAGGCTGGTTCGCACAATCCAATCCATATGCCATGGATATTCATTACAACGAGCCCCATTCGAGCGCCCGGCGCTTCGAAGCCGGGACGCCGAATGCCGTCGGTCTGTTCGCAGCCGAGGCCGGGTTAAAGCTACTTCTCGACGTTGGGATGCAGACGGTCGAGGACAATATCGCCACAGTGACCGATCGTCTGAAGGAAGTGGTCGACCGCAACGGTTGGCAACTGGTCACCCCGCGGGACCGCCATGGCGCCATGCTCGCGATCAAATCCCTGGATGCGCCCGCTCTGGTCAAGCGGCTGGCAGCTCGCGACATAATCCTGACAGAACGGGATAACAATATCCGCGTGGCGCCACATTTCTACAACAGCGCGGAAGATGTCGCGCAACTTGAGAGCGCGCTGCAGGCAGAGTCCGCACTGCTGCCCACGAGCCGGAGTCGCGACACATGAGTTCGCGGCCCTACCACCGGGAAGCAACAGACCTCAGTCCGGCAGCGTAATCGTCCCCGCCAGGAACTGCCGGCACTCGCCGCTGAGAAATACGCGCTCGCCACTGATCTCACAGCCGACGCGGCCGCCGCGTCGGGATGCCTGGTAAGCGATCAGCCGCGACCGCTGCAGGCGCTGAGCCCAGTAGGGCATAAGCGTGCAGTGCGCCGACCCGGTCACCGGGTCCTCACCCACCCCTTTAAGCGGGGCAAAAAAACGCGAGACAAAATCAACGCCGGTGTCGGGGGCGGCCGGCGCCGTGGCAATAAGCCCCCACACAGAAGCCGCCTCCAGCGCCGGCGCCAGTGCCTCTGAGTAGCGCAGCGCAAGCAGTGTCTTCTCACTGTCGAACACCGCCAGAAGGTTGACCGCCCGATGTACCTCCAGCGGTCGATGACCGAGCGCCGCCTCGAGGGAGTCGGCAATGCGCACTGCCTCATCGCCGGCAATCTCGCTGGCCGGCCCGGCGGGGAGCTCCATGCATAACCCCCCGCAATGATCGCGCGTCACCGTGAGATCACCGCCACGGGTATGGAAATGCAGCGCATCGCCAACGAAATCCTGCGAATTAAAAATAACGAAAGCCGACGCCAGCGTCGCGTGCCCACAAAGATCCACTTCTGCATCCGGGGTAAACCAGCGCAACGCAAAATGATCCACCCGTTCGGCGTCGGCGACGAAGAAGGCGGTTTCGGACAGGTTGTTCTCCATAGCTATCTGCCGCAGCAGGCCATCTTGCAGCCAGTCATCCAGCGGGCAGACGGCTGCAGGATTGCCGGCAAACAGGCGATCGGCAAAGGCATCGACCTGATAGAGGGCAATCTGCATGCCGGTTTTTCTGTTGAGTTCTCGCCGCCGCTTCAGTCAGCCGCCGCCGCGAAATACTGCAGCGAGAAGTAGTCCCGCGAGTCAGTCCACACCTGCCGGCGCTGCCAGCCGGCCGCCGCGGCGAGCTCTGCAAACGTATCCAGCGTATATTTGTAGGAGCATTCACTGACAATGTACTCGCCTGCCTCAAAGTCGAAATGACGCTCACCCACGCGCACCCGCTGCCCACCGCGGCTGACCAGGTGCATCTCGATACGGCCGTCGCCGCCATTCCATACTGCACGGTGGAAAAAGCGCGAGAGATCGAAGTTTGCGGACAATTCCCGGTTCATACGTCGCAACAGGTTGAGGTTGAAGCGGGCGGTAACCCCCTCGGCATCATTGTAGGCCCGCTCCAGAACGGCACTGTCTTTCTGCAGATCGACGCCGAGCAGCAGCTTGTCGCCGGGTGACACCGCCTCGCGCAGACGGGTCAGAAGCGCTACCGCGTCGGACGGCGGGAAGTTGCCGATGGTGGACCCGGGGAAAAAAATCACGCGCTGGCGCGGCGGGTTATCCGGACTGGGAATATCCAGCGGCAGCGTAAAATCAGCGCAGACCGGCAGTATAGGAAGCGCTGGAAACACCTCGCGCAGCCCCGCCACCGCGTCCAGCAGGTGTTCCCGTGAGATCTCTACCGGAACATAACCCGCCGGCTCGGCCAGAGCCGCAAGCAGCGTCCGGGTTTTCAGGCTACTGCCGCTACCGGGCTCGACAACCAGGGCTCTGGGACCTACGGCAGCGGCAATTTCCGCGATTTGCGACTCGATAATTCCCAGTTCAGTGCGGGTTGGATAATACTCGTCAAGCTCGCAGATACGATCAAAAAGCTGCGATCCGGCAGCATCATAGAGATACATGGGAGACAACCACTTCTGCTGCAACCCGAGACCCTCATACACGTGTTCTAGAAACTGCTGTTGATCGGGCTCCTGATCCAGCAACGCCTGAGCTTGATTCATATGTCATATTTCCTTTTTGCTTGATTCATATGTCGTGTCCCCTTTCGGCTTGATCCCGATACCGTGTTCCCTAGCGCGCAAGCCGGATGCCGGAGAACTGCCAGCGATCGGACGGGTAGAAGAAATTGCGATAGGTCGTTCGCGCATGGCCGGCGGGTGTCGCACAGGAACTGCCGCGCAGCACCATCTGGTTGCACATGAATTTGCCATTATATTCACCGATCGCGCCGGCGGGCGGTTCATAGCCGGGGTAAGGGGCATAGGCGCTGGACGTCCACTGCCAGCAGTGGCCAAACAGCTGCTGCATGCCCGAGCTGATCCCCCCGGCTGTGGGGTGCCAGTGCCGACTGCCGGCATCAGCCTCGGCAACCGGCAGATTCTGCGCCGCCAGTTCCCACTCGGCTTCCGTGGGCAATCTTGCTCCCGCCCAGCGCGCGTATGCATCAGCCTCGTAAAAACTCAGGTGTGTCGCGGGCGCGTGCGGATCAATCGGCCTCCGCCCGGCCAGGGTGAACTCTGTTTCGAGTGCAGCATCCCAGAATAGCGGGCGCTGCCAGCCGGAAGCGCATTTCAGCGCCCAGCCATCAGACAGCCACAGCGCGGGATTGTCGTAGCCACCATCGCGAATAAAATCCCGGTACTCACCGTTGCTCACCAGCCGATTCGCCAGCGCGTGGGAATGCAGAAACACGCGATGCCTGGGGCCTTCGTTGTCGAATGCGAAGGCGCCGTCGCCGGCGAAGCCAATCTCGCACACCCCTTCCGGTCCCCGGTGAAACACTAGTGGCGACGACGCAGTTGCAGCCGGTATCGGCGCACATGTCAGGGCAGGTTCAGACGGGTTGGCCGCGAGCACCTGCTTGATATCCGTCAGTATGAGCTCCTGGTGCTGCTGCTCATGCTGCAGACCCAGCTCGACGCGACCCTGCAGTTCGCCAGTCAGATCAGACGCCAGAAACGTCTGCATGGCGTCGTCTACATGCCGGCGGTAATCGAGGACGCGATCGAGGCCCGGGCGGCTGAGAAAACCACGCCGGGGTCGCGGATGCATGCTGCCTACCGTGACGTAATAGGAGTTGAACAGATAATCGAAGTCGGCATCGAACAAACGGTAGCCGGGGAGTTCCGGTGTCAGCAGAAAACGCTCGAGAAACCAGCTGGTGTGCGCCAGGTGCCACTTGGTAGGACTGGTGTAATCCGCCACCTGGATCTGCATGTCTTCCGCAGTCAGACCCTCGGTCAGTGCAAGAGTCTGTTGTCGACAACGCTGGAAACGGTCGGCGAGATCAGTACTGTACGCTGGCGCACGTGCGGCGCTGGTGGACATCGCTTGCCCTCATTTGACTGGGTTCACCGGAATCGGTCGAGCAGCGTAACGCCTCGACTGGCGCAACGATAACCGGAGTGCCACCGGCATGCAAAAATCATCGCCATCCCATTGAGTTGCCGACCGCCTCAGGGTGATGTCGACCCTGAAAACAAAAACCCCGAAAGTAAGCGCAAAAACATCCCGCCGCCGTCGCAGCCACGGCGTGCCAAGGTTCAGCTACTGCAGGGGCTCGTATTGGCCGATCACGGCATGCCGACCAATTCAATCCCGCCGTTGGTAAAGCCCCACATGTACATAGGGCGCCGGGGCGGGCGTGCCCTCACGCACGCGGCGCGGCACCCTGTGATTTACTGGCTGGATACTCTTTAAAAAGCGTGCAACAGCCAGCGCATCGGCAGAGGTGAGCCTCGCATAATTCTGCCATGGCATCACCGGCAGTGCACGCCCGCCATGTCGGTCCATGCCGTCGCGCAACAGGCGCGCCAGCTCCGACTCGGTCCAGGTGCCGATCCCCGTGTCGTCGTCGGGCGTGATGTTCGGCGGGTAGACAATCGCCGGGTAGCGGTTACGCATGGGGTCGGAAATCGCGATACCCACCGTCGAGCCGGCAAGCGCGCGCTCGTTATCCGGCGCACCCAGCAGGGCTCCATCAGTGTGGCAGCTGCCGCAGCCCAGCAGGCTCACCAGGTACTGTCCACGTTTGACGCTGGGATCGTCCGCATCGCGAACAGCATCTGGCACGCCGACCACCAGGGCATTGTCCACAGGCAGGTAGTCTTCCAGGTAATCCGGGGAAGGCTCTGCCTGCAGCGTGCAGGCTAGAGGCATCAGGATCAGCGTCACTAAGCACCTGGGATAGGGGGAGCGCCTGCTCATATCTCTTCTCCGGTCGATCAATGGCACAACTTTAGCGGTTGCCCGGGTCAGACGCCAGCGTTGGTTTCATGACAGTCAGCCTGCGCTGGCCACCGCGCGGACCACCCGCTAAGCTGTGCTCTCGGAGATTCCAGCTATGAAGTTCATACACACGTCCGACTGGCAGATCGGCATGACGCGCGCTTTCCTGAGCCAGGAGGCCGGTGCGCGCTTCTCGCAGGCGCGTATCGACACTATCGACCGTCTGGGCGAGCTTGCCAGGGCGCACGACGCGGCGTTTATCGTCGTGGCCGGCGATGTTTTTGAATCCAACCAGCTGTCCGCGCAGACGCTGACGCGTGCGCTGGACGCCATCGCCGCCCTGCCGGTGCCGGTGTTTCTGCTGCCGGGCAACCACGACCCCCTGGACGCCTCTTCCCTGTTCGAGACCGACGCCTTCAGTACCCTGGGAGCGCACGTCACGGTGATCCGCGACTCTGAACCACTGACGATCCCCGGTTGCGGTGAGATCGAGATCGTCGGCGCCCCCTGGCACAGCAAGCGTCCGGGAGCGGACCTCTGTGCAGCTGCACTTGCCGGACTCGCGCCCCGCGCCGGCGTGCGGCGGGTGTTCGTGGGCCATGGACAGGTGGATAGTCTGGCCCCCGATCAGGGTCAGCCAGGCGTAATCGGACTCGCGCCCCTGGAGCAGGCGCTTTCTGAAGGGCTGATCGATTACGTTGCCCTGGGCGACCGCCACTCCGTAACGCGCATCGGCGACAGCGGTCGCATCTGGTACTCGGGTGCCCCGCTGGCAACCGACTTCGATGAAACCCAGCCGAACCACTGCCTGCTGGTGGACCTGGCTACGGCAGAGGTCACGCCACTGGCCTGTGGCGACTGGGCGTTCATCGCAGCACAGCATGCGATCAATGACGCCGGCGATGTCGCGAACTTCCGCGGCTGGCTGGAGAGCATCCCCGGCAAATCCCGCAGCGTCGTCAAGGTCGGCTTCACGGGCACGGTGAACCTGGCGACAGCGGCTGCACTGGATAACAGCATGCAGTCAGCGGCCGACACCTTCGCTTCCCTGCGCCGCCGCGAGCGGACCACTGACCTGGCTATCGCCCCCGACACTCTCGACGAGGATGCGGTCGCGCTGGGCGGCTACGCCGCCGATACCTGGCGCGACCTGCTCGCCGCGGCGAACCATGACCCGGTAGCGCAGGATGCACTGCAGCTGATGTACCGCCTCGCCGGAGGCGACCGGCGCCAGTGAAAATACGCCGCCTGTCACTGCACGCCTGGCGCGGCGTGAGCGCGCGCGACATTACGCTGAGCGATGGCGTAACGCTGATCGAGGGGGCCAACGAGATCGGCAAGTCTACGCTGGTGGAGGCGCTGCGAATGCTTTTCCGCGAGCAGGACTCGTCGAAGAAAAAAGATGTCAAGGCCATTCAACCCGTCGGCGAGGACGTCGGCAGCAGCGTCGAGGCGCAGATCGAGTGCGGCGACGTGCACTTCACCTATCGAAAGACCTACAACCGGCGGCCCGGAACCGAGTTGCACATTCATGCGCCCCGCACAGAACACCTGACCGGGGGCGATGCCCACAACCGCGCCCGGGCGATACTCGACGCGCACATGGATGTCGGCCTCTGGGACACGCTGCTGGTGGAACAGGGGCATGCTCTCGGGGCCATCAACCTGGCTGACTCCAACGGGCTGGCCCGGGCGCTCGACGTAGCGTCGGGAGGCCAGGGCAGTGATGGCGACGGATCGCAGCTGCTGGAGGCGGCGCGCGCCGAATACGAGCGCTATTACACGCTCAAGGCGGGCAAGGAGAAATTCTCCGAACAGATCGAGGCTGTGGACAAACTGACACTGGAGGTAACCGACCTGGAGCGGGCGCTGCAGGCGCTGGATGACGACCTGCGCCGTGCCGAGAAACTTGAGGAGGATCTACAACGCCTGCAGCAAAGATTGCCTGAGCTGCAGGCGAACGCGCGCGAGCTGGGCGAACGCTGGTCCGCGATCGCCGGACTCGAAGACGATATCGCACAGATGCAGGCGGCGCGCGCCCCGCTTGCGGCGCTACGCGACAGCGCGAGGGAGAACAATCACAGTCGTCAGCAGAAAGTACAGAACAGTCAGCATATCGACGCGCAGATTATCGAGCTCTCTCACCGGATTGAACCCGAGGCCGCGGCACTGCAGACAAGTCAGTCGGTCCTCGACGACATGCTCGCCGAGCTCTCCCGGCTGCGACAGCAGCGACGGCAACAGCAAGAGCGCGAGCGGCAGGCACAGGCGGATCTTCGTTACCTTGCCGATAGCGATATGCTCAGGGAAATCGAGCAGCGACTGCAGCGCCTGAGCGCGTATAACGAACGGGCGACGGCGCTTCGCCTGCAGCTCGACGCCATCAGCATAAACGCGCAGGCGCGCCGGGATATCGAAACGGCGCACAGCGAGCTCGCCCTTGCCCGGGCCTTGCAGGAAAGCTCTGCTACGCGCATGGAGCTTGCATGCGATCGCGAGCTACCGCTCACCATTGATGGCGCTCCGCAGACACTCGCCGCCGGGCAGAGCCTGCAGCGTTACCTGACGCAGCCGCTTTGCGTGGAGTTGCCGGGAGGCGTCGTTATCCGCCTAACTCCCGGCAGTGGCGAGGAAGACCCCGAAACCCGCGTCAAGGCGGCGCAATCCACGCTACAGGCGCTATTGGCCCAGTATCATGTCGCTGATTTCGCCGACGCGATTGCCAGCGACGAGCGGCGACAGGCATTACAGAGTGACCTGGCACAGGTTCAGGCCCGCATTGGCGATCAGCTCTCGGCGGAATTCAACACTCAGGAAGACCTGGCGTCGCGGGCTCGGCAGCTACAAACCGCTCAGGCGCACTACCTCGATCAACACGGCAGACAAGATTTACCCGTCGACAAGGTCGCAACAGAGCGCAGACGGGCGCGTGTCGAGTCGGATATCGCGCAGACAGATTCGGAAATTGATGCACTCGAGAGCGCGCTGGCACGGCAACGCGAGGCACACGAGGCGAAGGCCTCGGCGCATCGCCAGCTGGCCCAGGAGCTCATGGCCCTGCGCGCGCAACAGGCGCAGCTCGAGGCGAGCCTTAAAGAAGAGCGCGAGAGGGAATCGGACGACAGACTGCAGGCTCTCGCCGACGCACGCGCGGCTGAGCTCGCCGCCGCCGATGAAGCGCTGGCAGAACTGCAGGAGCGGCTGCAGGCACAGGACCCGGATACCGTCAGAGCGCTGCTGGAGAATGCCGAACAGGCAAGCGCACGGGCAAGCGAGGATCTGGTGGATATGCGCCAGCAGCACGCAGTCGTGGCAAGCCGGCTCCAGCTGGCCCGGGCCAGTGGACAGAGAGAAGCGCTCGATGAGGCCACTCGGCGTCTGGACGCCGCGCAGGACCGGTTGGCAGCGACAAGACGACGCGCCGCGGCGGCAAAACTCCTGTGGGAGCGCCTGAACCACTTCAGGGAGGCGACCCAGAAAGCCTATGTCAGACCACTGCAGGCGCAGATCGAGCGGCTCGGACGCTTCGTTTTCGGACAGGACTTTCATTTGACACTGGGTGACGACTGGACGATCGTCGAGTGCAGCCGTAGCGGTAAGACCCTGCGTTTTCAGGACCTGAGCATCGGTGCACAAGAGCAACTGGGAATCCTGACGCGACTCGCGGCAGCCCAGATCGTCGCTACCCACGGCGGCGTGCCGATCATCATCGACGATGCCCTGGGCTTCTCCGACCCGGAGCGCCTGCGCGGCATGGGCACCGCCATCGCCGCCGCTGGCCGGGATTCACAGGTCATTCTCCTGAGCTGTACTCCGGATCGATTCCGGTACGTCGGCTCAGCCAGCGTAATCCGGCTGTGAGCCGCGCCGGGCAGCGTCAGGCCCGGGTAGTGCGCAGGTAGGGAAAGATCGTCTCGAACTCGCCAAACTTCTCTTTCGCATCTGCATCTGACACCGTGGGAGGGATAATCACGTCCTCGCCCACCGTCCAGTCCGCCGGCGTCGCCACACCGCGTTTCGCCGTGTACTGGATCGCGTCCAGAGCGCGCAGGATCTCCGCGAAGTTGCGGCCCACGACCATCGGGTAGGTCATGGAGAGTTTGAGCTTCTTGTCCGGGCCGATGATGAATACGGAGCGCACCGTGGCACTGTCGGCAGCGGTACGGCCATCGGGCAGGTAGGCGTCCGCGGGCAGCATGTCAAAGGCCTTGGCGACGGCCAGGTCCTCATCCGCGATAATCGGGAAGCCCACCGCGGCGGTGGCGTAGGACTCGATATCGTCGATCCACTTCCTGTGATCATCGACCCCATCCACGGACACGCCCATCACCTTGGTATCGCGTTCTTTGAATTCTTCGGACAGGCGCGCCACGGCGCCGAATTCGGTCGTGCAGACCGGCGTGAAATCCTTCGGGTGGGAAAACAGGACCGCCCAGCTATCGCCGATCCATTCGTGGAATGAAATCGTTCCGAGGCTGGATTCAGCGGTGAAATCGGGTACTGTGTCGTTGATCCTGAGTGACATGGTTGATCTCCTTCAAGGTAAGTATCCAATGACGCTAAGCGCCACGATCTAGCCAGTATAGTCGGCCTCGAGGCAATTTTCGACGATCGGCATCACAGCAGGCACAACCGCGACGGCACACTGTGCCGAAACCTCACACAAGCAGAGAGAGCAACGGCATTGATATGCTGACCGTAGAACTGAGTTTTTACCCACTGACCCGGGATTATGAGGAGCGGGTGGTCGCATTTATTCGCCGCCTGCGCCAGCAACCCGGTCTGAAAATGCACGTTGGCGGCACGAGCACGCTTATCTGCGGCGACCACGATACGCTGTTTGATCTGCTTCGCGACGCCACGCGCGAGTTCAACATGGACGACGATACCTGCATCTTCGTTGCAAAGTTCCTCAATCGGGACGCTTTTGATTCGCCCCGTATCGATTGACGCCGCACTGGAGCTGGCGGCGGTAGGCCTCAGCCTCGCCTACACCCTGATGTACCTGCGCGGCATTGTACCTGGCTGCTACATCGCCGCCTTCTTCGGCTCCCTGCTATTCGCGGTGCTATGCTGGCGCAAGCACATTTTCGCCGAGAGTGCCCTGCATATTTTCTATGTAGGCATGGCTGTTTACGGCCTGCTCGCCACCGAGGCCAACTGGCAGATCACCCGCTGGCCACTTGTAGACCACCTGCCCTGGCTGCTTGCCGGCGGCATTGCAACTGCTGTCACGGGTTATCTGCTTCGCCGCAATCCACTTGCCCGAACGCCCTACCTCGACGCATTCACCACCGTCTTCAGCCTGATCGCCACCTGGCTGATGATCGCCTACGTGCACGAGAACTGGCTGTACTGGATCGTCATCGACAGCGCCGCTGTCGCGCTGTATGCGCTGCGTCGCCTCTACCTGAGCGCCGGCTTGTTCCTGCTCTACCTGGCCATGGCAGTCGATGGCTATTTCAGTGCCATAACCTGGTTCAGCTAGCGCCATCGGTAGTAAGCAATCCTGACACCAGATCAGGCACCCATCAGGGCGACGGTGTCCTGAGTCCGACAGGCTCCTAGGCGCTCGCGGCGGCGTAAGCGGTGCACCAGCCCGAGGCCTTGACGGCCTTGCCGGCGAAAATCCCGCATCCAGCCCACTCATCCGTGTCGCTACCCTGCCACAGCTGACAGTTGGAACATTTTTGCCCTTCCTTGTAGCGGCTGTGATCTACATCACTGGCTATGTGCTTGTACTGCAGCGACTTGGCCTGGGGATTATCCTCGCTCAATTTCGGCAGGCTACCACTGCCAGAGCTGCTGCCAGTGTCGTTCTGTGCCATGCGGTCCGCTTCGGCAGAGACCTCGTCGGTCGTCTCGGCCGCTGTCGACTGCGTGGCATCATCATCGGGCTCTGCCGGGTCCGGACGCTTTGCCGCGGTGTCTTCAGCGCTGGCGGCGATCGTGGGTGCGTTTTCCTCTTCACTTGAGCAGGCAACAATACCAGCGAAGGGCAGGACCACTGCCCCACCACCGACCATACTCAGAAATCGGCGACGCTGGAGCATTTTCTGTTCGTCACTCATACCACTCTCTCCTTTATTCAAATTCAAGTTTTTCTCACGGATGGCTACATTTTTTGAATGAATACGCATCCTATAGGGCATGTCAGTCTAACAGAAAAAGCGGCAAAGCCGCACCGCTTGTAAGGTCATACTCGCCTTTGCAGAACACTCCAAGTGCCGGGCTCCGCCTCAGCCCTCGAATAAGGTCTTCAAATCTGACGTTTCGTCAGCAAGCGCCTCGGCGGCGGGCGCACAACCGGCAAGAATCGCACGTTTCGCCGCCATGAAGTCCCGGGGGCGGTTGACCGCGTCCGCGGCGATCAGCTGTCCCTCGCGCAGATAGAAGACTGTAAAACTGCGACCGGCCTCGATATCGCCCCTGATTACCGATTGATCGTACCCCGCGGAGAGCCCGGCGATCTGCAGCTTGACGTCATATTGATCCGACCAGAACCAGGGCAGCGCATGGTACGCTTCCGTTTTGCCCGCCACGGATCTGGCGGCAGTGCGCGCCTGTTCGTTGGCGTTCTGCACCGACTCCAGTCGCAGCCAGCGCTCATACACAGGATTGTAGTGACGGGTGCAATCGCCCGCCGCCACGATGTCGGGATCAGACGTGCGCGCAAACGCATCGACGACGATGCCGTCATCCACTTCGAGACCTGCCGCCTCCGCCAACGCGGTGTCGGGTACGATACCGATTCCGACTATCGCCAGATCTGCGGGAAATTCGCGTCCATCGCTGCAGGTGACGCTGGCAAGCACGTCGCGGCCGTTGAACGCACTGACCGTGGTATCGGTCAGGATGGACACGCCTTCCTCACTGTGGATCCGGTTAAAGAACCCGGACACCTCAGGGGCTGTGACCCGCTGCAAGACCCGCGACATCGCCTCAAGCACTGTGACCCGCATACCGGCAGCACGCAAAGAGGCGGCCGTCTCGAGGCCGATATATCCACCGCCGACAATGACGGCGGATTTCCCCGCCGCAACCTGCTGTCGGATCGCGTCGACATCAGCGATATTGCGCAAGTAATGCACACCCGCCAGCTCGCTACCGGGCAGATTGACATGACGCGGCAATGCCCCCGTGGTCAGCGCCAGCTTTGAATAACCCAGGCTGCTTCCGTCATCGAGGAAGACGCATCGGGCGTCGCGATCAATGCGCTCGACCCTGACGCCGGGACGCAGCTCGATATTCTGGGCCGCATAGAAGTCTGCCGGGCGAATCGCCAGGGAATCCGCATCCTTGTCACCAGACAGGTACGCCTTCGACAGCGGCGGCCGGTGGTACGGGGCATTAGGTTCATCGCCGACCAGGGTAATCCTGCCTTCCCAGCCATCCTGCCTGAGTGTCGCCGCGAGGCTGGCGGCCGCGTGGCTGGCGCCAACGATGACGCAGTGTTGATCTGTCATGAAACGTCCGTGCACTGTTTTCGCGTGGGTAGTAACATCGGGCACTGTGGGCGCGCCCGACACCGAAAACATAAATCTAGCACAAACCGGGAGACAGAACTCGACAGCGCAGGAAATTGGCGCTGAATATCACGCATTTGCATCCAGGATGAGCAAACCAACCCGCAGCCGGGTTATACTCGCATTCATGTCAGCCGCACTCGAAACCCTCCGCTCAGTCTTCGGTTACGAGAACTTCCGCGAGCCCCAGGGTGTCATTATCGACGGGGTCATCGCCGGGCATGACGCCCTTGTCATCATGCCGACGGGGGGCGGCAAATCCCTGTGTTACCAGATTCCGGCCCTGGTTCGCGGGGGCTGTGGCATCGTCATCTCGCCCCTGATCGCACTGATGCAGGATCAGGTAGACAGCCTCAGGGAGCTCGGGGTCAGTGCCGCCTTTCTCAATTCCAGCCTCGACACGCAGCAGGTAAGCGACACGGAGAGTGCGCTGCTGAATAATCAGCTCGACCTGCTCTATGTCGCGCCGGAGCGCCTGGTGCAACCGCGCACGCTGGACCTTCTGGCGCGCTGTGATATTGCGCTGTTCGCCATTGACGAAGCCCACTGTGTATCCCAGTGGGGTCACGACTTTCGCGCCGATTACCTGCAGCTCAACGTACTGCACGAGCATTTCCCGGCGGTACCGCGCATTGCCCTGACCGCAACCGCGGATGCCCGCACGCGCCGGGAGATCGCGATCCGGCTCGACCTCGAGAATGCCCGACATCACGTGGCCGGCTTCGACCGCCCGAACATCCGCTACCGTATTGCGCTGAAACAGAATCCCCGGCAACAGCTGCTTGGCTTCCTGCGCAGTGAGCACCCCGGGGATGCCGGCATTGTGTACTGCCTGTCCCGGCGCAGGGTCGAGGAGACCGCGCGCTGGCTGCAGGAAGAGGGCATAACGGCCCTGCCCTACCACGCCGGCTTGCCGGCCCGCGAACGGTCAGTAAACCAGGCGCGCTTTTTGCGCGAAGAGGGGCTGGTAATAGTTGCCACCATTGCCTTCGGCATGGGAATCGACAAGCCAGACGTGCGCTTTGTTGCGCATCTTGACCTGCCAAAGACCGTGGAAGCCTACTACCAGGAAACCGGTCGCGCCGGCCGCGACGGCCTGCCGGCCAATGCCTGGCTGGTCTACGGTCTTCAGGACATCATCAAGCTGCGCCAGATGATGGACAACTCGGCGGGCAGCGAGGAGCATAAACGCGCCGAACAGCAGCGCCTGAACGCGATGCTGGGGCTGTGCGAGATCACCAGCTGCCGGCGCCAGGCCCTGTTGCACTACTTCGGTGATACGCTGGACGAACCCTGCGGTAACTGCGACACCTGCCTGGAACCGGTCGCAACCTGGGATGCCACAAAGCCGGCGCAGAAAGCATTGAGTGCTGTCTACCGTACCGGACAACGCTTCGGCGTCAGCCACGTCATTGACGTCCTGCGCGGCGTTGACAACGAGCGCATCCTGCAGCTGGAGCACAACCGGCTCAGCGTATTCGGTATCGGCGAGGACCTCGGTGCCAATCAGTGGCGCTCGGTGTTCAGGCAACTGGTGGCGCGCGCTTACGTCAGCGTTGACATGGAGCGCTACGGTGCTCTGAGGCTACAGGAAAAAGCCCGTCCGCTACTGCGCGGTGAGGAAAAGCTCGAGCTGCGCAAAGACAACACCGGGGCACCTGCCGCACGCCAGAAGACTCGACAGGCGCTTACTGCCGACCTGGATATCGCGCTGTGGGAGGCACTGCGCGAGTGCCGCCGGCAACTGGCCGAGGAGCAGGGCATTCCGCCCTATATCATTTTCCACGACAGCACCCTCCAGGCGATGTGCGCGCAGCGACCGCGGTCACTCTCGGCTTTCGGCGAACTTCCCGGCGTGGGTGCCCGCAAGCAGGAGAAGTACGGCGGTGCCTTCCTCGACGTGATCAATCAGCGGGCCTGAAGCATCGGCGCGCGCGCAGTGAGGAACCGGTAAGCGGCGGGCACGATATACAGTGACAGAAAAGAGCCGAGCAGCATGCCGCCAATCACGGCCAGTCCCAGGGGAACCCGGCTCTGGGCGCCGGCGCCCAAGGCCAGAGCGATCGGCAGCGTTCCCAGTACCGTGGACAGGGTGGTCATGAGAACGGGACGGAAACGCGTTGCAGCCGCATCTTCCACCGCCTCGGCGGTAGACAGACCCGCGGCGCGCCGCTGATTGGCGAATTCCACGATCAGAATACCATTCTTGGTCACCAGGCCGACCAGCATGATCAGGCCGATCTGGGAGAAGATATTCAGGGTCTGGCCGAAGTACCACAGCGCGAGCAAACCGCCCGTGATGGCCATCGGTACCGTGAGCATGATCGCCAGTGGATCACGGAAGCTCTCGAACTGCGCCGCCAGGACCAGAAAAATGAGCAGTAGTGCCAGTGCGAAGATAAACAGCAGGCTGCTGCCGGTATCCGCAAATTCACGCGACTGACCCGACAGCTCAGTATTATAGGTCTCGTCAAGCAGCTCATCGCCGATCACCTGCATGGCGCGGATACCCTCGCCGAGCGACACACCGTCGGCCAGATTGGCGGAAAACGTGGCCGCGGTGAAGCGGTTGAAGCGGAACAGGACAGGCGCGGACGTCTGCTCCCGCATGCTGACCAGGTTTTCCGCCGGCATCAGCGTGCCGTCCGAGGCGCGCACCTGAAGACGCGACAGATCCTGTGGATCATTGCGCGCCTCGCGCAGCAATTGCCCGATAATCTCGAACTGTTCGCCCTCGCGCAGGAAATAGCCATAGCGCTGACCACTCAGCGAGGCCTGAATCACGTCGGCAATCTGCGCCACATCAACTCCGATGGCGTCCGCCCGCGGTCGGTCTATCTCGATTGCGAGTTCCGGCTGGTTGAACAGCATGTCCACATCGACATAGCTGAAGGCTGGGTGCTCGCGCGCCCGGGCGAGAAATTCGGGGATGATTTCGCGCACTTTCTCAAGCTCCGTATTCTGCACCACGAACTGCACGGGCAGCCCACGCCGACCCCCCGTATTGATAGTCTGGCGCTGGCGCACGGACGCCTGTACGGAGGTCACATTGGCGAGCGCACGCTCGAGAACGCCAGCCAGTTCATCCTGGCTAAGCTCGCGCTGCTGTGCAGGCTTGAGGATGGCGCGGGAAAACCCGGAGTTCACGGTAGTGGCTGCGCCGAAGCCGGGAGAGGTTACCGTTATGGTCGCGTCCAGGGCATCACCGAGCGCGGCACTAATGGCCGAATCCAGCTCGGCCATGGCGTCATACATGTAGTCGTAACCCGCACCCTGGGGACCCTTGGCCTGGATCACCAGGCTGTCGCGATCCTCGAGCGGCGCCAGTTCCTCGGGCAGGCTGCGGTAGAGACTGACGAGTACCGCGAGGCAGACGAGCAGAATGACCGGCGCCATCCAGCGGCGTGCAAGGAAGCCCTGCAGAGAGCGGCGGTAAGCCTCTGCCAGTCTGTCGAACATGGGCTCGGTGGCGCGATAGAAGGCTGGGTGTTGCGCCCGCTTCTTGAGCAGGCGGCTGCACAGCATCGGTGCCAGCGTCAGTGCCACAAAAGAAGAAATCACAACCGCGGCGGCCAGCGTAACCCCGAACTCGCGGAACAGCACCCCGGTAAGACCGCCGAGGAAAATCAGCGGCGCAAACACGGCCACAAGCGCCAGGGTGGTGGCGATAACGGCAAAGAAAATCTCCTTGACCCCGTCGACACCCGCGCGCGTCGGCGGCTCTCCGCGCTCGATCCGCTTGTAGATGTTCTCCACTACGACAATCGCATCGTCCACCACAAGGCCGATAGCCAGCACCAGCCCGAGCAGCGTGAGTACATTGATGGAAAACCCGGCCAGGTACAGCACAAAGAAGGTGCCGGTGAGCGCAATCGGTATAGTCACCAGCGGGATAAGCGTTGTCCGCCACTCGCGCAGGAACATGAAGATCGTGACACACACCAGAAGCAGCGCGATGCCCAGTGTCTGCAGGACCTCGGCGATACTATTGCGAATGAATCTGCTGGTATCGAAGCCGATAGCGACATCGACATCCGACGGCAGATCACGCTTTATCAACGCAAGGCGTCGGTAGAACTCGTCGGCAATGGCAATCTGGTTGGCTCCGCTCTGCGGCCGCAGGACCACGCCCACCATGCTGACACCGTTGCGCCGGAGTACCGTACGCTCATTCAGCGGGCCGAGTTCCGCGTAGCCGATGTCGCCGAAGCGCACCACGCGGTCGCCGTCGCGCTTGATCACGCGCTGGTCGAACTCCTGCGGGTCCGCGCCGAGACGACTCAGCGTGCGGATGTTCAGGTCGATGCTGTCGCCCTCGATGCGCCCCGTCGGGAGTTCGACATTGGCGGCGCGGAATGCCTCGCGAACATCGATTGCGGTGAGACCGTGAGACGCCAGCGCATCCGGGTTCAGCCACAGGCGCATGGCGTATTCCTTGTAACCCCAGATATCCACCCGCCCGACCCCCGGGATCGTCTCGAGGCGGGATTTGAACAGGTTGTCGGCAATGGCGCTGAGATCCAGCAGGTTGCGCTGGTCACTCCGCACGTTGACGAAAATAATGGGATCGCCATCCGCATCCGCCTTGGCAACGGTCGGTGCCTCAACATCCTGGGGCAATCGACGCACGGCGGCCGCAACGCGATCACGCACATCGTTGGCCGCGCGGTCGAGATCATCACCGAGTTCAAACTCCACGGTTACCGTACTGCGGCCCTCGCGGCTGACGGAGGTCATCGCACGGATGCCGGATACGGAGTTGATCTCTTCTTCAAGACGTTCAGTGATCTGGTTCTCGACCACCGTGGCATTCGCACCCGGATAGGCCGACTGAACCGAAACGATCGGCCGTTCGGCGAGTGGGAACTCCCGAACGGGCAGCTCACGCATGCCGATAGTGCCGAACACGACAATAATGCTGGACATCACCACCGCGAGAACCGGGCGCCGTATACTCAGCTCATTCAGGCGCATCAGCCCTTGTCCGCGGACTTGCGCACGTCGACACGCTGGCCGTCGCGCACGCCCTGTATTCCCCTGACGATAATCTCGTCGCCGGCCTGCAGTCCCTGCAGTATCTGTACCTTCGCCTCAGTGCGGATACCGGTCTCGACCTCGGTGCGCACGGCGATACCGTCCTGCACCTTGAAGACAGATACTGCTTCCACACTTTTCAGGACAGCGACGCTGGGCACGACAATCGCGGCGTCATCGCGCTTGATCAGTTCCACTCGCGCGTAACTACCCGGTAGCAGTCTGCCCTCAGCGTTGACGACGTCGGCCCGCACCCTGATGGTCCGGGTGTCGACGTCGACCCGCGGGCTGATCGCGCGGATGCGTGCGCTGAATGGTTCGTCGTAACCCGCTACCCACAGGCTCAGGGACGTACCACTATCGAGTAGCGCCTGGTAGCGCTCAGGGACACTGAAATCGACCTTGAGGTCGGCAACTGTCTGCAGCGTCGTGATCTGCGTGTCAGCCTCGATGAGATCACCGGGACTGACCTCACGCAGTCCCAGGGTACCGGAGAACGGTGCCAGCAGACGGGTTTTCTCGAGCCGCACTGCGAGGCGTCGCGCCTCCGCCTTGAGCACTTCGCGTCGGCTGACCGCGTCGTCACGCTCGCTCGCGGTCACCGACCCAGAGGAAAACAGGCTCTCCAGGCGCTCGGCAGTGGTTTTCGCAAGAGCGAGTTGCTCTCGAACCGAACTCAATTCCGCCTCGAGCTCGCCCGACTCTATGCTGACAATCAGATCGCCCGGCTCGACCGTCTGCCCGTCCGTGAAGGCGATCCTGTCGATCTTGCCGCGCAGTTCACTCTTGATGTCGATCGCTTTATCGGCGATCAGCGTGCCGTTGAAGGTCACCTTGCTCGCAAATGGCGCGACATCGATACGCAGGGTTTCTACCGCCGGTGCGCGAGCGCTAAATCTGCCCCCGGTGCCGCCATCAGAGGCCCCACCCGGTAGCAGCGGCGACAGCTTCGGCCAGGCAATCAGGGCCGCCAGCCCGGCCAGCACGACAGCGGCGAATAAGCGCTTAGTCACCGCGCCGCCGCGCATAGGGTTTTTTCCCCGGCGAACCTGTAATGGCCTTGACTGCGCCCGGGTTGAACGGCCATAGACTGTTTGCTTCATCGCTGTC
>CAYFVJ010000028.1:6654-21662 GCA_964346555.1 uncultured Alteromonadaceae bacterium | reverse complement strand
GCGCGCCATTCTGACAGCGTTTTCTGATCGGCCTTTCCTAAGAGCCTGTCGGAGCTGAGCCCGGCCAAGGCGCCGGCAAATTTCCCTGCATCCGCAGTACGGCTGGTGTTGCTATCTACAGGCGCCTCTCAAGAAAACCTACAGGCGCCTCTCAAGAAAACGCTTGAAAGCTGCCCACGAGGCGCGATCGGCGACCTCGTGGTAACGCTCGCTGCCAAACACGGTAAACGCATGGCGCGCACCGCCATAGCTGATCATTCGGTGGGGAATGTCCTGTGCTTCCAGGCGATTGGCAAGTGCCGCGAAGTCCTGCAGGGTGACGGCAGCGTCTGCGGAACCATGGTACACGCGGACCTCACCCTTCACGTCGGCATAGTCCTGGCCCTCGGGGGTGCCGAGGCCGCCGTGGAACAGGGCAAAGCCACGCAGCGCGGCCCCGGAGCGAGCCATTTCCAGCACTGCGGCGCCGCCAAAGCAGTAACCCATGGCAACGGCGTTGTCGACGTCGGCTCCCCGCTCGCCAGCCGCACTCAGCGCCTCCCGCATGATCGCGCGCATTTTCTCGCGATCGCTGTACAGTTCACCGGTGTGTTGCCGGCGATCCTCGACTTTTTCCGGGCGAATGCCTGCGCCGAACAGATCGGCGGCAAAAACGCTGTAGCCGGCCTCGGCCAGCATATCCGAACGCTGCTTTTCATAGGCGGTCAGACCATCCCAGTCGTGCATGAGCAGGACCAGCCCGCGGCTTTCCGCCGCCGGCGCCACGAAATAGCCCTCATAGGCGTTGCCATCGAGTGTGTAGCGAACGTCTTCGCCGCGTCGCTGCTCATTGGCTGCCGCCAATGCAGAGCAGGCGGCGAACACGAGCGCGACGGTGCAAGTGAGAAATCTGGTGCCGTTCATGGTATCCCCGGATCGCGTGAAATTTCCGATAAACGATACGACAGCTACGAATTCTCCGCAAACTCCGGCCTGCCCGCGCGGCCACGGTTTTCCTGTCAGCTGCAGACAAAGCCTGCTATTCTCTTGTAATAAAGGTTGAATTTCCGGCAATTGGCCGCACTTTCAGCTACCATTAATCTGGTGTCGTTGGTCATGGAAAACCCGACGCAATCGGTGAACTGACCGCGAACACTGTGGTCAATGTGTAGAAGACAGGTTTTGTGAACATTCACTAAAACCTGGCAGTTTGAAGAATCGCTTACTGCAACTCGCTATCAGACTGGAGTTAAAGATGGAAAACAGAGGTGTCTACAACGTCGCAGGCAGAGGGGCTGACGGCCTCGTCAGCACGAACAAGGTATTGAAGAATACCTACATGCTACTGGGCATGACCTTGCTGTTCAGTGCCTTCACCGCCGGCATTTCCATGGCCATGGGGCTCCCCTCCGGCGCGGGGCTGGTGCTCGTCCTGATCGGCTTCGGACTGCTGTTCGTGGTGCACAAGATGGCCGATACAGCCAAGGGCCTGCCGGCGATCTTCGCCTTCACGGGTGTCATGGGCGCGTCGATCGGGCCCATGCTGAGCCAGTACCTGGCACTACCCAACGGGCCGGCGCTGGTTATGCAGGCGCTCGGTGGTACCGCCGTGGTGTTTTTCGGGCTGTCGGCCTATGCACTCACCACGCGCAAGGACTTCTCCTTCATGGGTGGGTTCCTGATGGTCGGCCTGATCGTGGCGGTCATCGCCATGATCGCGAATATCTTCCTGGCGATTCCGGCACTGTCGTTGACGATCTCAGCCGCAGTCATCATGATCATGTCCGGGCTGATCCTGTTCGATACAAGCCGCATCATCCACGGTGGTGAGACCAACTACATTCGCGCCACAGTGGGTCTGTACCTGAACATCTACAATCTGTTCATCCACATGCTGCACCTGCTGACGGCCCTGGGCGGCGATGACTGATCCCGCCACGGCAGCCGCTTTACGGACCCCGGCTTCGGCCGGGGTTTTTGTTTTATAATCCCTGTCATGCGCTACGCCCTCCTCGTCCTCTCCTCGCCAATCGATGGCAACTGCCTGTTGCCGTCGATGCGATTCGCAAAGGCCGTGATAGCGAAGGGACATACGCTGGATACGGTGTTTTTTTCCGATGCCGCATCCGCCGTGGGACTGAAAGGGCTGGCAGCGCCACAGGATGAGGTGTCTGGCCAGGCAGCCTGGCAAACACTCGCGCGGGAGCACGACATCGACCTGGTGCTGTGCGTGGCATCGGCGATGCAACGCGGTGTGCATTCTGTCGATGATCTGCCGAAAGATAGCGCACTGCAGCCAAGTCTTGCCGAGGGCTTCCGGATCGGCGGTCTCGGCCAGTTGGTCTCGGCCACTCACCTCGCGGACCGCGTGCTGACATTCGGCGGCTGATCCATGAGCATGGAGAACCCGGCCGACAAGAAGCACATGCTGTTCGTGCTGCAGCAGGCCCCCCTGAGCGGCGCCCTGGCCCGCGCCGGCGTCGATACCGTACTCGCCTACGCGGCCTTCGAGCAGCCCATCAGCGTGCTGTTCAGTGGCGCGGGGGTCCTCCAGCTGGCCCCGGATGCGACCCCGTCCCGCGTTGGACGCCGCGATCTGCGGCGTATCATCGATTCCATGCCCCTGTACGACATCGACCGCCTGTACGCCGATCGGGCAGCGCTCGCCGCCTACGGGCTCGTGGCGGGACTGCCGGAATTCATCGAGCTCATCGACGCGAGGGGTATGCGTACGCTGTATGACCACTGCGATCACCTGATAAGCTTCTGAAGATGACGCTGCACACGGTCAACCTGCTGCCGGATCACGCAGATTGCCAGCGCTGCATCGAGCAGCTGGAGCACGGCGACGTCGTGGTCTTTCTCGGGCGTAGCGCCTGGATTGCCAATGCCGACGCCCGCTGGCACAAAGACTGGGTACGCGAGGGGGTCGATCTCTGTGTGCTGGCAGATGACCTGGCGGCAGCCGGACTAGCGGACAAGCGGGCCGCGGCGATCACACCCGTCGATTATGCAGCATTTGTCGCCCTATCAGAGGCGCACCTGCGCCAGCGCGCCTGGTTCTGAGGCGGTGGATACCTCGAGCGTCGAAGTCGATAGCGAAGGCTTCCTGCGCGATCTGAGTGCCTGGGGTCCCGACGTTGCGAAAGATATTGCATCGCGCGAGCGGATCACGCTGACGCCGGCACACTGGGAGATCATCGATCTCGTGCGGCGTTACTATGCACGTTACGACAGCGCCCCCTCCATGCGCCCGCTGGTGAAATGCTGCGCCAGTGAACTGGGTCCGGACAAGGGCCGGAGCCTGTATCTGCTGAGCCTGTTTCCCGGATCGCCGGCAAAGCTGGCGAGCAAGATCGCGGGCCTGCCGAAGCCACCCAACTGCCTGTAACTGCAGGAATGCACCTCGAGTCACTCCCCACCGAGCACTACGCGTCGCTGCTGGATGACAAAGTCCAGCGCACGATAACGCTGCTCTCGGACCTGTCGCTCCCTGCGCCGAGCGTCTACGGTTCTCCACCCGAGGGCTTTCGCATGCGCGCGGAATTCCGCATGTGGCACACGGGCGATGACAGCTTCTACGCCATGTTCGATCCGGCCGCCCCGCGCGAACCGGTGCGCATCGATACGTTTCCGATCGCCTGCCAGCGCATACAGGAACTGATGCCGCGACTTCTCTCCGGCGTTGCAGCATCGCCGGACCTGCGCCGCAAACTGTTCCAGGTTGAATTCCTGTCGACGCTTGACGGCGACAGCCTGGTCTCCCTCATCTATCACCGGCCACTGGATGCGGCCTGGGAAGCGCAGGCGCGTTCGCTGGCAGACACGCTGCAGATCTCGATCGTCGGGCGCAGCCGCAAGCGCAAAACGGTTATCGGCAGAGACTATGTCACCGAGACGCTGGAAGTGGACGGCACGCGCTACCGCTATCGCCAGCACGAACAGGCGTTCACCCAGCCCAACGCCGTGGTCAATACCGCCATGCTGGAATGGGCCAGCGCCTGCGCCGCGACGCTCGACGGCGATCTTCTGGAGCTGTATTGCGGCAATGGCAACTTCACCCTGCCCCTGTCACGCCGATTCGGCACAGTGATCGCCACCGAGCTGTCCAAGGTATCCACCCGGGCGGCGCAGCATAATCTCGAGGACAACGCAATCGACAATGTGCACATCATCCGACTCGCCGCGGAGGAAGTCGCACAGGCGCTTGCCGGTGAGCGTGAATTCCGTCGCCTGCAGTCACTGCCACAGGCTCTCGGCGCCTACCGGTTGAATACGGTGTTTGTGGACCCACCCCGCGCGGGCCTTGACCCCGCCACGCTTTCTACCTTGCGTCGTTTTGACAACATAGTGTACGTCTCCTGCAACCCCTGGACTCTGCGCGACAACCTGCTCTGTCTGGCCGCGGATTACCGGGTGACGCGCTTTGGCCTTTTCGACCAGTTTCCCTACACTGACCACATGGAGTGCGGTGTCCTGATGACGCGGCGCTGAACCGATCTGATAAACCCGGGAGGGCGAACTGATGGCTTTGTTGAGCGAGGCGGAATTGACCACGGCGCTGGCGCGCCTGGGCAGCTGGGAACACAGGGGCAACACGATCACGCGGGATTTCAAGTTTGCGGACTTCATCGAGGCCTGGGGCTTCATGAGCCGCGTCGCGCTGCTGGCACAGGCTATGGACCACCATCCCGACTGGAGCAACGTCTACAATCGCGTGACCATTGCCCTGACCTCGCATGACGCGGGTGGCATTACCGAGCGCGATCTGCGTCTGGCGGAGTCGATAGAGGACTACGCCAGCGCCGCATGAGCGCAGTAGCGACCGAGCTCCCCGTGTCCAGCCGGATCACCAATAATTTCGTGTGGCCAGCTGACGTGAAGTGAAACCGGGTCGACGGTATCAGGCAGCATCGCTGTAGCGCCGGGCCAGTGCGGCGTAGAGATCGTCGGGGAACGTCGCGCTGGTGCTGTCCAGAATCCCGAGCAGGTCGTGCAGATGCTCATTATCCTCGCGCCCCTGCCACAGCTTGCGGTAACTGCCATCCTGGTAACCGTTATCCTGGCGAAAAGTGTTCAGCACGTTCTTGCCGACATAGGTTGTATAAAGCTCCTCGAGCGTCAGCTTTGCAGCGTGCATGACATCGAGAAATTCCCCGACCGGAAAACCCCGCGATATCAGCGTCTCCCGTGCCAAAGCCTCGGTTGCCGTACGCAGATCGGCATCGGCAACCGCGTGGGCGCGAATCTGCGCCTCGAGCGCGACCGCCAGCGCGGGAATATCGCGATTGCCGACCAGCAGCGCCGACAGCCCGAAGTGCCAGATATCCACGACCTCCATCTGTACCTGGGGCATGTCGGGTTGCTGAGCTTTCCACCACTTATAGCCGTAGTGATCCATGAGTTCAGCACACTCGATCCACAGGGCCCGGTACCAGGCAAAATCCTGCTCATGCCAGTTCGGGTGCACGCGGGCATTCATGGCGTCCTGCAGGGTGAGCATAGTAGCGAGTGCCTGCTGCACGGGTGTCTCCTTTCGCTCGCGGAATCCATCGACGCCCTCAGTTTAGCGCCGTCGCGCCGGTTGTCACGCCATTGCCCGCGGGCTACAAGGTAACGTCGGCTGAGCGTCACCGAACCTAGCGCGTAGCCCATCGGCACCGGCCTCAGGCCATCACTTTGCTCTGCAAAATCCGGAAGCGCTCGGCGACGAGGGCGAGATCGGCCAGGCAGGCATTCCCCGCCGGATTCAGCCCGGTGACATGGTAATCCGAGTACGCGGCGGCAAAGTTGATCGGCATGCCGGTCAGGTTGCAGGCCACCGAGGCCCCCGCAGCGTGATAAGCTTCAATGGCCTCTTGCATAAACTGCTCATCTGTCGTGTAGACGTGGGAAGTAATGGCCCCGCATTCCCGCGCATTGCCCGTTGCATCGGCCAGGCAGGCGTCGCGCGAAGCGTTGCTGATGACAAAGGACACGGGGCCGAACACCTCCTGTCGATACCAGTCGCGCTGCGTCTCGTCGACGGCGATCATCAGCGGTGTCGCGGTGCGCGCATCCGGAAAATCCGCGTGCCCGTAGGGCGATGAATCGCGCAGAATACGGGCGTCCGCCGCCTGCTCGCGACAGCGATCCACCGTGGCCTGCACGCTGTCGTCGAACAGTGTGCCGCACAGAGTGGCCGCTCGGCGCGCATCGGCGAGCCAGAATTCCACGGCGTCCACCAGGGCCCGGGACACCGCTGCAACGCTGAACAGTTCACCTGCCACACGAACGCCAGCCGCCGGTACGTGTATGTTCTGGACGCTGGTGCACATCTGCGCGGATGCCTGGCACAGGGACTGGGCGATAGCTCGCGCGGTCGCGGTGAGATCGTCCGTGGATTCAAGCACTACCGAATTGCAGCCGGCCGTTTCGGTGTAGACCAGCATGCCCGGGCAGTTCTGCTCCAGCCAGGCGCCAAAGCCCGGGCTGCCGGTGAAGTCGACGATCGCCGTCTCAGGCTGCTCGAGCAGCGCCAGGGTGGCCGGAGCCTCGCGCTCATCCGCCACCAGCGAGACCAGGTTCGGGTCGAAGCCGGCCTCGGCGAGCACCTCGCGACAGGTCTTGACCACCAGTGCCACGGGCAGAATGGCGCTTGGGTGGGGCTTGAGCACCACCGGATTGCCGGTGGCCAGCGATGCGCAAAGGGCGGGATAGGCGTTCCACAGTGGGAAGGTGGCACAGCAGATGACGACGCCCACGCCGCGCGGCATCAGTCGGTACTGCTTGTGCAGGTCGGCGACGCCATCGCGCCCGAACTGGCGCTGCCATCGCGCTTGCGCGGGGACGTCGGCCATGGCCTTGTGGGCGTAGGCCAGCGCCTCGAGACCGCGATCCAGGGCATTGGCACCACTGCCCGCGAAGGCCATCACATAAGACTGACCAGACGTGTGCATCGTGGCGTGGGCGTTCTCGAACAGATGCTCACCGCAGCGCTGCAGTATTTCCAGGCAGACGCCGACGCGATCCCGCGGCGACGCGGCGGCCCAGGCCGGCTGCGCCTCGCGTATCGCTGCATAGAGTGCCGGCACATCGATGGCGGGATAGCGTACGCCCAGGGACTTGCGCGTGTAGGGCGACACTTCAGCGCCGAGATGCCCGGTGGTTCCCGGCTGCTCGAGTGGGAATTCTGCCTGCAGCCGCGATTCGAACGCGGCCTTTCCCGCGGCGGGCTTTTCCTCGCCGTGGATCTTGCTACTCGGGTTTTCCGGCCAGGCGCTCCAGGAGTAGCGATGGGCACAGGCATCCAGTGCCTTCTCGAGCAGTTCGGCATGTTTGTTGAAGTAGTCAGTTTTGTTGAAGCAGTCAGTCACGGTGTTCTCCCGGTATTTGCTGGCTTGAATTCATTGATGACCGCACTCTCGCCGCGACGCCTCAGCTCAGGGTCATGCGGACGTTGTAGGCTTTCAACGGCTCACCACACTGGTCGCAAACCACCTCGCCATGCAGCGGATGGCCACAGCTCTTGTGTTGCAGCACTATCGGAGGGCCGGAACCCCTGTCATCGCACCATCGGTCACCCCACTGCAGCAGGGTGACGAAATAGGGAAACAGATCCCAGCCTTTTTCGGTCAGGTAGTATTCAAAGCGGCGCGGCCGCTGCCGGTAGGCGCGGCTGCTGAACACCCCCGCCTGCTCGAGCAGGCGCAGTCGATCGGCCAGGATATTGGTTGCCACCGGCAATTCGCGATGGAAGGCCTCAAAACGGCTGTGGCCGTGAAAGGCCAGGGCTATCAGATTGGCCGTCCAGCGATCGCCCACAAGGTTGATCAGATTGCGATATACGCTGCGCTCGCTGGGCACCTCATCCACTGATATCGAGGAGCGGCGACGCACCTTTTTCTCGCGAGCATCCATAGTGGCACCCGGTCCGGCGCTGTAGGAGACCTCGCGGCCGTCCACCGAATGCCCGCAGGCCCGGCACTGCATGCGCGGCGAAAAGGCCCTGCCACAACGATTATGGACCAGCTTGATGGCATCCAGGGCGGGCTTGCGGTAGTACCGGCGCTCCCACTCCACCGCCATCATGGCGCTGTCGTACAGATCGATAGACTTGCGCGTGAGATGGTAGGTACCACCACGGCGACCACGGCCCGGCAACGCCTTGCGCAGGCAGCCGACTTTCTGCAACCACTTCAGCCGGTCCGAGAGAACACCGCGGGAGGCGCCGATAGACTCCAGCATGCCCGTAAACGTGTTGATACCCCAGAAGACTTCCTGAATGATCAGCAGGCACCATTTGTCGCCGATTTCATCCAGCGCCCGATTGATCGAATTGGCACGGGTCGACAGGGTTGTCACGTCAGGCGAACAGGTCCTCGCCGCGCGCCCAGGTGGCATGGAATCCAAAGGGCACGCGGTGCGGCAGATGCACCCGCGCGACCGGTCCACGCTCGATATCCCGGGCATCGAACACCAGGCATTCGGACTGCCAGGAGTTGCTGTCGGTGACCAGGGTGATCACGTAGCCGTCGTCCTCGGCGCCGCTGCGATCGGCACCGGTGCGCGGTGCGAATACCGCCTCACTGCCGAAGACGCCGGCACCGTAATCATATTCCCAGCGGCGGCCGGTCTCGTTGTCGTACTTGACCAGTCCGGTGAAACGCAGCGTGTGGCCGCCCTCGTGCAGCAGCGGAATGCGCTGGTGATAGGCATAGCGGCTCTTCTCACCGTGAAAAAGCGGATTCGTTTTGTTGAACTCCGTGTTCAGGTCGTCGATCGGTCCCTCGCGCACTTCACCCGTTTTCAGGTTGAAGCGCCAGCGGTAGTTGTTCGCCTCCAGGCGCATGTAAGCCAGCATGTGGGAGAGTTCACCTTCCTCGTCCCGGGCTGCCGGCATGGGGTTGCTCGATCGGCAGCCATCCATGACCACCCAGTCGCCTTCCTCCCAGCTGTTGCTCGTGTGCAGTATGTAGCAGGGCTCACACTCGAACCAGCGCACCTCGCTGCCCCTGCCGTAGCGCGGAATAATGCCGAAACGCGTCGGGATATCGCGGTGGAATGTGAGCACACGCAGACGGTGCTTGCGCAGGATGTCCATGTCGTGGAAGAACGGCAGATCGTGCAGGATCGCGTAGTTGCGTGTGATACCGAGGTCGTGCGGCAGGCGCGGCCCGGGGAGGTCGATTTCTGCCTCGTGCACGAGTTTGCCCGCCGGGTCGGCAACGCCGTAGGTCATAAAGGGCGGCTCATCGCCGTAGTCGAAGAACAGCATCTCGCCGGTTGCCCAGTCGACCTTGGAGTGCGCCGAGAGACGACGGTGGCGACGTCCCGGGATGTCAAAACCACCGCGGGTCCGCAGTGACAGGCCATCCAGGGCATAGGGATTGCCGGCGTTGTACCAGAGTGTCACCAGCTGGTCGTTGAAGTAAACGACGTCTGTATTAGAGGTATCCTTGATACCGAAGGGCGATACGGAATAATCAAACGGCCCCATCACGCCGGGTGAAATGGAGCGACCATCGGCGCGCTCGGATACCAGTGCCTCGGTCTCGACATAGCGGTTGCGATAGGAAACCTTGCCATCGCGAAAATACACAGCGTGCACCATGCCGTCGCCGTCGAACGGGTGATAGCGATTTTTCGGCTGATACACCGGGTTCGGACCATTGCGGAAATACGCGCCCTGGAGGTCGGCTGGCAGCTCGCCCTCCACGGTCAGGCCGGACACATCCAGCTCGTTCAGCGTCGGCGCATACGCCCCATGCAGATAGGGATTGTCGAGGCTGTAAATCCACTGCGGCGCGTCGGTGAAATGCGTGGCGCCACCGATGCATTGCTCGACCGATGGGTATTCCTGCTGTATGCGTTGCGCTTGCATAACGCCTCCTTGTCACCAAAAGTTTGCACTCCATGAGCGCCGGTCACAGCAAAGTATAGGCAATTGGTTTTTTTATGCAAGCTTTGTGATCGCAGCGGCGGGACGCGATGACTCAAGAGGGAAACAGGCCACGAGCTTGCCTGAGATTCCAGGCTCACTTAAACTCCAGGTCTGTTAATAAAAGTTACGCGCCACGGGATATGACATGACCAATCCACTCGAGCGTTTGCGAATACCCGTTTTCCAGGCGCCGATGTTTCTGCAGTCCGGACCGGATATGGTCATCGCCTGCTGCAAGGCCGGCATTGTCGGCACGTTTCCTTCCGTCAACGCACGCACCCTCGAGGACCTCGAGGCATGGCTCGATCAGATCACAGGCGGCGTCGACGAGCAGCGCGATGCTCCCTGGGCGATCAACCTGATGATGCACCGCTCCAACCAGCGCCGACTCGACGACCTGGCGCTGGCCGTGAAATACCGGGCCCCCATAGTGATCTCCGCGCTCGGCAGCCCGCGCGAGGCCGTGGAGGCAGTGCACGCCTACGGCGGTCTGGTGCTGGCAGACGTTATCGATACGCGACTCGCGTCCAAGGCCATCGCAACCGGTGTCGACGGACTGGTACTGGTGGCGGCGGGCGCCGGCGGACATACGGGACAGCAGTCGGGCTTCGCTTTCGTGCAGGAAATCCGCCAGCTGTGGGACGGTATCGTGGTGCTCGGGGGCGGCATCGCCAACGGGCGCGGCGTACGTGCGGCCGAGGTGCTCGGCGCGGACTACGCCTACATGGGCACGCGCTTTATCGCCACCGAGGAAAGCCTCGCGGACCCGGCCTACAAGCAGATGGTTGTCGACGCCCGCGGCGCGGATATCGTGTGCTCGGATGCACTCACCGGCGTCAAGGCGAACTGGCTGCGCGCCAGCCTTGAGCGCGCGGGCTACGACCCGGACAACATGCCGGATCCGGGCGATATCGACATTACCAAGTCGGCGGCAGACGCCAAGCGCTGGCGCGACGTCTGGTCTGCCGGACAGGGCGTGGGGGCCATCTCGGATATACTGCCCATCACCACACTGGTGGACCGGCTGGAAAGCGAATACCGGCGCGCCCGCGAGGCCTGAGACATGCAGACCAGTAGCCAGGCACGCATCGACACACTGACACAGCGCGGTCACTGGGGCACGCACACTCTGCACGGCCTGCTGGTCGCCAATGCCGACCGACACCCGGACCGCGAGGCCCTTGTCGACCCGCCCAACAAGGCTGAACTCACGGGACTCCCCGTGCGCCGCCTGACCTTCGCCGAGATGGATGCCGCGAGCAGCAGGCTGGCCGCGGCGCTCGCCGGCACGGGCATACAGCGCGGCGACGCGGTGCTCGTGCAGTTACCCAATGTCAGCGAACTCGTGCTCGCTTACTACGCGCTGAGCAAGCTCGGCGCCATTATTTCGCCGGTTGCGGTGCAGTACGGCCGACACGAGATCGCGGGCTTCGCGAGTACGCTCAAACCCGCGGCGATGCTGACACTGTCGGAGTTTCGCGGCACGAACCTAGTGCAGCAGGCGCAGGAGGCGCTACCCGACCTGCGCATCCTGGACATCGTCCGCGATCTCGACACCGGTTCGACAGCGCCGGTCGGGGACTGGGCATCGCCACCGGCGGATGCCAACGACATTGTTACCCTGTGCTGGACCTCGGGCACAACCGGGACGCCCAAGGGCGTACCGCGCTCGCACAATATGTGGACCACGCAGGGCCGCCTGACCATGACCGCCGGCGGCTATCGGCCGGGAGAACGCCTGCTGGCGCCTTTTCCTTTTATCAACATGGCGGCACTCGGCGGCTTTCTGTTTCCCTCGGCGCTCCTGGGCTGCACGCTGGTGCTGCATCACCCGCTGGATCCGGCAATCTATCTGCGCCAGCTGCAGGAAGAGCGCATCAATTTCACGATCGCGCCTCCCGCCCTGCTCAACCGCCTGGCCCAGCAACCGGCGATGTGGGAGCAGTTCGATTTCAGCGCCCTGCGCGCGGTGGGCTCAGGTTCCGTACCGCTGTCGCCCGCCATGATCGAGGTGATCGAGGGGCACTACGGCAAGCCGGTAATCAATTTCTACGGCTCCAACGAGGGTATCAGCCTGTTCGCTACGCCCGACAATGCCCCCTCCCCCGAACACCGCGCGAAGCTGTTTCCGCGGCTCGGCGTCGCCGGCATGCCTTTCGATGGTCTGGCACAGGAAACGCTCACGACACGGGTGATCGATCCCGGGACGGGAGAGGAAATTACACTGCCCGGGGTGCCGGGCGAACTGTGTATCGCGGGTCCCGGCGTATTCGATGGCTACCTCGAGGGCGCGGGGGATGACGTCTTTACTAGCGACGGCATGTTCCGCACCGGCGATATGGTCGAGATTTGCGGCGACCCGCCCATCTACTACCGGATCGTCGGACGCTGCAAGGACATCATCAACCGCGGCGGGACCAAGATATCGCCCAGCGAGATCGACACCCTGCTGGAGGGCTACCCGGGACTTGCTGAAGCCGCGGTATGCGCCTATCCGGACGCGGATCTGGAGGAACGTATCTGCGCCTGCGTGGTGCCGATAGCGGGAGACGAACCGCCGACACTGGCGGCCCTCTGTGCCTGGATGACCGAGCGCGGCATCGCGAAATTCAAGCTGCCGGAGCGGCTCGAGGTGTTCACCGCCCTGCCGCGCAACCCCCTGGGCAAAGTCGTGCGCGGCGAATTGCAGGACGCTGTACGCCAGCGAGGAGAGACGCCATGAATCACGTATATATCCTGGGCGGCGCCCAGACCGATTTTGCACGCAACTGGCATCGCGAGGGTCTCGACCTCTACGCGATGTTCAGCGAGACCCTTCAGGGTGCGGTCGCCGACGCCGGCATTGAACCGGCACAGATTGAGGTCGGCCATGTCGGCAACTTTGTCGGCGACCTGTTTGCCGGTCAGGGCCTGATCGGCGGCTTCTTCGGACATGTGTACCCGGAACTCTGCGCGATTCCCACATCCCGCCACGAGGCAGCCTGTGCTTCCGGTTCGATGGCCATGCTGGCGGCCATGCGCGACATCGAGTCCGGGCACTACAGCACTGCCTGCGTGCTCGGGCTTGAGCTGATGCGCAATGTGGATGGGCATACCGGGGCGGAATACCTTGGCGCCGCGACATTTCACGGTCAGGAGGCCAGCGACTGCGATTTCCCCTGGCCGTTCCTGTTCGACCGCATCACCGAGGAATATGACCAGCGCCACGGCATCCGCTCCGAGCACCTGGCACAGATTGCGCAGATCAATTTCGCCAATGCCAAGGGCAACCCGAATGCCCAAACGCGCAAGTGGCAGTTTCCGGAAGGCTGTTTCAGCCAGGATGACGCGCTGAACCCGGTCATCGAGGGGCGTGTGCGCAAAATGGACTGCGGTCAGATTACCGACGGTGCCGCCTGCGTCGTGCTTGCCAACGAGAACATCGCCCGCATCCACGCCACGGCCCTGGGACTGCGGCTCGAGGATATCCCGCGCATCAAGGGCTGGGGACACCACTCCGCGCCGCTGCTGCTGGAGCGCAAGCTGGCACTGAGCGAGGGCCAGCCTCTGCTTTTCCCCCACGCGCAGGCAACCCTGCGCGACGCCCTGCAGCGCGCCGGCTATGCCGGCATTACCGATGTCGACGGACTCGAGACACACGACTGCTTTTCTGTCACCGAGTACATGGCCATAGACCACAGCGGCCTCACGCCCCCCGGCGCGAGCTGGCAGGCGGTGGAAGACGGGCGCATCGCCCGTGACGGCAGCTTCCCGATCAACGCCAGCGGCGGGCTGATCGGGCTCGGGCACCCGGTGGGAGCGACCGGGGTGCGTATGGCCCTGGACTGCGCCCGGCAGGTGTCAGACCGCGCTGGGGATACGCAGATCCATGACGCCCGCAACATGATCACATTCAATGTAGGCGGCAGCACCACCACCTGCGCCAGCCTGGTGATAGGAGTCGGAGAATGAAGGAAGCGTTCCTGTTTGACGCCCTGCGCAGCCCGCGCGGCCGCGCCAAGGACAGCGGCGGGCTGCACGAACTCACCCCGCAGGCTCTGCTGCAACAGCTGTACGCGGCACTGGTAGAGCGCAGCGGGCTCGATCCCGCCAGCGTCGATGACGTCATACTCGGTTGCGTCACCCAGCAGGGAGAACAGGCGGGGAATATCGCCAAGAGTTCCACCCTCTACAGTGGCTGGCCGACCTGGGTGCCCGGAATCACGGTGAACCGCTACTGTTCCTCGGGCATCGATGCGATAGCCCTGGCCGGCGCCAAGGTCAACGCCGGCCTCGCCGACACCGTGGTAGCCGGCGGCGTAGAAATGATGTCCCGGATACCGATGCTGGCGGACAAGGCACGGGTCTTCGGCGACCCCGAGTTTGCCGCAGCCTGCCGGATGCTGATGATGGGCAGCGGTGCGGACCTGATCGCCAGCCTGCACGGCGTCAGTCGCGAGGCGGCGGATGCGGTCGCACTCGCCAGCCAGCAACGGGCGGCGCAGGCGCGCGAGGCCGGCTACTTCAGCAGGTCGCTGGTACCCATCGGCACCTCTCAGGGCACTGTTGCACAGGACGAATGCATTCGGGCCGATATCAGCGCCGAGGATCTGGCTGCCCTGCCCGCGGCTTTCGCCGAGATCGGCGCCGCTGGGACCGATGCCCTGCAGCTGCAGGGGCACGACCACCTGGAATCCATCACGCACATCCATACCGCCGGCAACTCGCCGGCCATGGCGGATGGCGCGGCCCTGGTGCTGGTGGGCGACAACGAACTGGCCAGTCGCAGCGGCATGTCGCCCCGCGCGCGCATCAGCGCCAGCGTTACCGTCAGCGCGGATCCGCTACAGGTGCTGTCCGGCTGCGTCGAGGCGGCGCGCGCGTTAATGCAGCGCCAGGGCCTTAGCAGCGCGGATGTCGATCTGTTCGAAATCCACGAGGCCTTCGCCGCTACCAGTATCATGTGCCAGCGCACCCTGGGCATCGACGACGCAAAGCTTAACGTCAATGGTGGCGTCATCGCGCTGGGTCATCCCATGGGTGCGACGGGAGCCATGATGGCAGGCATGCTCATCGACGAACTGGAGCGACGGGACCTGGGCTGCGGTATCGTCTCTGCAGCGGGCGC
>CAYFVJ010000028.1:0-6554 GCA_964346555.1 uncultured Alteromonadaceae bacterium | reverse complement strand
GGTGCCGCAGTTCATGCACTCATTGCTGATTGCCCGCCGCTGGACACCAATTCCCTGTACTGCAACCTGCTGCAGTGTTCCCATTTCCGCCACACCTCCGTGGTCGCAGAACTTCACGGCGCGCTTGTCGGTGCAATCACCGGCTACCTGATTCCCGAACGACCCGACACGCTTTTCATCTGGCAGGTAGCCGTAGGCGGCGCCGCGCGCGGGCAGGGTCTGGCACTGCGAATGCTTGACCACATCGTGGATCGGCCCGCCTGTCGCGACGTCCGTTTTATGGAAACCACGATCACTGAAGAGAACGCCGCCTCCTGGGGCCTGTTCGGCAAGTTCGCCCAGGGACGCGACGCAGAGCTTCAGCATGAAATTGGTTTTGACCGCGATGCCCACTTCGGCGGCCAGCACGACACAGAAATGCGTGTTCGTATAGGCCCGTTTACCAGCAGCGGCTAAATGCCGGGCGGCACTCCCCAAACTCCTGGTGGATACAGAGGATTAAATCATGATAGTGAGAACATTGGCTGAAGCAGAAAAGACCGAACGCCGCATTGTGTCACCGGATGGCAACTGGGAGAGCACCCGGCTGCTGCTGAAGGACGACAACATGGGGTATTCGTTCCATATCACCACGATCTACGCGGGCGCGGATTTCCGCATGCACTACAAAAATCACCTGGAATCCGTTTACTGCATTTCCGGAGAAGGCGAAGTGGAAACTATCGCCGATGGCAGGAAATACCCGATCACCCCGGGTACCCTTTACAACCTGAATCTGCATGACGAACACTATTTACGCGCTACCAAGGAACTGAAGCTCGCCTGCGTGTTCAACCCGCCGGTTACCGGCAAGGAAGTGCATAACGCCGAGGGCGCCTACGAATTGCTGGACGAATAGGAATAGGCAGTCGCATGAATACTCACACGGTCGAAAAAATCGGCGGCACGTCCATGCTGGATTACGCAGCGGTCCGCGACAACATCATTCTCGCCGGAGGTGAAAATACGCCCTACGGACGCATTTTTGTCGTCTCGGCCTATGCCGGTATCACGAATCGCCTGCTCGAGCATAAAAAGTCGGGGCGACCCGGGGTCTATGCCCTGTTCGCCAGCAGCGAGCATGAGGGCAGCTGGCGGGAGGAGTTCACCCTGCTTCGCGGCGATATCTACACGCTGAACGAGGCGTTATTTCCAGAGCCTGAAGAGTTGAAACATGCCAACGACTTCATCGACAAGCGTCTGGCTTCCGCCGAGCGCTGCCTCGAGGATCTGCAGCGCCTGTGCCAGCACGGTCACTTCGCGCTCGAGTCTCATCTGGCAACGGTCCGCGAAATGCTGGCGAGCCTGGGCGAGGCCCACAGCGCCTGGAACACAGCGACACTGCTGCAGCGCGACGGCGTGGAGGCCTGCTTTATCGACCTGACGGCGTGGCGCAGTGAAGAGCACCTGCCGCTGGATGATCGCATTCTCGACGCCATGAAAGGAGTGGATGTCCACAGTACAATACCGATCGTCACTGGTTATGCCCACAGCGATGATGGCCTGATGGAGAGCTTCGATCGCGGCTACAGCGAGATGACCTTCAGTCGGCTGGCGGTGCTGACCGAGGCGCGCGAGGCGATTATTCACAAGGAATACCACCTCAGCAGCGCCGACCCCAAGGTGGTCGGTGAGGAAAACGTTGTGCCCATCGGTCGCACCAATTACGACGTAGCCGATCAGCTCGCGAACCTCGGCATGGAGGCAATTCATCCGAAGGCGGCAAAAGGCCTGCGCAAATCGGGGATACCCCTGCGCATCAAGAATACCTTCGAGCCAGAGCACACGGGCACACTGCTGACCCCCGACTACGTGAGCAGTACACCCTGCGTCGAGATCATTGCGGGCAGTCGCAATGTCTACGCACTGGAATTATTCGACCAGGACATGGTTGGCCAGGTGGCGGTATATGACCGTGAAATCCTCGGCGTGATGCGACGCTTCAAAGCGCACATCGTATCCAAGGACATCAACGCCAACACCATCACGCACTACCTCGCCTGCAACCTGAAGTCCATCAAGCGAATCCGCCGCGCTATCGAGGAACTCTACCCCAGTGCGGAACTCGACCAGCAGAAAGTCGCCATCGTCTCGGCGATTGGCAGCGACATGCAGATTCCCGGCATCCTTGCACGTACCGTGGGCGCACTCGCGAAAGACAATATTTCAGTGCTCGCCATGCACCAGTCGCGCCGCCAGGTGGACATGCAGTTTTTCGTGCTGCAGGACGATTACGACAGGGCGATCGTGGCGCTGCACCGGGACCTGGTCGAAACCACGGATCATGGACGCGCAATTTGCCTGGCAGCAGGTTAGTTAAGCTCTGTCAGGACGCCGGGCAATGGTAGCTGGCAGCTACCTGCCCGTTTTCTATTGAATCGAGGTGTACATCAAAGCCCCAGAGACGGTGCAGGTGGCGCAGCATCTCGTCAGTCTGCGAATCGAGGCCGCGGGACCGGTTCTGGGCATGACGCAAATACAATGCACGATCATTGCGGATGTCGACGTCGACCACCTCTATATTGGGTTCGCGGTCGCCCAGGTTGTACTGGCCGGCGAGCACCTCGCGTACATAGCGATAGCCGTCATCGTCATGGATCGCAGCGACTTCGATGTCTGCCCGCCGATCATCATCCAGCAGGGAAAAAAGCCGCATTTCCCGTATGATCCTCGGCGACAGAAACTGCAATATAAAACTCTCGTCCTTGAAATTGCGCATGGCAAAATCCAGGGTCTGGCACCAGTCACCGCCGGCAATGTCGGGGAACCACCGCCGATCCTCCTGCGTGGGTGCCTCACAGATGCGCCGTATATCGCACATGATAGAGAACCCCAGCGTGTAGGGATTGATCCCCGCGAAGTGCGGACTGTCAAATCCCGGCTGATAGATAACGCTGGTATGGGATTGCAGGAATTCCAGCATGAAACCCTCGGTAACCCGATCGCGCTCGTAAAGCTCGCCTAGCAGCGTATAGTGCCAGAATGTCGCCCAACCCTCATTCATGACCTGGGTCTGGCGTTGCGGATAAAAATACTGGGCGATTTTACGCACGATACGCAGCACTTCCCGCTCCCAGGCCTCGAGCAGCGGTGCGTTCTTTTCCATGAAGTAAAGCAGATTTTCCTGCGGGGATTCCGGAAAGCGCGGGCTCGCCTCGCTGCTCTTCCCCGCTTCTCCGGTAGGTATCGTTCGCCACAGATCGTTTACCTGACGCTGTCGATATTCCGCACGCTCCTCCTGCCGACGCGACTCCTCTACGGCGGAGATCGGGTGGGGGCGCTTGTAGCGGTCGACTCCGAAGTTCATGAGCGCATGACAGGAATCGAGCAATCTCTCCACCCGCTCGACGCCGTGCTTTTCCTCACACTGCGCAATGTAGCTGCGCGCAAACAAGAGATAGTCGACGATCGACCCGGCATCGGTCCAGGCGCGGAACAGGTAGTTGCCTTTGAAAAAGGAGTTGTGTCCAAAGCAGGCGTGGGCGATCACCAGGGCCTGCATGGTCATCGTGTTCTCCTCCATCAGGTAGGCGATACACGGATTGGAGTTGATAACCAGCTCATATGCCAACCCCATCTGGCCGCGGCTGTAGTGATGCTCTACGCCAAGGAAGTTCTTGCCAAAAGACCAATGGTGGTAATAGATGGGCATGCCGCTGGCGGCATAGGCATCCATCATCTGCTCCGAATTGATGATCTCGATCTGATTCGGATACGTGTCGAGACCAAACTCGTCAGCGAGATCGCCTATCTCCTGCTCATAGCGGCTGACAAGATCATAGGTCCACTGCGAGTCGGTTGATATCGGAGCTTTCTTCACGCGGGCTTCCTCTGGAACAGTTCGCGAAATACCGGGTAGATATCGCCGACCTCCACGATCTGGCGCATCGCAAACTGATCCTCAAAGGCGGCTTGAACGGCTTCGTATTCATACCAGAGCGACTGGTGCTGCCGCGGAGTAATTTCCACATAAGCGTAATACTGCATCTGTGGCATGATGTCGTTGATGAGAAGATCGTGGCAGACACTGGAGTCGGCGTGCCAGTTGTCGCCGTCCGATGCCTGTGCGGCGTAGAGGTTCCACTCTGATGTCGGGTAGCGCTCGGCAATAATATCCCGCATGAGATTCAGTGCGCTGGATACAATCGTACCCCCGGTGTCGCGAGCGTAAAAAAACTCCTCTTCGGTCACTTCCTGCGCGCTGGTGTGGTGACGCAGGAACACCACCTCAGTGTGGTCGTAGTTGCGCTGCAGAAACAGGTAAAGAAGGATGAAAAAGCGCTTCGCTATTGCCTTCGTGTCCTCGTCCATTGAGCCGGAAATATCCATGATGCAGAACATCACGGCTTTTGAGCTCGGTCGCGGTTCCTTCACGCTCAGGTTATAGCGAATGTCGAATTGATCAATAAAAGGCAGCCGCTCGAGTTTTCGCCGCAACTCCGCGATGTCCGCCTGCAGCGCCTGAATTCGCTCCTGATCACTCGAGGAAGGTTCACTCAGCAGCAATAACTCCTCAAGCTCCTCCTGGAGCGCCCGCAGCCGTGAGCGTTTACCGCTGCCGAGTGCGATACGTCGGGACTGGGCGGCGCGTAAAGAACGCACAATATTGATCTTGCTGGGGTCCCCTACCGTGGTGTAGCCGGCGCGCCTCGTTCTGAAGGCATCCGAGCCGACGAGTTGCCGCTGTACCAGATTCGGTAATTCCAGGTCATGAAACATGAAATCCAGAAATTCCTGCTGCGTGATCTGGAACACGAACTCATCCATGCCCTCCCCGCTATCACTGGCATCGCCGCCATGGCCAGCGCCACCGCCGCCAGGCGGCCGTCGGATGCGGTCGCCCGCTACGAATTCCCGATTTCCCGGGAAAACCTGCTCTCTGCGACCCGACTGGCCATGGGCAAAGGTGGGTTCGGTCAGCTTGTCGCGGGGAATGGTTATGTGTTCGCCCTGTTCCACGTCGGTGATGGAGCGATTCCCCACCGCCTCGGACACCGCCTTGCGGATGTGTTTGCGATAGCGCTGCAGAAAACGCTGACGATTGACAGTGCTGCGGTTGCGACTATCGCTTCGCCGATCAATCAGATGCGCCACAAAGTCACTCCCTACGCTTGATTACACCAGGTACCGCTACTGGGATTTCCTCACGCGCAGATACCACTCGGACAGCAGGCGCACCTGCTTCTCCGTGTAACCGCGCTCGACCATCCGGCTGACGAAGTCATCGTGCTTTCTGGTGTCTTCGCTGGACGCTTTGGCGTTAAATGAAATAACCGGCAGCAGTTCCTCCGTATTCGCGAACATTTTCTTTTCAATGACCGACTTGAGCTTCTCGTAGCTGCGCCAATCCGGATTCTTGCCGTTGTTTTTGGCTCGGGCGCGCAGCATGAAGTTGACGATCTCGTTGCGGAAATCCTTGGGGTTACTGATGCCCGCGGGCTTCTCGATCTTCTCCAGCTCGTCATTGAGCGCCGCACGATCGAGGATCTCACCCGTTTCCGGGTCACGATATTCCTGATCCTGGATCCAGAAGTCTGCATACGTGACGTAGCGATCGAAAATATTCTGTCCGTATTCTGAATAGGACTCGAGGTAAGCTGTCTGGATCTCTTTGCCGATAAATTCGATGTAGTGCGGTGCCAGGTATTCCTTGAGAAACCTCATATACCGGTCATTGTCGTCAGCTGCGAATTGTTCCTGTTCAATCTGCTGTTCGAGCACGTAAAGCAGATGTACCGGATTAGCAGCGACTTCCGTCGCGTCGAAATTGAATACCCTGGACAGGATTTTGAAAGCGAATCTCGTGGACAGCCCCTGCATGCCCTCATCGACCCCCGCGGCGTCGCGATACTCCTGTATTGACTTGGCCTTGGGGTCCGTGTCTTTTAGATTCTGCCCATCGTAAACTTTCATTTTCGAGTAAATATTCGAGTTCTCCGGCTCCTTCAGGCGGGACAGCACCGTGAACTGGGCGAGTATATCCAGCGTGTCCGGCGCGCAGGGCGCCGCCGCCAGCGAGCTGTCGCGCAACAGCTTCTCGTAGATGTGAACTTCTTCCGTCAACCGCAGGCAATAAGGCACCTTGACAATGTTGATACGGTCGATAAACGCCTCGTTGTTGCGGTTGTTCCTGAAAGTCTGCCACTCTGACTCATTGGAATGCGCAAGGATGGTGCCCTCGAAAGGAATTGCGCCGAGTCCCTCGGTGGCGTTGTAGTTACCCTCCTGAGTCGCCGTCAACAGCGGGTGCAGCACCTTGATGGGTGCTTTGAACATCTCGACGAACTCCATAATGCCCTGGTTGGCTCGGCACAGAGCACCGGAGAAGGCATAGGCGTCGGCATCATCCTGCGCAAAATCCTCGAGCTTGCGGATATCCACTTTACCCACGAGCGAGGAGATGTCCTGGTTGTTTTCATCCCCCGGTTCTGTCTTTGAGATACCGATCTGGTCGAGCCGTGACGGATACAGCTTGACGACGCGGAATTGGCTGATGTCGCCGCCGTACTCATGCA
>CAYFVJ010000027.1:8189-21693 GCA_964346555.1 uncultured Alteromonadaceae bacterium | reverse complement strand
AAATCATCGGGGTAATCGACGAGATCGCTTTCCAGACCAATCTGCTGGCACTGAATGCGGCAGTAGAGGCAGCGCGTGCCGGCGAGCAGGGCCGCGGCTTTGCGGTGGTGGCTGCCGAGGTACGCAACCTCGCCCAGCGCAGCGCCGAGGCAGCGAAGGAAATCAAGACCCTGATCAAGGACAGTGTCGGCAAGGTCGAGGACGGCAGTAAACTCGTGGACAACTCCGGCGCTACCCTCAGCGAAATTGTCACCGCCGTAAAGAAAGTCAGCGACATCATTGCGGAAATTGCCGCGTCAGCGCAGGAGCAGTCATCAGGCATCGAGGAGGTCAACAAGGCAGTCACACAGCTGGATGAAGTGACTCAGCAGAACGCGGCGCTGGTTGAGGAGGCCGCAGCGGCATCCAAGTCCATGGACGACCAGTCAAAGTCCCTGCAGGAGCTGGTGTCGATCTTCAACACCGGTGACGATGCCGGAACGGCACCGGCGCCGCAATCCCGGATGCAGGCGCCGCAAGCCGCCGGCAACGCCCGACGCCCCGCGCCAAAGCCGGCAGCGGCCGCCAAATCGCGCCCCGCGAGAGACAGCGGCGCCAGCGAGGACTGGGAGGAATTCTGACGGAGCGTGCCTCTATAATCGAAGCCGTTCAGCCCGCGGCCCGCTGAGATCAGCCGGGCCTGGCGTCAGGAAGCCGCAACATGGATAACCAGGAAACACAATACGATGAAGTCCAACCTTCAGGAGACAGCTACTGCGGCTCCCGCAGCAGAACGCGAGCGTGAGTTTGAACTCACCGAGAGGGACTTCAGCTTCATCAAGCAGTTCATTGCCAAGCACGCTGGTATTGAACTCAGCGACGCCAAGCGCAGTCTGGTCTACAGCCGGCTCGTGCGACGCCTGCGCGCGCTGGGCCTGCCCAGCTTCAGCGCCTATTGCAGCCACCTGGAAACCGGTGACGGCGAGGAGCTGGAGCATTGCGTCAATGCCCTGACCACCAACCTGACCTCGTTTTTCCGCGAGGCGCACCATTTTGATTTTCTGCAGCGCGAATTGCTGCCCAAGCTGGTCAGCGAAAAAAAAGAAAAAGAGCTGCGCGTGTGGTCGGCGGGGTGCTCCACCGGTGAAGAACCGTACTCGCTCGCCATCGTACTGGCGGAACACACGCCGGCAGACTGGTCTGTCCGGCTTCTCGCCACCGATCTGGATAGCTCGGTAGTGGCCACCGCTGCGGCGGGCCAGTACAAGCTGGAACGCATTACCGGAATCAGCGACAAGCGGCGTAAGCGCTGGTTTCTGCGCGGCAAGGGTAAGCATGAGGGCCAGGTGCGCGTGCGGCAGGAGCTGCGCGAGATGATCACGTTCAGGCGTCTCAATCTGCTCGATCCCTGGCCATTGCGCAATCAATTCGACTTCATTTTCTGTCGAAATACGGTGATCTATTTCAACAAAGACACCCAGCGCGCACTGTTTGACCGCTTCGCCGAGCAGATAACGCCCGAGGGCCACCTGTTCATCGGGCACTCGGAGACGCTATACCGGGTCAGCGAGCGCTTCAAGCTGCTGGGAAGCACCGTCTACCAGCGGATAAGCTAGGGCCACCCATTCAATGCAAACATTACACGCCAAAGGGAGCAGTGCTACAGCGCGCCCTCGCGCACTTCCCGGCTTCGAGCATATCAAGCGCTACTGGGATCCCTCTCGGAACCTGCACGCGGCCAAGCTGCTGCCCGGGGAGTACTACATCTCTATCAGCGGCGAAATGATCACTACCGTACTCGGATCCTGCGTATCGGCATGTATTCGGGATCGCAAACTCGGCATCGGTGGCATGAACCACTTCATGCTGCCAAGCAGTGCTCAACCCGATGATTGGGGCGGCGGTTCCAGCTCGGCGCGCTATGGCAGCTATGCCATGGAGCAATTGATCAACGAGATACTCAAGGCCGGGGGTCGCCGCGACAACCTGGAAGCGAAAGCCTTCGGCGGCGGCAGAATCGTATCCAATCTGTCCGATGTCGGGCGTAAAAACATTGCTTTTTTGCACGAGTTTCTGCAGGTTGAGGGCCTGAAACTGTTGGCCGAGGATCTGGGCAGCCTGTATCCACGCAAAGTCAATTTTTTCCCCGACAGCGGGCGGGCACAGGTGAAGAAGCTGCGTTCAGTACATAACGATACGATCGTTCAACGCGAAAGCCAGTATATGGAAGAACTGGTTGAAGCCCCCATACAGGGCGATATCGAACTTTTCTAGGCAGGGGATTGCAGTTCAATGGCGGAAAACATTCGCGTTCTGGTAGTCGATGATTCTGCGTTGGTTCGCCGCCTGCTGACCGACATGCTGAACAGCGCACCGGACATAGAGGTGGTTGGTGCTGCGCCGGACCCCTTTATTGCGCGCGACAAGATCAAGAGCCTCAAGCCGGATGTGCTGACGCTGGATATCGAGATGCCGCGTATGGATGGAATCACCTTCCTGCGCAATCTCATGCGCCTGCGACCGATGCCGGTCGTCATGGTCTCGACGCTGACCGAACAGGGAGCGGACGTCACATTCGAAGCGCTTGAACTGGGCGCCGTGGACTTTGTCACCAAACCCAAGATGGACGTCAACCGTGCGCTTGGCGACTACGTCGACGAGCTCACGGCAAAGGTCAGGGCGGCGGCGGTGGCCAAGATCAAGCGCCTGGCCAACCTGGAGACACCGCAGCCTCTTTATGCGTCTGATGCCGTGATTCCCCGGCGCCCTCCCCAGCACCTGCGCACGACTGACCGGATTATTGCTATCGGTGCGTCGACCGGCGGCACCGAGGCCATCAAGAACGTTCTCATGGGCATGCCGCGCGATGCGCCCGGTATCGTGATTGCCCAGCATATTCCACCCGGTTTCAGTGCCGCCTTTGCCGCTCGCATGCACCAGGTGACCCCTCTCAACGTCAAGGAAGCCGAGGATGGCGATGTGGTGATACCCGGACATGCCTTTGTCGCACCGGGGGACCGGCACCTGATGCTGATGCGTGATGGCGCGCGCTACATGTGCCGATTGAACGACGGCGAAGCCGTCAATCGCCATCGCCCCAGTGTCGACGTTCTGTTCCGCTCCGTGCTGCAGGCGGCAGGAAAAAACGCCGTCACCGCACTGCTGACGGGTATGGGAGCCGACGGCGCAGCGGGGCTGCTGGAAATGCACGAGGCGGGTCTTCACACCATCGCCCAGGATGAAGAAACCAGCGTGGTCTGGGGCATGCCGGGAGAAGCCGTTAAGCGCGGGGCCACCTGCGAGATACTGCCGCTCAACAGTATCACCAGCCATTTGCTGGCAGCGATAGAAAAGCAAGCGCACGCAGATTCAGGGTTATAGCAAGCCATGAGTGATTCCCGCCCTCCGAGCGGCACCGATTCCGGAAAAAAAGACAGTTCGTCCGCGCGCGAGATCACGGCATGTAATGAGCTCGGCTCCATACTGAGCAGTGAGCTGGCCGACGTGGAAGATGAGATCAACCGCATCGCCGACATCATTGCAGAAGCCGTCGTACAGCTATCCTCAAGCTTTGACCAGATTTATCACCTTTCCGGTGCACACCGGGCCACGTCGGAAAGCGCCGGTAGCGGCGATCTGGAGGCGGCCGTCTCCGGTGCGGTGCGCGCGCTGCAGTTCGAAGACATCGCGGCACAGGCTCTGGACGAGGCTCGACGCAGCGTTGCCTCACTGCGCCAGGCTGCACAGGAGGTAGAAACCGTCGAGGATACTCACCAGCTCACTGCCTGCATTGCCAGGCAGCGCGTGATCTGGGAGGAAATAAAGCGCAAGGCAGTGCTGCAGAGGAACCTCGACCAGGGTTCAGTGGACCTTTTCTGAACAGATCCCAGTAAGATCAGGGGTTTTCAGGCATAGTCATCAAACAAATGCCCATCATCTTCCGGGCCGTCCTCTGCCTGCTGCGCGCGGTCATATTCCCGATCATCGCCCCGGTCATCGCCCTTTTCCACGGCCCCGGTTTCGTTTTCGGTGTCAGTTTCGCTTTCGGTTTCCGACTCATCCCCGACAGATTTATTATTGTCGCGCACTCCCCGCCGCGGCCCTCGGGTGCCGGGACGCAGCGGCGGGAGCACTCGGCTCAGCGGATCAAGCGGCAGCACCATGCTGCCCGACCACTTCGTTCATGCCTGCCATCATGGCAGCGTCAACCAGTATGATCAGGCCGCTGTCCGTTTCGATAACACCGTCGACATCGAAAGACGTGTCACCCTGGAATTTTTCTACCAGGTTATTATCCAGCACCTGAACTTCCAGCACCTCATCTACAACCAGGCCAACGTGTTCATCATTGACATCCAGTATGATGATCCAGTCAATGCTGTCGGTCGCCTCCCTCGGGGGCAGACCCAGCCGTCGTCTGGCGTCCACCACGGTCACGATACTGCCGCGCACGTTTATAACACCGAGCACAAAATGGGCGGCACCGGATACCGGCGTGATGTCGCCGGCGCACAGGATCTCCTGCACCTGCATCACGCTGAGGCCATAATCCTGTCGATCTACAACAAAGCGCAACCATTCGTTCCGATTTGCACTTACACGCTCATTGAGGTTGTCGAGCGCATCGACGTGTAGATCAGTCGCGCCCTGGCTATCCTGCTGGTCAAAGTTCATCGCCTATCACTCCCTCTGTCATCCGGGCACATCCACTGCCTGTCTCTCGCTGCACGCCCCGGGCCCGCCGGCAGCCCACTGAGCCAGCTGCCTGATATTGTCGGTGTCGAGCAATACGCAGCACCTGTCCGCGAGGGTTCCCGCCAACCACGGGCGCCGGCCCCGGGGCCCCCGCCAACACACCGCGCCGGCATCAATCACCTCGGTGCGGGTCGGTCCATTGAGCGCAAGCCACCAGCTGCCATCGTCCAGCGTCAATACCCTGTCACAGCGTTCAGCCAGCGGGATTGAGCCCGGCGCCAGGTCAGCCGGCAATACCAGCAGCGCAATATCGACCAGGGGTCTTTCAAGTTCGCCGTGCGACGCCCAGCGCAACCATTGCATCGCGCCCGGCTGCGGCCGCAGTCGCGGCCGGGCTATTTCCCCGTGCACCCGGGCGGCGGGCACTGCCACCAGCAGTCCCGACACATCAAAAACGCAATACTCATCCACCGCTGCGGCAATTTCACCGGGTGCTTCCTCGACAGGTTCCTGCAACAACTCGTCCAGGTAGCTGTCGATTGCCAGTTCCGCCGCCGTGAGATGTTCGCGCGGCTCGCTCATGCCACGCCACGCCCATTGAACTCGTCTTTATCCATCGCCAGCAGATCCTCCAGCAGGCGGCGGAATGCCTCCGCACCGCGGCTGTCCGGCGCCAGCTGGGACAGCGGTTTGCCCTGTTCGCTGGCCTCGCGGAAACGCGTATCGACGGGCACGACACCGGACCACAGTACAGGCCACTGATAGAGCCTGCGCAATTCCTCGAGAGCATGATTCGATGCCCGCGTCCTGCGATCAAACATAGTCGGCACAATCAGGTGTTCAAGATACCGAGGGCGCGAGCGATTGACCATCGCCAGCGTGCGGGTCATCCGCTCGAGACCCTTGAGCGCCAGATGCTCGGTCTGGGTGGGCACCACCACGCGATCGGCCGCGGCCAGGGCATTGATCATGAGCACCCCGAGGGTTGGCGGGCAGTCCAGCAGCACGTAGTCAAAACGCGCCGCCAACGGCGCCAGCGCCTTGTGCAGCACCAGCCCCTGCCCCTGCTGGCTTCCCAGCTGCCGATCAAGCGTTGCCATGGCCGCCGTTGCGCCGAGCAGGGCCAGATCATATTTGCCGATACCCTCGAGCAACAGTTCAGTCGCCTTGGCGTCCTGGTCGTCAAACAGATTGTAGACACTGCGCTTTGCCGCTTCATCATCCCGTGACAAGTAGCTGGTCAGCGACGCCTGCGGGTCGAGATCCACCAGGAGCACTCGGTACCCCTGCTCGCGCAGCCAGCCAGCCAGCGTTACGACCGCCGTCGTTTTGCCGACGCCGCCCTTCTGGTTTGCCACCGTCCAGGTTCTCATGAACCAACCTCAACATCTCTAAGCGATTTGACAAGATTTTCCGGCGAATCATCCGTAGCCAGTATGACGACGCTGACGCGCCGATTCTGGTTGCGGCCTTCAACACTGTCATTGTCATCGATGGGCCGGTGCTCGCCGAGCCCGACCGCCACCATTCTCTCCGGCGCCACCCCTGTTTCCTGAAACAGGCGCACAACCCGACTGGCCCGCGCCGCCGAGAGTTCCCAGTTGGACGGGAAGCGTGTCGTGCTGATAGGCACATCATCGGTATGGCCCTCAACCCGGAGAGGATTGGGCATGGGCTGCAGGATATCGCCGAGTTGCTCCAGAACCGGCAGAGCCGACTGCGATACCTCCGCTACGCCGACGGGGAACAACAGGTCTGTCTTGATCTCGACCTCCAGCCACAGGGGCGTCGCCCGGACGCGCACCTGGTCAAGGTCGATCAGTTCCGCCAGCGCCGAGCGAATGTCTGCCGCCATACTATCGAGATTCTCGCGCATCGCGTCCTCACTTGGCATGGGAATGGGCGCGACGTCACCGACCGGGCTGTTCAGCGGCAGCGACAATGTGCTTCTGTCGACGCTGCCCCGCGGCAGGGCGTCATTCATCCCCTGCTCGGCGCCGCCGGAGGTGGGATTGTCGCCGATCTGGATAGGGCGGGTCGTCTTCGGCGTGCCGCGAAAGGCGGCGACCAGGGACTGGGACAGCACGCGGTACTTGCCCTCGTTCACCGAGGAGATAGCGTACATCACCACGAAGAACGCCAGCAGAAGCGTTACCAGGTCTCCGTAGGGAATGGCCCAGGCTTCGTGGTTGACGTGATCTTCGTGGCGTTTTTTGCGTTTCATCGCCTGCCAGCCCTAAACCAGATAGCCCTGCAGCTTGGTTTCTATATTGCGGGGGTTTTCACCCTGTGCAATCGAGACAACGCCCTCGACGACCATTTCCCGCGCTTTAGTCTGGACCAGGATGATCGATTTGAGCTTACCCGCCATCGGCAGGAAAAACAGGTTGGCAGAGCCGATGCCGTAGATTGTTGCCACGAACGCCGCGGCAATACCCGAACCGAGCTTTGACGGCTCGGCCAGGTTCTGCATCACCGCCATGAGGCCCAGTACCGCGCCGACAATACCCATCGTGGGCGCATAGATACCCATGGACTCGAAGACCTTGGCCGCGGCCGTGTCCGTGTCTTCGCGGGTACCGATTTCCACCTCCATGATGTTCTGTATGACTTCGGGTTCACTGCCATCCACCAGCAGCTGCAGCAGCTTCCTGACAAAGGGATCGGGCTCGTTTTCCACGGCCCCTTCCAGACCGAGGAGACCTTCCTTCCTCGCCAGCTGGCTCCAGCTGACTATCTTTTCGATCATGCCGTCGACATCACTTGTCGGCGGGCGGAATATCCAGCCGACAACCTTCATCGAGTGCTTCATTACCGGCACCGGTGTCTGCAACAGGGTCGCCGCCAGGGTCCCGCAGATGACGATAACAAAGGCGGCACCGGATACCAGCGCCGCGATCCCGGCACCCTTCAGCGTTGAACCCACCAGCACCGAAAAGATGGCGAGCGCAACGCCGGCTAGACTGAGAATATCCAAGCGCACCCCGCTCAGGCTGCTGCCTTGCCGTTGCCGACTCGCTTCATGAGACCATTGACGTCAAAGATGAGTGCAATATTGCCGTCGCCGGTAATGGTGGCACCGGCGAAACCCGGAACCTCATGCAGCATAGACCCCAGTGGCTTGATCACCACTTCTTCCTGTCCGATCACGTCGTCGGCGACAAAACCGACCATACCGCTGCCCACTTGAAGCACGACGACGTAGGACACTTCGCTGTCGTCCGAGTCGCCATCCGTCGCCAGGCAACTGCGCAGGAAAACCAGGGGCAGCGGCTTGCCGCGCACCATCACCACGGGACGTCCGGCCACCTGGTGCACAACTTTGCTGTCCAGGGAAAAGACTTCCAGCACCTGGGACAGCGGGAATGCGTAAGTCCGTTGATGCACCCGCACCATCAGCGTGGGCATGATTGCCAGGGTCAATGGAACCCTGACCCGCACCGATGTACCCTCGCCCAGCTTGGAGTCGATCTCGACATTGCCGTTGAGTTCGGCGATGCGGGTCTTCACCACATCCATGCCGACACCGCGTCCGGACAGGTCGGATACATTTTCCTTGGTGGAAAAGCCGGGAAGGAAAACCAGGTCAAAGCACTCTGCATCGCTCAGCTTGGCCGCTGCCTCTGAGCTCAGCAGCTCTTTGCGCACCGCTTTTTCGCGCAGGACCTCGGGATCGATACCGGCGCCATCGTCGCGAATGAGGATCATGATGTTGTTGCCTTCCTGCTGCGCGGAAAGCTCCACCGTGCCACTGCGTGCCTTGCCGTTGGCTTCGCGCTCGTCCGGGTCCTCGATGCCATGGTCCATGGCATTGCGCACCAGGTGCACCAGCGGATCCGACAGCGCCTGCACGAGGTTCTTGTCGAGGTCGGTTTCCTCGCCGCTCATTGTCAGCTCGATTTCCTTGTTCAGGTTCCGGGCGACATCCCGCGCCAGCCGCGGGAAGCGGGAAAACACCTTGCCGATGGGCTGCATGCGCGTCTGCATGACGCCGTTCTGCAGATCGGCCGTCACCAGGTCGAGATTGGCGACGGTTTTCTTGAGTTCCTCGTTCTCGAGATCGGCCCCCAGGTTGGTCAGGCGATTGCGTACCAGCACCAACTCACCCACCAGGTTCATGACCGTATCCAGGCGGGAAACGTTGACGCGGATGGTCGACTCGGGCGTTGCCGCGGGCGCGCCTTCCCGGGGCGCATCCTGGGCCTTGTTGGCGGCGGGCGCTGCAGCTGGGGTAGACGCAGCCGGCGCCCGGGAATCGGTCGAGGCGGCCGACGATTCTGGAGAGGCAGGCGGCGGTTCGGAAGCGGCTGATGCAACCGGCGCCTCGGCGCCTTTCTGTGCATCCTGCTGCATCTGGTCCAGCAAGGCCTCGAATTCCTCCTCGGTAATTTCATCACTGCCGGATTGGGTCGCCATCCCGCTGTCTGCCGGGGGCCCGTCGTCGGCGCCGCTCTCGTCCTCGAAGAGACCCGCACGTACGCCGTCGATAATGGCATCGAATTCCCGGTCCGCGGCATCCTCGGGGGATTCTGCTGCGGCCGGCGACTCCGCGGCCCTGTCGGCCTGCGGTTCCGGGGCGCTGGCGGCCGACGTTTGCGACGCGCCCTCGGCGCGCACGTAACTCTGCAGCCTGCCGAGCAGTTCCGGTGGCGCCGGCTCCGGAGTCTCGCCCTGCGACACCCGCGCCAGAATATCGCCGACCACGTCGGCTACCTGCAGCACTGTGTCCATCAGCTGCCTGTCCAGCTGGATCTTGCCGTTGCGCAGGGAGTCGAAAACCTCTTCCGCGCCGTGACAGACCAGCACCAGGGGCTCGATATTGAGGAACCCGGCACCACCTTTTATGGTGTGGAAGCCGCGAAAAATACTGTTCAACAACTGATTGTCGGCAGGTTGACGCTCCAGCTGCACCAGCTCGGCGCCCAATGTCTCGACAATCTCATTGGCTTCGACCAGAAAGTCCTCGCGGATGCTGTCGTCCATTTCAAAACTCATGGTCGCTCGCCTCGGTCAGAATCCTAGACTGGAAAGAAGCTCGTCGGCTTCGTCCTGGCTTGTAATACGCTGCTCACCTTCCGGCAGGCTGGCCGTCGCGCCGGCGCGCTTACGCTCGGCCAACACGCCGCTCTTGCCGGCAACGCGGATCATGTTGATCATTGTTTCTTCCACTTCTGCAACCAGACGGATGACCTTGCGAATTTCCTGGCCGGCAAGATCCTGGTAATTCTGCGAAATAATCACTTCCGAGAGGCCGCTGCGGAGACTCGCGGACTGCTCTTCCACATGCTGTACAAACGCCAGCAACTGCGGCTTGAGGTCAGACCAGTCGACGTCCGCCGCACTCAGCTGCGCGCTCAGCGCATTGCCGCGCTCGGTCAGGTCAGCTGTACGTGGCAGCATGTCCTCGGCCAGGTCCATGGTTTTGTGCGCCGATTCCTCGGTGATCGTGATCACCTGGTCCAGCCGCTGTCGCGCATCGGGAAACTCGTCACTGGCAAAATCAGCTACGCGCGCATCCAGCTGAAAGCTCGTCAGGGCCTCGTGCAGCTGTCGCGTCAGTCTGCCCACATCCTGGAACAGTGCATGCTCACGCATCGCCGTCAGGTCGTCGAGCAGCGCCGTGAACAGCGGCTCGTCATCCCCCTTCGCGGCGTCGAGCAGCGCTTCGAGGGTCTCTACGTAATCTGCCGGTGCCTGCCGGGCAGCGTCCTCTGCATCGGGACTGACGCTGGCGTTGCTTTTGCTGTCGTCAGTCATGAGCCCTGCTCTGCACGTTCGAATATGCGATCGATTTTCTCCTTCAGCGCGGCGGCGGTGAACGGCTTGACGACATAGCCGTTAACGCCGGCCTGCGCTGCCTCTACAATCTGCTCGCGCTTGGCCTCCGCCGTCACCATTAGCACCGGCAAGTGCTTCATATTATCGTCGGAACGCATGGCCTTGAGCAGATCAATCCCCGCCATACCGGGCATGTTCCAGTCGGTGACGACGAAATCGATATGGGTCGATTTCAGTACATCGAGCGCCGAGGAGCCGTCGTCCGCCTCGCGGATGTTGCTGAACCCGAGTTCCCTGAGTTGGTTCTTGACTATCCGGCGCATTGTGGAAAAGTCATCCACCACCAGAATCTGCATTTCCTTGTTCAAACTCTTACCTCCGTGATTCATTACCCGCCGCCCTTACCGGCCACAAGCGGGTCAAAACGACGATCGCGCCCGTATCCTCGCCAGAGCCTGACCGTGCAGCTGGCAGACCCGCGACTCGCTGACCCCTAGGACTTCGCCGATCTCGCGCAAATTCAGTTCATCCGAATAGTACAGACTGATTATCAGCCGCTCCCGTTCCGGCAGGTTATCCACCGTGCTGGCGAGCGTCGCCGTCACCGCCTCCCGCTCCAGCGCCTGCTCGGGAGACGCGATACTCTCGCTGGCACCGCGAACATCGCTGCCACCGCCCGCCAGCTCTTCCATACTGAACATTCGGCAATGCGACGCATCGCGGGCGATATCGTGGTACTCGGGCAGAGACACCTGCATCTGCGCTGCCACTTCCGCATCACTTGCCCTGCCGCCATTCCTGCTCTCCACAATCTGCATGGCGTCGATCATGCTGCGCACGCGGCGATGCACCGAACGTGGCACCCAATCCATACCACGCAACTCGTCGAGCATGGCTCCGCGGATCCGGATGCCGGCATAAGTCTCGAAATTGGCGCCCCGGTCTCCCGCATACTTCTTCGCCGCCTCCATCAGGCCCAGCATACCCGCCTGCACCAGATCATTCACATCCACACTGTCGGGCAGTCGACCGACGAGGTGGTAGGCAATGCGCCTGACCAGGTGCGAATATTTTTCTATCAAAGCCTCGGCGGACAGGTCGCGCACCGCTGCGTACTCTGCCGTCAGCATGGATGTTCTCGAGCCTTCATTCATTGCGCCACGCCCAGCGCACGCTCCAGAAAAAACCCGACTTGCCCGTTTATACCTGTATTCCAGTTATCGGCGACTGCGGCCATTTTCTTGAACGCATCTGTCGCCCGGCAGGCCGGAAAGGCGGTTACCACCGGCTCCTGCTGCTGCAGTGCGCGGCGAAGGAAGTCGTCATGCGGCACAAAACCGGCATAGCGCGCGGTCACGTCGAGATAGCGGTCAGTCACCCTGGCGATTTTCTGATACAGCTCACGCCCCTCCAGCTGACTTCTAACCATGTTGGATAGTACCTGAACCTCGCGTATGTGATGATCCCGGGCCAGTACTTTTACCAGGGCGTAGCCGTCGGTGATAGACGCCGGTTCGTTGCAGACGACCAGCAGCACCTGGTGCGCCGCCGCGGCGAACATGGACACCGAACTGCTGATGCCCGCCGCGGTGTCGACTATCAGGACATCGATATCCGCGGCCATATCGGCAAACGCATGAATGATTCCGCTGGACTCCGTCCTGGAAAGCTCGGCCATGCGTTGAATCCCCGACGACGCAGGCACGATTTTCACCCCCGCCGGGCCGTCCAGCACAATATCGCGGAGATCTTCCTCTCCCTGCAGGACATGAGACAGATTGCGCTTCGGGCTCAGTCCCAGCAATACGTCGACATTGGCAAGCCCCAGGTCCGCATCCATGATCCAGGTCTTGCGGCCGCGGAGCGCCAGCGCTACGGCAAGGTTGACTGATACGCTGGTTTTACCCACACCCCCCTTGCCGCTGGTCACGGCGATTACCAGTCCCGGTCGCCCGGCGCCGGTCACCGGCGCGCCGCTCGAGGCCGACACGTCGGCACTATCCAAGGGCATAATGCAGTTCTCCAATGTGTTGCGCCAGACTCTCCTTGTCCATGCGCCGCGGCGCGGCGCGCATCAGCGCAACCGCGCGCTTTACCAGCTTGCGGCTGCTCAGGGTACGCAAAGGTCGCGACAGATCCGGGCTGTCGGACACCCGCGTCAGCGGCAGGCCACTCTGGGCGACAACGCTCAGCAGCCCACCCAGGCTCGCAGCCTCGTCCACCTTTGTCGCAACAATCCCGTCCAAACGCTCCTGATTGTACAGCAAAACGGCCTCTTCCAGAGCCGCACCCTGCGCATTGGCCGCCAGCACCAGCCAGCGGGTCAGCGTGCGGGCGCCGGGGCCCGTCAAGCCCGCCGCCAACTTGTAGTGGCGGTCATCGCGCGACGTACCGGCAGTATCCACCAGGACGATGCGCAGGTGCGCCAGCCGCGCCAGGCGCTCCCGCAGCTCATCCGCGCCAGCCGCCGGATACACGGGAATATTCAGCGATCGTCCGTAGGAAAAAAGACATTCCTGCGCTCCCGGCCGGCTGCTGTCGGTACTGATCATGGCGACGTGCTCGGAACCGTGCATCTGGGCATAATGCGCGGACAGCCGGGCAATCGCAGTGGTCTTGCCAACGCCGGTGGGGCCCACCAGAAACAGCACCCCGCCCTGCGCCAGCGGATCATCGCCGTCAACCGGCAGCATGCGCGAAAAATCCGTCAACGCGTGATGCCACGCATGTGTCGGGTCGCGCTCATCTGCCGGGATACGCGACGTGATGTCCTGGGCCAGCGGCGATGGCAGCCCCAGATGGATGAGATTGCGCAGGAGGTCGGCACGTACCGGACTGTGGCGGGAAAAATCGTTCCATGCAAGGCTCGACAGCTGGCATTCCAGCATGCGTCGCAGTGCCTTGATTTCCTCGCGCATGCCGGATAGCGAGTCCTGCCCCGCGTCTGCCGGTGAATGGGCCGCGCCGTAGGATGCCGACGAATGGGCCGTGCCATAGGATGCCGGTGAGTGGGCCGCGCCGTGGGATGCCGGTGACTGGGCCGTGCCGTAGG
>CAYFVJ010000027.1:0-8089 GCA_964346555.1 uncultured Alteromonadaceae bacterium | reverse complement strand
GGTTGTGGGCGCGCCCGCCTACTGGCACCGGGGGGCTGCTCGTCGGGCCCCTGGCGGTGCTCGCCTGCCAGCGAAGCGGATTCAGTCGAAGCGCTGCGAGGTCCGCTGACTTTTGCCGCCAGATCCCGGTCCAGGGTGTTGTCGATATCAGACCCTGCCTGCTGAGATCCGTCGGTTTTCGCCGCGAACTTTCTGTCCAGCGTCTGGTCGATGAGTGTCTCATCGTAATCGACTGCTGCCACCACCTCTAATCCGTTGGCCAGCCGCCGACTCGACAGAATCACCGCATCGGGACCCTGTTCATCCCTCACCCGCTGCAACGCCTGGCGCATATCTTCTGCCACATGGCGCTTGATCTGCATGCGTATTACTCCCTTTCACTCACCTGTTCAGGCTGTCTCGGCCGTATTCCGGGCAACCGACTGTACCAATCGCAACTTTTTATCCTCCGGGATTTCACTGTGTGCCAGCACGTGCAGCCCCGGCACCGCCTGGCGCGCAAAGCGTGCCAGCATCGGACGTATCTCGGCGGGCACCAGCAGCACCGAGGGTTCGCCGCGAGCCTCCTGTTCCCGTGCCGCAGACTGCAGCGAGGTCTGGATACGCTCCGCGAGTCCGGGCTCCAGCGCCGCCGACCCCTGCTGGGTCAACTGAGTCAGCAACTGTTCCAGGTCAGGCGCCAGTGTCACCACCGGCAACTCCTCCGACATACCGTTGAGCTCCTGGACGATCTGCCGCCCGAGCGCCACCCGGACACCGCCCACCAGCGTGTCAATATCCTGACTGCGGGCGCCGTGTTCCGCCAGCGCCTCGCAGATGCCGCGAAAGTTGCGGATTGGCACTTCTTCCGCGAGCAGCTGCTGCAGTACGCGGACAATACTGGAAAGCGGTAGCGTCTTGGGCGTCAAGTCCTCAACCAGCTTTGGCGCCGTCTTCGCAAGCTGATCCAGCAGGTTCTGCACCTCCTGGTGCCCGAGCAGTTCGTGCGCGTGCTTCTTCAGGGTCTGACTCAGGTGCGTCGCGATGACCGTGGCCGAATCCGCAACCGTGTATCCCATGGTCTGGGCGTGCTCGCGCGAGGCGGGGTCGATCCATACCGCGGGCATGCCGAAAGCCGGATCGACGGTCTCCAGCCCCTGTACGCTGCCGCTGACGCCACCCGGATCGATGGCGAGCTCGCGGTCGGGCCGCACTTCCCCCTCGGCACAGGGAACCCCGAAGATGGAAATGCGGTACTGACTCGGGGACAGCTCGAGATTATCCCTGATATGCACGGCGGCTATCAGGAACCCCAATGACTGCGAGAGCTTCTTGCGCACGCCCTTGATGCGTCCCATCAGCTCGCCGCCCTGCTGGCGTTCGACCAGCGGCACCAGGCGATAGCCAACCTCCAGGCCGACCGGGTCCACCTGCGCGATATCTCCCCAGCCCAGCTCGGCGGGCTCCGGCGGCGCCTCTGGCTTCTGTTCCTGCTCGGCCCGGGCCTGCACGAGCGCCTTTTCACGGCCCTTGTGCAGCAGCCAGGCCGCGCTGCCCGCCGCTGCTGAGAGCAACAGAAACGCCACGTTGGGCATACCGGGAATCAGCCCGATAGAGCCGAGCAACACAGCCGTGAATGTCAGCACCCGCGGCTGGCCAAAGACCTGCTGGAACAGCTCCTGGCCCATGTCCTGGGAACGCGACATGCGGGTCACGATCATGGCGACAGCCGTGGACAGCAGGAGCGCCGGAATCTGCGCGACCAGGCCGTCGCCGACGGTCAACAGTGCGTAGCGTTCGACTGCCGCGCCGAAGTCCATGCCACGCTGCATCGTGCCGATCAGCAGGCCGCCGACAATGTTGATAACCAGGATGACGATGCCGGCGACGGCGTCGCCGCGGACAAACTTGCTGGCGCCATCCATGGCGCCATAGAAATCGGCTTCCTGGCGCACTTCCTCGCGCCGGTCGCGCGCCTGCTCCTGGTTCAGGAGGCCGGCGTTGACATCGGCGTCAATCGCCATCTGTTTACCGGGCATCGCGTCCAGGGTGAAGCGCGCCGTGACCTCGGATACCCGGGTCGCCCCCTTGGTAACCACGACGAAGTTGATGATCACCAGAATGGCAAACACCACCAGACCCACGGCGTAGTTGCCACCGATAACGAATTCGCCGAAAGCCTGGATGACCTTGCCGGCGGCATCGCCGCCAGTGTGGCCCTCGAGCAATACGATACGCGTGGAGGCGATATTCAGCGCCAGCCGCAGGAGGGTGCCGAGCAGCAGCACCGTAGGAAAGACCCCGAACTCGAGCGGTTTTTTGATGTAGATCACGCTGAGGATGACCGCGATCGACAGGGTGATGTTGAAGGTGAACAGGACGTCCAGCACCGCCGCCGGCAGGGGCAGGACGACCATCGCCAGCACCAGGAGGACCAGCAGTGGCCCGCCCACCCCGATCAGGCTGGAGCGCTGAAAGAACGCCGGCAATTTGACGCTATCGAGCAAGAATCGGCACCTTAAGTGGGTTTCCCAGGTGAGCTAGCAATTATTGCGCCAGCGGCTCCGGTATTGCGCCAGCGGCTTAGAGATCAGCCGCTTCGTCTTCGCTGATCGCCGGCTCCGGCGGCGGTGGCGGCGGCGCACCCGCCGGCCGGGTGCGCACCTGGTGTACCCACGCCAGGACCTCGGCAACCGCCACGTAGAGCTGCGGCGGAATCGCGTGGCCGATGTCCACGCTGCGATACAGCGCCCGGGCCAGCGGCGGGGCCGTCAGCAACGGCACGCCGGACTCCTCCGCCACCCTGCGTATGGCCAGCGCCACCAGTTCGGAACCCTTGGCCACGATCACCGGTGCTGCCATCTTGTCGGCGTCGAAGCGCAGGGCGACTGCAAAATGCACGGGGTTGGTAATCACGATATCCGCATCCGGCACGTCCTCCATCATGCGCCGACTCGCCATTTCCTGCTGCAGGGTACGAATGCGCCCCTTGACCTCGGGCCTGCCCTCCGTCTGCTTGAGTTCCTCGCGCACTTCCTGGCGTGTCATGCGGATCTGCTTATAGTGCGTCGCCAGCTGGAACGGCACATCGACTGCGGCTATCACGATCAGAGCGGCGCTACCGGCAAACAGGGCCAGGCCGGCCAGCCAGACGCTTTCGCCGATCGCGGGTATCACCGGCAATCGGGACAGCGCCAGAAACCGGTCCATGATCAGCCAGAGGAAGAAACCGGCAGCGATCCCGACCACGAGAAACTTGCCCATGGCCTTGAGCAGTTCCATCAGGCCCTGTGTGCCGAACACCCGCTTCAGACCCTTGATCGGGTCCAGGCGTTCGAGCTTGGGCGCCATCGCCTGGCGGCTGAAGTTCCAGCCGCCGAGCAGCGCCGGTGCCACCAGCGCAGTCACCACGAGCGAGAACAACAGGGGCCCGATTATCAGAAATACCTGCACCGCCAGCTCACTCAACTTGCGCAGCATAAAGCCATCGTCAAAGATCGCCGCGCGTTCGATGCGGAAGCCACTGGCCAGAATAGCCTGCAGGCGGGCGGCAAACCAGCTGCCGGAAATCACCAGCGTAGCGGAACCCACCAGCATCACCAGGGTCATGGTGAGCTCGCGCGATCGCGGTACCTGTCCCTTTTCACGACTTTCCTGCAGCCGTTTCGGGGTGGGCTCTTCGGTGCGTTCCTGGCTGTCGCCGCTCTCCTCCGCCATCAGTTCACCAGTCCCAACAGGCGCTCAACGCTGAGCATGGCCTGCTCGAGCAGGAAAACCAGCGACCCCTGGAGGGTCGGCAGGGTGGCATACAGCACGACAAAGCCCACCAGCATGGTCAGCGGCAGGCCGATGGCAAACAGATTGAGGGTCGGCGCCGCCCGGCTTATCACGCCGATGGACAGATTGACGATCAGCACCGCGGTCGCCGCCGGCAGAGCAACCTTCAGGGCACCGATAAACAGCTTGCTGCCCCAGGAGGCCACCAGCCAGAAGGCATCGGCGCTGAGCGTGCCGACACCGATCGGCAGGACCCGGAAGCTGTCCGCCAGCAGCTGCACCAGCATCAGGTGACCATCGAAGGAAAGAAACAGCAACAGGGCGATAAGCAGATGAAGCTGGCTGAGAACCGGCACCTGGACCCCGTTCTGGTTGTCGAGGAACACGGCAAAACCCAGGCCCATGCTCATGGATACCGTCTGTATGCCGATCACGATTGCGTCGAAGACCAGCTGTATGATGAATCCCATGGCGACACCGATCAGCACCTGCTGAAAAACCAGTGTTATTCCGGCGGGGGAGAATGGTTCAACGGACGGGGGCGCGGGCAGAATCGGGTAGAGGACCAGTGCCATAGCCACGGATAGCGCCAGGCGCACCCGCACCGGAATATAGCGGGCGCCGAACAGCGGCACCACCATGAACATTGCCGCGATACGGAAAAGCGACCAGGCGAACTGACCCACCCATTCCAGCAGCGCCGCCTCATCCAGCGCAAAAGGCGTCATGGCAGTCCGATCAGTTCCGGAATACTCATGATCAGCTCCCGCGAAAACGATACGATAAGCTCCAGCATCCAGGAGCCCGTGAGCGTCAGGGCAATGGCCAGCACAATGAGCTTGGGGATGAAGCTCAGGGTCATCTCGTTGATGGAGGTAGCGGCCTGGAACATGCCGATCAGCAAACCCGCGGCCAGGGCGGAAATCAGCAGGGGGCCGGTGAGCAGCGCGATCACCAACAGCGTCTGGCGGCCGAGCTCCACCACCATATCCGGCGACATATCAGACGACTCCCGTGTAAAAACTGTTTGCCAGCGTGCCCATTATCAGGCTCCAGCCATCGATGAGCACAAACAACATCAACTTGAACGGCAGGGAAATGATCATCGGCGACAGCATGATCATGCCCATGGACATGAGCACGCTGGCGACCGCCAGATCGATGATGACGAAGGGGACGAACATCAGGAAACCGATCTGAAACGCCGTTTTCAGCTCACTGGTAAGAAACGCGGGTATGAGCACCGTCAGCGGCACGTCCGCCGGAGCAGCAAAGCCGTCCTCGTAGCCGCCGAGCGACGCGAACATCGACAGATCCCCCTCGCGTACCTGGTAGCGCATAAACCGGTGCAGCGGCTCGACGCCTGTATCCAGGGCCTCCTCCAGCGTGATGTCCTCCGCCAGATAGGGCTCCACCGCCGTGTCGTAGAGCTCGGTCGCCACCGGCATCATCACGAACATAGTGAGAAACATCGCGAGCCCGATAAGCACCTGGTTTGACGGCGTGGTGCCAGTGCCCAGCGCCGTGCGCAGAATGGCCAGCACGACAATAATGCGCGTGAATGACGTGAACATCAGCACAACGGATGGCAACAGCGTCAGCACCGTCATCAGCGCCAGGACCTGGAGAGTCAGGCTCCAGGTCTGGCTGCCATCCTCCGCCGGCGTGATTTTCAGCAGCTCCAGCTCTCCCGCGCCCTGGGCAAACGCGGGAAGGATGAGCAAAAGCACGGCAAGTAACAGTCGCGGCAGCATTCAGGTCCTCCCCTTGTGCGCGGCACTCAGTCGCGAGGCAAAGGCCTCGCCGGCCTGCCCTGCGGACTCGGCGACATCGAGCCGGGAGATCGCCCCCGGCACCACGCCCAGCAGAACCCGCTTGCCATCCACCTCCACCAGCAGCAGTCGCTCGCGGGTTCCGAGTGGGAGCTGGCCCACCACCTGGATCGGGCTGTCGCTGCCGCTGCCGATACCGCGCAGAGCAGACACACGCCGCGCCACCCAGGCGAGCCCGAAGACCAGCGCGATGACCACACCCAGCCCGAGCATGGTGCGTCCCAGACTGGCGGCGGAGTCCATCGACGGCACCTCGCTGGCCACGGCCGGCAGGGCTATAGCGGCGATCGGCAAAAGCGGCAGATAGCGAGCGTTCATTTGAGTTTCTTGATACGTTCTGACGGGCTGATGACGTCGGTGAGCCGCATGCCGAACTTCTCGTTCACGACCACCACCTCGCCGTGGGCAACCAGGGTACCGTTGACGAAAACGTCCAGTGGCTCACCGGAGACCCGCTCCAGCTCCACGACCGAGCCCTGGTTGAGCTGCAGCAGATTGCGAATGCTGATAGCGGTGCGGCCCACCTCCATAGACAAGGTCACCGGGATATCGACTATAAGGTCCAGGTTGACATCGCCCTCGGCGGGCTGCCCGCTGCTCTCGAGGCTGTCGAAGCTCGCCTTCTCCGGCTCTGCCTGGTCCGCTGTCTGCTTGTCGTCGTCGGCTGTCAAGGAATCCTCCCGCTATCTATTGTTGCGTGTTGCCGCGGTCGAGCCGCTTCGCGATCTTTACCGCGTACTTGTTCCGCGACATCCCCACCTGCCCCTCGAAACACGGCACGCCTTCCAGAAGCACCGACGCAAGGTCAGGCAAATCCACGGGGATCACATCCCCCGGCCTGACGCGGACGAGGTCCCGCAGCGTGATGCGCTTCTGGCACAGCACCACGCTCAGATCTATCGTCGCGTCGCGGATCTCATCGCGCAGGGCGTTCATCCAGCGCTCGTCTTTTTCCATCTGATCCGATGCCATACCGGAATCGAGGGCCTCGCGAATGGGCTCGATGGCGGCGTAGGGAATCGTAAAATGCAGCTCCCCCGATGTGCCTTCGAGCTCGACTTCAAAACGACTGATAACGACCAGTTCGGAAGGGCTGACGATATTGGCGAACTGGGGATTGATTTCCATGCTGTGAAAGTCGAAGTCGATATCCATGACCGGCTTCCAGGCTTCCTTCAGATCCGCGTAGATCAGCGAGCGCAGGCGCTCGATGATGCGCGTTTCCACCGGCGTGAATTCGCGACCCTCGATGCGCGCGTACTGACTGCCATCGCCACCGAAGTAGCTGTCGACCACGGCAAATACAAGGCGGGCATCCAGTACGAGGAGACTGGTGCCACGCAGGGGCGGCACGGAGAGAATATTGAGACTGGTGGGCAAGGGCAGTGTGCGCATGTAGTCCTGAAACTTGATCATGTCGACACCGACAACAGAGATTTCCGCTGTCCGGCGCAGCATGTTGAACATGCCCAGGCGCAGGTAGCGGGCAAAACGCTCATTGATCATTTCCAGGGTCGGCAGGCGCCCGCGTACGATCCGGTCCTGGCTGGAGAGATCGTACGGTTGCACTTCGCCTTCTACCGGCGTGCCTTCGCCGCTCTCTACGTCTCCGGAGTCGACGCCATGAAGCAGGGCATCGATCTCGTCCTGTGAGAGTACGTCGTCCTGGCTCATATGATTGGCGTCCTACTGCACGACCAGCGAGGTGAAGTAGAGATCCTCCACCTCCGCCGGCTCCCCGAGTTCCTCCAGCGTGCTCTGCACTTCGGTGAGTGCCTCGCGGCGCAGTTCTTCCTTACCCTCGGGACTGCCGATGGACTCCGGGGTCTGCGCCGAGAACAGCAGTAACAGATTGTTGCGCAACAGCGGCCGGTGCTCTTCCACCGCGTCGATCACCTCCTGGTCGCGCGCCATGAGCTCAACGGTGATCTGCAGAAAGCGCGTTACCTGGGTGGACAGGTTGACAATGAAAGGCTCCTCCAGCGACAGATAGATGGCCGGGTCCTTTGGCTTTTCCGGTTTTTTCTCCTCTTCGCCGTCCGCGTCGGGATCTTCCTGCTGTTGCGCTGCCATGTCGTTTTTCAACAGGAAATAGACACCGGCGCCGACCGCGCCGGACATCAGCAGGCTCATCAGCAGGCTCACCACCAGCAGTTTGCCTGTCCCCGAGGAGCCTTTCGTCGCCCCGGAGCCCGGTTGTGCTACATCAAGATCATCGTCAATTGCCATTGGTTTTGATTCCTTGCAGGGGTTGATGCAGCCCGCGGCACGCCCTTGAGTATGGGTGTACTTACGGCCTGCAATAGGTATGCCAGCAGCGACCAGAGGCGGCTACCACGGGGGTATGCGCGGAAGAGCCCCACGCGCCGGGCCATCCGGCGTCTGGTTTTTGACTAGTTTACTGGATGACTGCGTACAAGACGACAAACGCCTGACGCACTATTGAGGAGGAAAGCTTGGGCTTGAACAGGCGCGCCGTCAGGCGTAGGCGTCGACAATAC
>CAYFVJ010000026.1:2177-21817 GCA_964346555.1 uncultured Alteromonadaceae bacterium | reverse complement strand
CCATCGGATATTTCCTCCCAGACGGTTTTGCTGCCATCCAGGTCGTCCCTCGACTGGTCGACATAGCCGAGCTGCACTGTTTCACCGACGTCTACGCTGCCGCCGTCGGGCTGCTCGTGCCCCATAAGGATACGGAACAGGGTTGACTTGCCCATGCCGTTGGCGCCGATGATGCCGACAATGCTGCCCTTGGGTACCGAGAATGAGAGGTTCTCGAACAGCAGGCGATCGCCATAGGACTTCTTCAGGTTGTCGACCTCGATAACCTTGTCGCCCAGACGCGGACCGGGGGGTATGTAGATCTCATTGGTCTCGTTGCGGCTCTGGAACTCCTGGGATTGCAGCTCTTCAAAGCGCTGCAGGCGCGCCTTGCTCTTCGCCCGGCGACCCTTGGGATTACTGCGTACCCACTCCAGTTCGGACTTGATTGCTTTCTGGTGCGATGCTTCCTGTCGCTGCTCCTGCTTGAGACGTTTCTCCTTCGCCTCGAGCCAGTCGGAATAGTTGCCCTCGTAGGGAATGCCGTGACCGCGGTCGAGCTCGAGAATCCAGCCGGCGGCGTTGTCGAGGAAGTAGCGGTCGTGGGTGATGGCAACCACGGTGCCGGAGAAGTCGTGCAGGAAGCGCTCCAGCCAGGCAACGCTTTCGGCGTCCAGGTGGTTGGTGGGCTCGTCCAGCAGCAGCATATCCGGCCCGGACAGTAACAGCCGGCACAGCGCCACCCGCCGGCGCTCACCGCCGGACAGTGTTTCAACCTGGGCCTCCCAGGGCGGCAATCGCAGGGCGTCCGCGGCAACCTCCAGTCTGTGCTCGAGGTTGTGCGCATCCGTGGCCTGAATAATGTCCTCGAGACGTGCCTGCTCGTTTGCCAGGGCATCAAAGTCGGCATCCGGCTCGGCGTAGGCGGTATACACCCTGTCCAGCGCGGCGAGAGCGTCGATGGCGTCCTGCAGGCCTTCCTCTACATTACCGCGCACATCCTTGGCCGGATCCAGATGCGGTTCCTGCGGCAGGTAGCCGATGTTGATGCCGGGCTGAGGTCGAGCCTCACCGAGAATCTCGGTATCGATGCCGGCCATGATCCGCAGCAGGGTCGATTTGCCTGCGCCGTTCAGCCCAAGCACGCCGATCTTGGCGCCGGGGAAAAATGACAGGGATATGTCGTCGAGAATTTTCTTCTTGGGTGGTACGACCTTGCCCACCTGGTTCATCGTGTAGACGTATTGAGCCATGGCGTTGCTGTCACCTGTAGCGTAAAGGGCGCGTAGTTTAGCAAATCGTGGAGTGGCGCACGAATCCGGTCCGGGCGCGAGGGGGGTGATGGCACGCCGGTCGCGGCGCTGCCTGCAGCTGCGGCCGCTGCGCAACTCGACCAAAATCGCTGCGCGATTTTTGGGACTCGGACAATGCTCGCGGACCCCCCCCGCAGCTGCAGGCACCGCCAAGCGCGACCTGATTGGCGTGCCATCACCCCCCTCGCGCCCGGACCTCGGCATCGTGCCAGATCCTCGAATCCTGAATTCAGCAGCTGGACAACGCTTCGCAGCAGGCCTGCTATGTTGAACGGAGTGGCTGGCCTACTTGCTCGATATAAATGTCTACGTACGCGTCAGACCTGGCGGTCGGTGCGGTACACAGTGATGGATCTTCCCGCGGCTGCGTCGTGCTGAACTTGCGCTTTTTGGGAACTATTCCGGCTGATGCTTATCCAGTCGGGAGCAGTGCGCCTGGCTTGTCGGCGAAGTGATGGAGTGGACCGGGTGCGGGCTGGGTGTGGCTCGCCAATCAGGTCGCGCTTAGCGGTGTGCGCGGCAGCGGGGCTTTCCGCGAGCACTGTTCGAGTCCGGGCAATCGCGTAGCGATTGCGGTCGAGTTGCGCAGCGGCCGCTGCCGCGCACACCGCTGCGACCGGCGAGCCACACCCAGCCCGCACCCGGTCCACGCCCTGGAACAGGGTCCGGATACATGAAAGTCCGCAGCCACTGGAAGTCTAGCCACTTACCGCGCATCCCCGTTTTCGCTAGAATGCCAGGCTTAGCAAGGCACACACATCTCCCAAGCAAGGATTCATAGCATGTTCGATCGCGATATGACCATCGAAGGCTTTGACGACGAGATTTTCTCCGCAATACAGGCCGAGGAGCGTCGCCAGGAAGAGCACATCGAGTTGATTGCCTCCGAGAACTACACCAGTCCCCGCGTCATGCAGGCGCAGGGCTCGGTGCTGACCAACAAGTATGCGGAAGGCTATCCCGGCAAGCGCTATTACGGCGGCTGTGAATTCGTGGACGTCGCCGAGGAACTGGCGGTGTCGCGTGCCAAGGCTCTGTTTGCCGCGGATTACGCCAACGTGCAGCCGCACTCCGGTTCCCAGGCCAACGCGGCAGTCTTCCAGGCGCTGCTCAAGCCGGGCGATACCATTCTCGGTATGAGCCTTGCCGATGGCGGGCACCTGACCCATGGCGCGAAACCCAACTTTTCGGGCAAGACCTACAATGCGGTGCAGTATGGGCTCGACCACGCGACCGGCGAAGTCGATTACGCGCAGGTCGAGGCGCTGGCAAAAGAGCATCAGCCGAAGCTGATCATCGCGGGCTTCTCTGCCTACAGTCGTGTCATGGATTGGGCCCGTTTCCGGGCGATCGCCGACAGTGTCGGCGCCTGGCTGCTGGTGGATATGGCGCATATCGCCGGTCTTGTCGCCGCGGGTGTGTATCCCAGTCCGGTCCCGCACGCCGATGTCGTGACCTCAACCACGCACAAGACGCTGCGCGGTCCCCGCGGCGGTATCATTCTCGCCCGCTCCAACCCGGATATCGAAAAGAAATTCCAGAGTGCTGTATTCCCGGGGGGCCAGGGTGGTCCACTCATGCACGTGATTGCGGCCAAGGCGATCAGTTTTCTCGAGGCACAGTCGCCCGAGTTCGTCGCTTACCAGGAACAGGTGGTGCGCAACGCGCGGGCGATGGCATCCGCTTTTATGGAGCGCGGCATCAATATCGTCTCCGGCGGTACCGACAACCACCTGATGCTGGTGGATCTTATCGGCAAGTCCTACACGGGCAAGGAAGCGGACGAGGCCCTCGGCCTTGCCAATATCACGGTGAACAAGAATGCCGTGCCGAACGATCCGCGCTCGCCTTTTGTGACATCGGGGCTGCGTATCGGCACACCGGCGATTACGACGCGAGGCTTCGGGGAGGCGGAAAGCCGCGACCTCACTCACTGGATGTGCGACGTACTCGCCGCCCTGGAGACGGGTGATGCCAACGCCAAGATTGGCGAAGTCAAGGGCAAGGTGCTGGAGATCTGCGGTCGATTCCCGGTCTACAGTCGCGCCCGCTCGGCGGGTGCCGCGGCTGCCTGATCAGCGCGGCCCGGAGGGCTTACAGTGCATTGTCCATTCTGTACAGCGGACGATACCCGGGTGATGGACTCCCGGCTGGTCGCCGAAGGAGTGCAGGTGCGCCGGCGCCGGGAATGTCTATCCTGCCATGAGCGCTTCACGACTTATGAGTCGGCGGAACTGGTCATGCCCCGGATTATCAAGCAGAACGGCAACCGCGAACCCTTTGATGAAGACAAGTTGCGCGCGGGCTTTCTGCGCGCCCTGGAGAAGCGGCCTGTCTCGGTAGAGTCCATCGAGGCCGTGATCAACCAGATCAAGCATTCCCTGCGCGCCACGGGTGAGCGTGAAATCAGTTCGCGTAAACTCGGGCAGCTTGTTATGGACAGCCTGAAGCAGCTCGATCAGGTTGCCTATGTGCGTTTTGCCTCTGTGTACCGGAGTTTTCAGGACATTGCCGAGTTCCGCGATGCCATAGAGCGCCTCGAGGCCGAGCCCCGCACTGTCGCTGACAGCGACGCGTGATCGCCACCGACAACAGTGTTCGCGATCGGGAAATCATGGCGCGCGCGCTGGTGCTCGCTGACAGGGCTCGTTTTGTTGCCGCACCTAACCCCCATGTCGGCTGTGTATTGCTCAATGATGGCAGGATAGTCGGGGAAGGCCAGACCCAGCGCGCCGGAGATGCGCATGCTGAAGTCATGGCATTGCGCGCCGCGGGCGCCGCTGCCGCCGGCGCCACGGTCTACGTTACACTGGAACCCTGCTCCCACCATGGCAGGACGCCACCGTGTACTGAAGCGCTGATCGACGCCGGTGTTGCGCGTGTGGTCGTCGCTATCCAGGACCCCAATCCGCAAGTGTCCGGCAGGGGGCTGCAGCAACTGCGGGAGGCCGGTATCCAGGTTGAGACCGGTCTGCTCGCGACGCAGGCTGAGCAAATGATTGCGGGTTTCGTAGCCAGGATGCGCCGCGGCCGCGGGCGCGTCCGTGCCAAGCTCGCGATGTCCATGGACGGTCGCACGGCCATGGCCTCAGGTGAGAGCCAGTGGATCACCGGGCCGGCGGCACGCGCTGATGTGCAGCTTCTGCGGGCTGCCAGCTGTGCCATTGTCACCGGTTCCGGCACCGTGCTCGCCGATGACTGCGCGCTTACGGTGCGTCCGGAGAGCTTTGCCGACCGCCTCGGTGAGGCGGAGCCGCCGCGGGAGCGACGCCCTCTGCGCGTGGTGCTGGATTCACGGCGCCGCGTGCCTGCGACTGCGCGAGTCCTGTCGCCGGATACCCCGACGCTGCTGTTGCATGCCGCGGGGGCGCCGACGCCGTCATTGCCGTCGCACGTCGAGCAACGGGCTATCCCGGAGACGCAGGCCGGGCTTGCTCTGGATGCCGCGATGCAGGTGCTGGCGGCACGGGAGTGCAACGAGATTCTGGTAGAATCCGGGTCTGTGTTGACCGGGTCGCTACTGCAGGCCGGGCTGGTTGATGAACTGATTCTCTACATGGCTCCCTGCCTTCTAGGCAACCTTGCGCGCCCTCTGCTGCAGCTGCCGTTGGACCTGATGTCGGAGAAGATAGAGCTGAGCCCGGTGGACGAGCGCCGCGTCGGCAATGACTGGCGTTTTACGCTCGTCCCTCTCAGCGCGCACACAACTGCGCAAGACAAGGAGTAACAGATGTTCACGGGTATCGTGCAGGCTGTCGGCGAGATTGTCGCCCTGGAACCCCGCGGTGGTGATACACGCCTGCGCGTGCGCACCGGCAAACTGGGGCTGGACGACGTCAACCCCGGTGACAGCATCTCCACCAACGGTGTATGCCTGACCGCTGTCGACCTGCCGGGCGATGGCTATTGGGCGGATGTCTCGGTGGAGACCCTGAATTTCACGACCCTCGGCAATCTTGCCCCGGGTTCGCCGGTGAATCTGGAAAAGGCGCTGACACCGATGACGCGACTTGGCGGGCACATGGTCAGCGGGCATGTCGACGGGGTCGGCGAAGTGCTCCAACTTTACGAAGATGGACGCTCATGGCGGGTCGTGCTGCGCGCGCCGGACGATCTCGCACGCTATATCGCGAAAAAAGGCAGCATCTGCGTGGATGGCACCAGTCTCACGGTGAATGGCGTCGACGGCGCCGAGTTCGATCTCAATATCATCCCGCAGACCATGGCAGAGACGGTATTCGGTACCTATAGCGTGGGTTCACGGGTCAATCTCGAGGTCGATGTGATCGCCCGCTATCTGGAGCGGCTCGTGCTCGGTGATGCCGCGGCGCAGCCGGCGAGCGACGGCATAACCCGGCAGGCGCTGGCTGACAACGGCTACCTGTCATGAAGCCAGAGCTGCAGAGGGACAGCATCGACAGTATCGAGGACCTGCTCAGCGACATCCGTCTCGGTCGCATGGTGGTGCTGCTGGATGATGCCGGCGATACCCGCAACGAGGGCGTGGTCATGGTCGCGGCAGAACATTGCACGGCTGACCAGGTCACTTTCATGGCGCGTCGGGCCCGTGGCCTGGTGTGCCTGGGCCTGACCCCGGAACGCTGCCTGCAGCTCGATCTACCGCCCATGGTCGAAAATGCCGCTTCGGAGAATGCGAGTTTCACGCTGTCCATCGAAGCCGCTGAAGGTATCGATACCGGTATCTCCGCTGCGGATCGTGCACATACAGTACGGGTCGCGGTCGCGGCGCACGCCGTGCCGGCGGATATTGTCCAGCCGGGGCATATCTTCCCGCTCGCCAGTGCGCCGGGGGGCGTCCTGAACCGGGCTGGACACACCGAGGCGGCGGTAGATCTTGCAGGTATCGCCGGACTGCATCCTGCCGCGGTCATTACCGACGTGCTCAGCGATGCCGGTGAGATCGCCGGTGGCGCCGAGCTGGTGGCGTTTGCCCGGGAGCACGCTCTGAAGATCGGCACAGTCGCCGACCTGATTCATTACCGGCTGATGAACGAGCGTACGATCCAGACGCTGCGAGAAGGTCGCCTGCAGACCGTGTATGGCACTTTCAACCTCAAGGTCTACCGTGACCAGACCGCCGGCGATCTGCATCTCGCGCTATACTGCGGCGAGATTCGCGCCGATGCCCCGACTCTGGTGCGCGTGCATGCCCGCGCCACCCTGCGCGATCTGCTCGGCACCGACCTTCAGGGCACGGATTACTGGCGTGTCGGCGACTGTCTTGCCCACATCGCTCGCGAAGGCAAGGGTGTCCTGGTGCTGCTTGCCCGGCGTGAAAGCGATGAACAGCTCCTGCACAGTGTCGATCTCGCTCTCGGCGATGCTCCGGGCACGGATAGCGAGACAACAGATACCTATACCACGGTCGGCCTGGGCTCGCAGATCCTGCGCGATCTCGGCGTCGGCCAGATGCACCTGCTGGGTGCGCCCATGAAGTACAATGCGATCTCGGGCTTCGGCCTGGAGGTCCTGGATTACGTGCGGCCGGCAAAGCGCGGCGGGGAGTAAGAAAATGAGCACGATGACAAGCTACGAAGGATCCCTGGTCGGCAACGACGGTAACTACGCCCTGGTCGTGGGCCGCTGGAACAGTTTTGTGGTTGAGCACCTGGTCAGCGGTGCGATCGACACGCTGCGTCGCCACGGCATCAGCGACAGCCAGCTTACCGTCATGCGGGTGCCCGGCGCCTTTGAAATCCCGCTCGCCTGCCAGCGGCTCGCCGCCCGGGGCGGCTACGACGCGATTATCGCGCTCGGTGCCGTCATCCGCGGGGGCACGCCGCATTTTGAGCATGTCGCCGGCGAGTGTACCAAGGGTATATCCCAGGTCAGCCTGCAGTACAGTGTCCCCATCGCCTTCGGTGTGCTGACGGTGGATTCCATCGAGCAGGCGGTCGAGCGTTCAGGGACAAAAGCAGGTAACAAAGGCGCGGAAGCGGCGACCTCCGCTCTGGAAATGGTCAACCTGTTCAAGCAGATCGACTGAATGGCTGCAGGGGAGCACAATCTCCTGGCGGCGCACCGGCGCAAGGCCCGCCACTACGCCATGCAGGCGCTCTACCAGTGGTACATGGCCGCTGCGCCGCTCGCGGTGATCGAGGCGGAATTTCGCAGCGATTACGACTTCAGCCACGTCGATCTGGAATACTTCCAGGCCGTTCTTCACGGCGTGCCGTCTCTTGTGGATGAACTCGATAGCACTCTTGAGCCCCTGCTTGACCGGCGCCTGGATGAGCTCGATCCGATCGAGCGCACGCTGCTGCGTATGGGCATCTGGGAACTTCGGGAGCGTATCGACGTGCCCTACCGGGTTGTAATCAATGAGGCGGTGGCGCTGGCGAAAAAATTTGGTGCTACCGACGGCCACAAGTACATCAACGGCGTGCTCGACCGCCTGGCGCGTGACCTGCGCAGCGTGGAAGTGACCGCGCGACACTGATGCCCAGCGGCGAGTTCGAGCTGATCGCCCGGTACTTCTCGGCCTTTGGCCGTGGCCCCGGCGTTACTCTGGGCGTCGGTGACGACGCAGCGATTCTGTCTGTCCCCGAGGGCTGCGAGCTGGTGACCTCCATCGATACGCTGGTGGAGGGGGTACATTTCCCCGAGGATGCCTTCCCGGAGGATGTCGGTTATCGCTGTGTGGCCGTCGCCGCCAGCGATCTTGCCGCAATGGGCGCGCGGCCCCTGGCTATGACCCTGTCGCTGACCTTGCCCGAGGCCGAAGACCTCTGGTTGCATACCTTCAGCGAGGGTATCGGCCAGGCCAGCACGGCGTTTCGACTGCCGCTGGTCGGTGGCGATACGACCCGCGGAGCCTGTGTGATATCCGTGCAGGTGTTCGGGACCATCGAGCGCGGCAGGGCGGTGCTGCGCGGTGGCGCGCAGCCGGGTGATGGAGTGTACGTCTCCGGCACGCTCGGCGATGCCGCCGCCGGCCTCGCCATTCTGCAGTCCCGATGGCAGGCCGAGCCGGAGCATGCCGAGTACCTGTTCGGGCGCTACTACCGGCCGACGCCGCAACTCATTCTTGGCGAACGCCTGCCCGGTACTGCCTCCGCGGCGATTGATGTCTCGGATGGACTGCTGCAGGATCTCGGCCATATTGCCGCCGCGAGCGGCTGCGCGATCGAGATCCAGTCTGATGACCTGCCCCTGTCCGAGGCGCTGCGCAGTCACCCCGAGCGTCGACAGCAGCTGGCCTGGGCCCTCGGCGGCGGTGACGACTACGAGCTGTGCATCACCGTGCCGGCGGATCGCGTCGCGCCGTCGGGGTTTACGCGAATTGGCGCAGTGAGCCCAGGCGAGGGCGTGCGCTGCGACGTTGACGTGGATCCCGGACGGGCGGGTTACACACATTTCTGAAGTTGATTAGACTGCGGTGATTGAACTCGTGCGGAGGGTCGCGTGACTACAGGCAACGGCTCAGCGCTTCCGCGACCTTTTCGCAGCCCGGTGCAGTTTCTCGCTTTCGGGTTTGGCAGTGGGCTGTCGCGCCGGGCACCGGGTACCCTGGGAACACTGGTCGCCGTGCCCCTCTACCTTTTATTCGCTCAGGCATCGTTGTGGCTTTATTCCGCGATCGTGTTTGTGGCTGCGCTTGCCGGTATCTGGATCTGTGGCAGGGCGAGTGAGGAACTCGGCGTTCACGATCATTCGGGGATTGTCTGGGACGAGTTCGTGGGACTGTGGGTTGCCCTGTGGGCGGTGCCGCTCGAGCCACTCTGGATTGTGCTGGGGTTTATCGTTTTTCGCCTCTTCGATATCGTCAAACCCTGGCCCATCGGACCGCTGGACCGGCGTGTGGAGGGCGGTTTCGGCATCATGATCGACGATATCGTCGCGGGCGTGTTCAGCTGTGCGACCCTGCATGTGGCCGTCATGCTCGTCCGGGAAACCGGAGCGCTGGCGTGAGCCGCCTGCTCATGCTGATGCGACGCAGGGTCACGGCAGGAGTGCGGGCCCGGGTGCGACTCGCGATTCTTCACTCTTTCGGGTTCCGCCCGGTACTGCTGTTTCTTGCTGCCCTGTGGTCCCTGCAGGCCCCGGCGCAGGGACAGATCAGCGTTGAAGCACTTATGCCGGGAATGGTCGTGCTGACGGTCGACGGGCAGCGCCACACCCTGAGGAAAGGCACGACGGCCGCGGGCGTGACACTGGTCAGCGCAAATTCGGATGAAGCGGTGCTGGAAATCGCTGGTGAACGCCGCCGCGTCGGCGTCTCTGACCGCATCAGTTCTGCCTTTACTTCACCCGGCCTACGCCAGATTGATATACCGCGCAATGACCGCATGCAATACCAGACTACCGCGACCATAAATGGCCGCAGAGTGAATGTGCTGGTAGACACCGGGGCCAATATTGTGGCGATGAACACAAGCCAGGCGCGGCAGCTCGGCATTCCCGCGGGAGCCGGTCAGGCCACGCGGGTCGAGACCGCGGGAAATATGCGGTCTGGTCGATCCGTGCAATTGGACTCGGTGGACGTCGGCGGCATTCGCGTTGACAAGGTACGCGCGACCGTGCTCGATGGCGAGTATCCGCGCATGATCCTGCTCGGCATGACTTACCTGAAGCACGTCAATCTCGAGGAGCGCAATGGCATACTCTCGCTATCACGCGAGTGGTGAGCGCGCTGCCTCCTCTCCCAGATGGCGCACCGCCTCCTCTCCCCGAAGATTGTCAGGGCCCCATCGGGCCTTATCCGCCCGGTTGGGCCGGTGGTGCTGAGCTGGCAGCGTTCGTCCAGACCGGTCTTCGGGTCGCTACCCGTTACTGTCCTTGCTAGAATAGATGATCTTTTGTCGCCAGGCCTACCGCGTGTCAGTGCGTTTCGTTGAATCATCACGTCTCCCCACCGAATGGGGCGACTTCACCATGCATGGATTTGAGGATCCCGCGGCAAACAAAGAGCACGTGGTTCTCACCATGGGCGCGATCGACGACGGCGAGCCGGTGTTGTCGCGTATTCATTCGGAGTGCCTTACCGGCGATGCGCTGTTCAGCCTGCGCTGTGACTGTGGCAACCAGCTGCGCGCCGCGCTGCAGGCGATCTCCCGCGAGGGCCGCGGAGCGCTGTTCTACTTGCGTCAGGAGGGTCGCGGTATCGGTTTGCTGAACAAGATCAAGGCCTACCGTTTGCAGGACGCCGGGGCCGACACCGTTCAGGCCAACGAACGACTGGGCTTTGGCGCCGATATGCGCGACTACAGCATACTCAGACCGATGTTCGCGCACCTGGGAATATGTGCAGTCGACCTCATGACCAACAACCCGCGCAAGGTCATGGCCCTGTCCGATATGGGGATTGATGTTCGCCAGCGCCTGCCGATCGAGACCGACAGCAATCCGCATAACGAGAAATATCTGCGCACCAAGGGCGCCAAGCTGGGACATATGCTGGGCTCAGGTCGGGACGGAGCCTGACGCCCAGGCGCGCGACTCACGTTTCCATGGACGGACTAAGCCCAGGCGAGCGACGCAGGTTTTCTGTAGACGGACTAACGCCTCCTCTGGACGATAAATCTGGCCAGTTCTCGCAATGGCTCTGCCCGGGATCCAGAACTCTCAAGTGCCGCCAGCGCGGCATCGAGCAGTCTTGCCGCCTCTTGTCTCGCGCCATCCAGTCCCAGGAGACCGACGTAGGTCGCCTTGTGTGACGCCTGATCCTTGCCGCCGGTCTTGCCCAGGGTCTCGCTGTCGCTCTCCACGTCGAGAATATCGTCGACCACCTGGAAAGCCAGCCCTATGTGCCGGCCGAAGTCATCCAGGGCCTGTAGCTGCGATTTGCTTCCCCCCGCCGCGATACCCCCGAGCCCCAGCGCCGCGCGGATCAGCGCACCTGTCTTCATGGCATGCATCGCCTGGAGGTCGGGGAGCGCCAGTGCCGTGCCGGTCGCTTCCATATCCCGATACTGACCGCCAACCATGCCGGTGAAGCCCGATGCCTCGGCGAGCTGATCGATCATCGAAACCCGCTGTTGTGGGGTCAGATCCGGCGCCCGGGCGATCATAGTGAACGCCTGCACCTGCAGGCCGTCGCCGACCAGAATTGCCGTCGCCTCGTCAAACGCGCGATGCAGGGTGGTACGGCCGCGGCGCAGGTCATCGTTGTCCATGGCCGGCAGGTCGTCGTGGATCAGGGAGTAGGTGTGGACCATTTCCAGCGCCAGCGCCGCGTAGTCAAGCGCAGGCGAACTCTGCTCTGAAATCGCCATCGCCGCACGGTAGAGAAGCACCGGGCGGATGCGTTTGCCCTCGCCGCTGATCGCGTAATCGATCGCCTCAACAAGCGTTTCGGGGACGGATGCTTCCGAATAACCCGCCTCCAGCTCACCTGCCATCAGGCGCCTGGCGGCGTCGGCGAAGCGCTGCTGATCGCGCTCGAGGCTCATGATCTGTTGATGCTGGGAGTCACTGCCCGTCGTCGCCACTGTCGTCGTCGGGGACGTCCAGCGGAGAGACCTGCGGTTCACCGTTGCTGTTTTCCGTCAGTAGCTGTACTTTCTGCTCGGCTTCCGAGAGCATATTCTGCGCCTGGCGCGTGAGGCGGATGCCCTCCTCGAAATCGGCCAGGGAGGCTTCAAGGGGTTGCTCCTCGGATTCCATTCGGTGGAGGATTTGTTCGAGTTTGGCGAGGGTGGATTCGATGGAGTCTTTGCTTGCACCATCAAACTGACTCTGATCATTGAAAGACATAGTGAATCTGTCGATTTCCTGCTTTGTCGATTGCCTGCTTGAGCAGACACACGCGGAGACTCGGTAACAGGCTGTCAACGAAAGCCTTCCCGTTTGCAGCGCTGCTTGCCGCAGCGATGCTGCAAGCAGTCATCGCATTACAGGGATTGTTTGTCGCGCTTCTGCAGTTACTCGATTGTCCTGATGCAGGCTGCCGACAACTGCACAAATCCCCTCGGCACTCAGCCCGGCCAGTGCCCGCAGCGCGTTCTGATCCCCATGCTCCTGGAAATGATCCGGAATGCCTATCACCGCCACGGGCGTAGTCACGCCATTTGCCTGCAGTAATTCCTGAACACCACTACCCGCGCCCGCGGCCGCAGCGTTCTCCTCCAGCGTCACGATCAGTTCGTGGGAGGCGGCCATCTCCAGAACCAGGGCCTCATCCATGGGCTTTACCCAGCGCATGTCGACGACGGTCGCGTCCAGCGTCTCCGCGGCTTCCAGCGCCTGGTCGAGCAGTGCGCCGAAGTTGAGAATGACCACGCCGTGACCCTTTCGCACCTCCACGCCCCTGCCGATTTCCTGGGCGGTCATGGTGTTCTCTATCAGTGCGCCGGTGCCGTTGCCGCGGGGATAACGAACCGCGGCCGGCCCTTCGTGCTGGTAGGCGGTATACAGCATCTGCCGGCACTCGTTCTCGTCGGAGGGTGCGCCGATGACCATGTTGGGGATACAGCGTAGATAGCTGAGATCGAAGGCGCCGTGGTGTGTGGGGCCGTCCTGGCCCACCAGTCCGGCGCGGTCGATAGCGAAGGTAACGTCGAGTTTCTGCAGGGCGATGTCGTGGATCAGCTGGTCGTAGGCGCGCTGCAGGAAGGTGGAGTAAATGGCCACCACAGGCTTGACGCCGTCGCAGGCCATGCCGGCGGCCAGCGTCAGGGCGTGCTGTTCGGCGATGGCGACATCGTAGAAGCGATCCGGATATTCTTTGGCAAAGTCGACCATGCCCGAGCCTTCGCACATCGCCGGGGTGATGGCGAGGAGCTTGTCGTCCTGCCGGGCCATGTCGCGCAACCAGCGCCCGAACACGTCCTGGTACTTGGGTGGTTTGGGCTTGGGCGACACAGGTTCGGGTGCCGGCGCGAGTGCCTTGCGCGACTCGATCTTGTTGATGGCGTGAAAGCCGACGGGGTCTGCCTCTGCCGGCTTGTAGCCTTTCCCCTTCATGGTGCATATATGCAGGAACTGCGGGCCCTTGAGATCGCGGATGTTCTCCAGGGTCTGCACCAGCTGCGGTAGATCGTGACCGTCAATGGGACCGATGTAGTGCCAGCCGAGTTCCTCGAACAGCGTGCCCGGGGCGACCATACCTTTCATGTGCTCTTCCGTGCGCTTGGCCAGATCCCAGGCGGGCCTGATTTTCTTGAGGACTCTCTTGCTGCCCTCACGCATGGTGATATAAGTCCTGCTGGCCCATAACTTCGCGAAATAGGCAGCCAGGCCCCCGGTGTTGTAGCCGATGGACATCTGGTTATCATTCAGAATTACCAGCATGTCGGGGCGCACGTGGCCGGCGTGGGCGAGGGCTTCAAACGCCATACCGCCGGTAATGGCGCCATCGCCGATTACTGCGACTGCCCTGCGGTCCAGCCCCTGCGCCCGGGCAGCCAGTGCCATGCCCATGGCAGCAGAAATGCTGGTGGACGAGTGACCGACGCCGAAGGTGTCGTAGTCGCTTTCGCTGCGCTTTGGAAAGCCCGAGAGTCCCCCCGCCTGCCGCATGCTGTGCATCCGCTGCATGCGCCCGGTGAGTATCTTGTGTGGATACGCCTGGTGACCAACGTCCCAGACGATTCTGTCGTTGGGTGTGTTGTAGATATGATGCAGGGCGATGGTCAGCTCAACGACACCCAGGCCGGCACCGAAGTGGCCGCCGGACTGACCGACGCTGTAGAGCAGAAAAGCCCGCACTTCATTGGCAAGCTGCAGGAGTTCTTCCGGGGACAGCTCTCTGACACTGTGGCCGGCGTCCACCTGGTCGAGCAGGCGGATATCGGGGCGGTTTACTGGAATTTCTGAAAGCATAGGCCAATAGTAGCTTATTTTTATGCCGTGTGTGATTCTCTACGACAGGAATCTACGCACGGATTGTATTCGCCGCCCCCGCGGATTCAGGCATCCCTGAAACGATGTATCTGCCGCCGTTCCCTCTTGCTGGGCTTGCGCAGCGGTCGCTCCAGCATACCGCCGGCGGCCTTGCGCGCCGCGGCTGCATGTTCCCTGCGCTGAATGCTGTCGGCGCTTTCTCGATAGAGGCTCTGGGCCTCGGTGGCCCCGCGGCGCTGGTCGCTTACCGCGAGGACAGTAATGTCTTTTTCATCCCAGCCCTGTCGAACACGCAGGCGGTCGCCCACGCTGACTTCCTTTGACACTTTGACGCGCTTGCCGTCCAGCTGCACTTTGCCGCCCTCGATGGCGGCCTTGGCCAGGCTGCGGGTCTTGAAGAAACGGGCCGCCCACAGCCACTTGTCGAGACGCACGCCGCTTTTGGCCGCTGCGGTCACGTTGTCGCCTCCACAGGCATGATTTCGTCGAAATGGTGAATGCCCGGGAAACGCGTATCGACACGCTGGGCCCGGCCGCTGTCGGGCTGCAGCAGCGTCAGTAGGTGCGCGATGCCGTAGTCGCGGGCGGCGTCGAGGACGCTCTCGGTATCATCGATGAGCAGCGTGCGTGATGGGTCGAAGGGGTGCTGTGCCTGCAGGCGTTCCCAGAACAGCGGATTCTCCTTTGCGGCGGCAAACTGATGCGAGACGACAATGTGATTGAACCACGGCCGGATGTCTACCTCCGCCATCTTGATGTCGAGCGTCACGGGGTGGGCGTTGGTCACCAGGAGGGTGGTTTTCGGGCCGCCGTGCAGACGCTGCAGGAATTCGAGGGCGAACGGCCGGATACGTATCATGTGGCGGATTTCACGCTTCAGCGCCGGTATGTCCATCTGCAGTTGCTCGGACCAGTGGTCCAGGCAGTACCAGTCGAGCTGGCCGCGCATGGAGTCCAGCTTGCCGAGCAACTCGTCTCTGGCATCCGGCTCTGACAGGCCGCGGGTGCTGGCGTAGGCGGCGGGCAGGTACTCGAGCCAGAAGTGGTTGTCGTAGTGCAGGTCAAGGAGTGTGCCATCCATGTCCAGCAGCACGGTATCGATGTCGTCCCAGTTGATCATCACGCTCCCTGACGGCCATGAATTGTGTTCCTGTTCACCGCCTGCCTGCGATGCGTGGCCGGGCGCACTCGCCGCGCCTGCACTCGGTGCTGCGGCGGTGCCGGTGTCGCAGCAGTGCTATAGTCTAACGCGATGCCTACGCTAACCCCCAACCCCCTATCGCCACATACGATTGATGCCCTGTTGTCATTGTGTGCCGAAGCCGGTGACCTCATTGCCCTGGAATACCGCGGATCGCGGGCGGATGAATTCCGCGAAAAATGTGACGATTCACCGATCACCCGGGCCGACGTCGCGTCGCATCACTGCATCGTCAACGGCCTGAAAAGGCTGCTACCCGACATCCCGGTTCTTTCCGAGGAGTCTCCCGGAGAGGTTATTGCCCGGCGGCACGACTGGCATAGGCTGTGGCTGGTGGACCCCCTGGACGGTACGCGGGAGTTTCTGGAGCGCAGCGGTGAATTCACGGTCAACCTGGCGCTGATCGAGGCGGGGGCGCCGCGTCTCGGTATACTGTATCTGCCGCTGGATGAAGTCGCCTACCTCGGTATGCCGGGTGTCGGCGGCTGGCAGTATCGCCGCCAGGGGGCAGAGTGGGTGCGGCGCGAGCTGGCACCGCGAGTGTTTGTGCCGGGCGGCACGCTTACCGTGCTCGCCAGTCGCCGCCACCGCAACGCACGACTGACCCGCGTGTTGCGCCTGCTGGAGTCGCGAAGCGGGCCGGTCGAGCGCCGGGACAGTGGCAGCGCACTCAAGTTCGCGCAGCTGGCCGACGGGGGCGGTGACTGCTACCCGCGTTTCTCACCCTGCAGCGAATGGGATGTTGCGGCCGGCCAGGCGCTGCTGGAGTCCGTCGGCGGCGCGGTGTTAGGCCTGGACGGCATGCCATTGCGATACAACGTCCGTGCTACGCTGCTCAGTCCGCATTTTCTCGCGGTGGCGGATTCACGAGTGCCCTTGTGGGGTGAACTGCTCGATGCCATGGCGTGATGCTTGTGTCGTCACTGCCTCGGCGTATAGTAAAGGTCATCAGTCGGGAGGAGTGATATATGGTGGAGAAATATGCGCTGGCCGCCCGGTAAGGGGCAGGGGCCGGATTCCGAGGGGCTGGCGGGCAATGAAGTGCCGGCAGCCAATGAAACGATGACACCGGACATGCGTTTGCGCCAGCTGCAGGCGCGGCACAGGGCGCTGGATAACAAGATCCTGGAAATGCAGGAATTTCCCTATCAGAACCAGATTCTCCTGCAGCGCTTGAAGAAGGAAAAGCTACGCCTGAAAGACTGCATCTCGCAGCTCAAGGACGAGATCATCCCGGATATCGATGCCTGATCGACAGCACTACCCGCTGTAAAACCCGTTAGCGCGAGGGCTGATGGCGGGCACGCCAGAATAGCAAAAGCGCCAGCAGGGCAATAACCAGATCCGTGATCGTGCGCAGCTGCTCCCAGGGTAGTACCGGCAGGGGATTCCAGGCGGTGAGCGCACGGATCGCGGGCAGCAGCACGGCGAGGAACAGGGCGAGGCGTGAAATCCCGAACAGGCCCAGAGCGAGGATAAGATACAGGCAGCCGGCAAACGCCACAGCGAGCGCAGGGCCCCCGAGGTCAAGTACCCAGAGCAGCGCGATCTGGCCGCACCCGGACGCGCAGGTCAGCAGCGCGGTCGCATTACGTAGCGGCGTCCCTTGAGTGTCTGACATCCCGCGAGATTACCACAGCCTCCTCAGCGGCTATCGCCTGAAGGCGCTGGCTTCGGGTCAGTGCCCCGTCTCCACCGTAAAATCTGCCAGGTTGGCGCCGCCATCGACCAGGTCTCCGGGCGCAAACAGGAAGCGCTCGAGCGTGCCAGCCGCGGGTGCGCGCACGGTGTGCTCCATTTTCATGGCCTCCATGATGAGGAGCGGCGCCCCCGCCGCTACACGCTGCCCCGGTTTGACCAGCAGGCTGACGATGGTGCCGTTCATCGGAGCGCTCAAGGCACCGGCGTCTGTATCATCGCCGGCGGCGTGTTCTTCATCCAGCTCGTGGAATTCCACGGTGTGGCCGGGAAACACCAGTGAGTAGTGGTTGCCGTCGCGCACCAGCGTCCCGTGGCGCCTGTGCCCGTCAATCTCGATCTGCAGCCGATTGCCGTCCAGGCTGCCGGCAACGTCGATCTCACCGGCATCGGTCGTGACCCGGAAATCGCGACTGTGCTGCTCGATGCGCAGCGCATGTACGCTGCCATGGCAGTGAACAGTCAGTCGCTGCATGGCCGCCGCGTTCATACGCCAGCCGTTGGCCAGTTGCCAGGGGCTGGTCGGGTCGCCGCTGCCGCTGTTGGACGCCTCCCGGTCCATCTGTCGCGTCAGCAGGATGGCGACCGCACTGCCGGCGAGATCCTGAATGGTGTCGGTATCCCGAGTCGCAAAAATAGCCTGTGTGTGGCGTTCGATGAACCCCGTGTCCACCTCCGCCGCCTGAAAGGCATCGACCTCGATGAGTCGATAGAGAAATTCCAGATTGGTCACGGTACCCGCTACGTGAAAATGCCGCAGGGCGATGCGCAGGCGGTTCAGTGCCCGTTCGCGGGTCCGGTCCCAGACCACCAGTTTGGCGATCATCGGGTCGTAATAAGGACTGATGCTGTCGCCGCTACGCACGCCGGTATCGATACGGACGTAATCGCTTTCCTCGGGCAGGTTCAACTGGCTTATGCGCCCGGTGGCGGGAATGAAATCCTGCGCCGGGTCCTCGGCATAGATCCGCGCCTCGAAGGCGTGACCGTCGAGCCGGATGTCGGTCTGAGCCAGGGGTAGGGGCTCGCCGTCGGCGATCCGCAGCTGCCACTCCACCAGGTCCTGGCCGGTAATCATTTCGGTGACGGGGTGTTCGACCTGCAGCCGGGTGTTCATCTCCATGAAATAGAAGCATCCGTCGCTGTCGAGCAGGAACTCCACGGTCCCCGCGCCGCGGTAATCGATTGCGCGGGCCGCGTTGACTGCCGCTTCTCCCATGGCTCTGCGCAGCCCCTCATCGACACCGGGCGCAGGCGCTTCTTCCAGGACCTTCTGGTGCCGGCGCTGCACGGAACAGTCGCGTTCGGCGAGATACACGGCCTTACCGTGGTTGTCACAGAACACCTGCACCTCGACGTGCCGGGGTCTGGCCAGGTATTTCTCCACCAGCATACCGTCGTCGCCAAAGCTGGCCCGGGATTCGCGCATAGCCGCCTGCAGCGCCGCGTTGAATTCCGCGTCGCTCCCGGCGATGCGCATGCCCTTGCCGCCGCCGCCGGCAACCGCCTTCAGCAGCACCGGATAGCCGATCGCTGACGCCTCGCTGCGCAGCAGCGACGGTGTCTGGTCGTCGCCGTGGTAGCCGGGAATCAGGGGAACACCGGCATCGCCCATGATTTGCTTGGCCGCTGATTTTGAGCCCATGGCATCGATGGCGCTGGCGGGCGGGCCGATGAACAGAATCCTCATCTCCCGGCACAGTCTGGCAAAGTCGGCGTTTTCGGCGAGAAAGCCGTAGCCTGGATGTATCGCCTCGGCGCCGGTGCGGCGTGCGGCCTCTAGGATGCGATCGCCACGCAGGTAGGAATCCCGCGCTGGCGACGGCCCGATATGCACAGCTTCGTCGGCGAGACCCACGTGCATGGCGTCGGCATCGGCATCGGAAAAAACCGCGACCGTGGCGATGCCCATGCGCTGCGCGGTACGGATAACGCGGCAGGCGATCTCGCCGCGGTTGGCAATCAGAAGCTTGCCAATCATGTGTCGTCGCCCCCGCGGCTCCGCCAGGATGGCGGGCGCTTTTCAAGGAACGCATTGAGGCCCTCCTGGCCCTCGTCGGAGGCGCGCAGGTCGGCGATACGCCGGCAGGTTTCCCGGATCAGCTCATCGCTTGCCGGTGCACCGCAGATCTGGGTAACAAGGTCCTTGGCGGCGCGGACTGCCTGCGGGCCATTGTCGAGGAGGGTGTCGCACAGCTCGCTGACGACGCTGTCGAGATCGTCCTGGGACACGACCTCGCTGACCAGACCGTGCTGCAGTGCGGCGCCGGCGTCGAAAGTCTCGCCGGTCATGAAGAAACGCCGCGCGGCACGCTCGCCGATGGCGGCGACAACGTAGGGGCCGATGGTCGCGGGTATCAGGCCGATACGGACTTCGGACAGGGCAAAACGTGCATTGCTGGAGGCGATAGCGATGTCGCAGCAGCTGACCAGGCCGACGGCGCCGCCGAACGCCGCGCCCTGCACCTGCGCAATCGTTGGCTGGGGCAGTTGCTTCAGGTCGAGCAGCATGCCGGCGAGGTTCTCGGCGTCCTGCAGGTTGTGCTCGCGGTCGTAGTCCGCCATGCGCTGCATCCAGGCCAGGTCGCCGCCGGCAGAGAAGTGCCTGCCGTTGGAACTGAGCACGATCACACGCACCGAGGCCT
>CAYFVJ010000026.1:0-2077 GCA_964346555.1 uncultured Alteromonadaceae bacterium | reverse complement strand
CGCGTGTCGGCCGGGTCGATGACACCGTCGTCCCACAGGCGTGCAGAGGCGTAATACGGGTGGCCCTGCTGTTCATACAGGTCCAGGATCGGCTGCTTGAAGTCCTGCGTCTCCGCGTCGCTCATGTCGCGCCCGTTGCGGGCGAGCTGTTCCTGCTTGACCGTGGCCAGGACGCCGGCTGCCTGCTCGCCGCCCATGACCGAGATGCGCGCATTGGGCCACATGAACAGAAAGCGCGGATCGTAGGCGCGGCCGCACATGGCGTAGTTGCCGGCGCCAAAGGAACCGCCGATGATCACGGTTAACTTGGGCACGTCGGCGCAGGCGACCGCGTGGACCATTTTGGCGCCATGGCGGGCGATTCCCCCGGCCTCGTACTGCTTGCCCACCATGAAGCCGGTGATGTTCTGCAGGAACACCAGTGGAATCCGCCGCTGCGCGCAGAGCTCGACAAAATGCGCGCCCTTGACCGCGGATTCGCTGAACAGGATGCCGTTGTTGGCGACGAGGCCCACGGGGTAGCCGTGCAGCCGGGCAAAACCGCAGACCAGCGAGGTTCCGTAGAGCGCCTTGAACTCATCGAATTCCGAGGCATCCACTACGCGTGCAATGATTTCGCGAATATCGAAGGGTTGCCGGGTATCTGACGGGATAATGCGGTAGATCTCTTCCGCCGGGTAGGCGGGGTCACGCGCTGGCTGGATGTCGAGATCGACGGTCTTGCGCCGGTTCAGGCGTGCCACGGCGCGGCGCATCAGGCTGACGGCGTGCGCGTCGTCCTGTGCCATGTGGTCGGTGACGCCCGATTGTCGGCAGTGTACGTCGGCCCCACCCAGTTCCTCGGCGTCGACGACTTCTCCCGTGGCGGCCTTCACCAGCGGTGGTCCGCCGAGAAAGATGGTGCCCTGGTTGCGCACAATGATGGATTCGTCCGCCATGGCCGGTACATAGGCGCCACCCGCGGTGCACGAGCCCAGCACCGCCGCGATCTGCGGGATGCCCCTGGCGGACATGCGCGCCTGGTTATAGAAGGCGCGGCCGAAGTGCTCGCGATCCGGAAACACCTGGTCCTGCAGCGGCAGGTAGGCGCCACCCGAGTCGACCAGATACAGACAGGGTAAGCGGTTCTCCGCGGCGATAAACTGCGCTCGCGCCTGCTTCTTGACGGTGAGCGGGTAGTAGGTGCCGCCTTTTACCGTGGCGTCGTTCACGAGAATCATGCATTCCGCGCCACACACGCGGCCGATCCCGGTAATCAGCCCGGCGCAGGGGACATCGTCATCGTAGACTCCGTAAGCAGCCAGCTGGGACAGCTCCAGGAAGGGGCTGCCCGGGTCGAGCAGGGCATCCAGCCGCTCCCGGGGCAGCAGTTTGCCGCGTGATGTATGGCGCTCCCTGGCCTTGTCGCCGCCGCCCTGGCTGATTTGTGCTACCAGGCGGCGCAGATCGTCAACCTGGCGCTGCATGGCCTCGGCGTTGCGCGCCGAATCTTCCGAGCCGGCGTCCAGTTTGCTGATGATCCGGTTCATGCCGCCTCCCCGGCGTTGTGAGCTAGGCCGACGCCGCGAACAGTTCGCGGCCGATCAGCGTGCGCCGGATTTCCGAGGTGCCGGCGCCGATCTCGTAGAGTTTGGCATCGCGCAGCAGGCGCCCTGCATTCGCCTCATTGGTGTAGCCGTAGCCGCCCAGGGCCTGGATCGCCTGCAGTGCCATCTGCGTAGCTTTCTCGGCGGTGTAGAGAATGACCGCGGCACAGTCCTGCCGTGTCTCCTCGCCGCGGTCGCAGGCCGCAGCAACCGCATACAGGTAGGCGCGGGACGCGTTCAGGTCGGCGTACATATCGGCCAGCTTGCCCTGCATGAGCTGGAACTCGCCGATCGGCTTGCCGAACTGCTGGCGGGTATGTACATAGGGCAGGACCTCGTCGAGACAGGCCTGCATGATCCCGACCGGCCCCCCGGAAAGCACGGTGCGCTCATAGTCCAGGCCCGACATGAGGATGCGCACCCCATCGCCCTCGCTGCGGATGACATTGTGAGCCGGTACGCGGCAGTCCTCGAACACCAGCTCGCAGGTG
>CAYFVJ010000025.1:10698-21873 GCA_964346555.1 uncultured Alteromonadaceae bacterium | reverse complement strand
GTGGCGGTGCTGGTCGAGAATGGCGGTGGCAGTTCGGCGGCCTATCCTCTGGCGAGAACAGTGATCGACGCCTGGCTGTCGGGTGAGGGCGCATGATGCGCTGCCCGAATGGGTGATTATGTTCGCCAGATGCCGGATTCGGGTCCGGGTTTCGCGCGCGCCCCCAGTACGGCACAGCGTCTGCGTATAGACCTGCCGCTGCTGTTCCTCATTTTGTTGCTGGCGATTTTCGGGCTCGTGGTGTTGTACAGTGCCACTGGCCAGGACAGCGACGTCGTCATGCGCCAGGGCCGATTCTTTCTGCTTGGCCTGGCGCTCATGTTTCTGGCTGCGCACATTTCCCCCGTTCGGTATTGCCGCTACGCGCCCTGGCTTTACCTGCTGGGACTTGCGTTGTTGGTGGGTGTCATGGTTTTCGGCGTCGGCGCCAAGGGCGCCCAGCGCTGGCTGGGTATTGCCGGTTTTCGGTTTCAGCCGTCGGAACTCATGAAACTGGTCGTGCCCATGATGGTGGCCTGGTACCTGGCGGAGCGTCCTCTGCCGCCGCGTCTCCGGTACACGCTGGTGTGTCTTGGTATCGTGATGCTTCCCGGCATTCTTATCCTGCGCCAGCCGGATCTCGGCACGTCGCTGTTGATTATTACCAGCGGATTGTTCGTGATCTTCATGGCGGGCGTCCGCTGGCGCTACCTCTTGGGGGTGGTGCTGGCAGCGATAACATCGGCCTGGCCGATGTGGTCTTTTGTGCTCGAGGACTACCAGAGGCAGCGCATACTGACGCTGCTCAACCCCGAGAGCGACAAGCTCGGCGCCGGTTGGAATATCATTCAGTCGAAGACGGCCATCGGCTCGGGAGGCTGGCATGGCAAGGGCTGGCTGCAGGGTACGCAATCGCAGCTGGACTTCCTGCCGGAAAGCCATACCGATTTCATCATTGCGGTGCTCGCCGAAGAGTTCGGTCTGCGAGGAGTCATCTTGCTTCTGAGTGTGTATCTGCTTATTCTCCTGCGCGGCTTCTGGATCGGCCTGCATGCCCAGAGCACGTTCGGCAGGTTGCTTGCGGGCAGCATCACCCTGACCTTTTTTGTTTACATTTTTGTTAACATGGGCATGGTGGCGGGTCTGTTGCCCGTGGTCGGCGTACCACTGCCTATGGTCAGTGCCGGTGGTACTTCTCTGGTGACACTAATGGCGGCCTTCGGCCTGCTTATGTCGATTGCCGCTGAGCGGCGTGTGGTAGGGCAGTAGCCGGTTACGCCGGGCGCACTGTTGGGGATAAACGTATGACGCCGCTGCTTGAATGCATCCGCAAGGGCCGACGCTGGCTACTGTTGTGTGTGGCAGTGTTCCTTGTGGCCTGTGCGGAGGGCGAGAACTACGCGTCACATCCGGCCGCAGCAGAGTTCATCGAGCGTCTGGTGACGGAGGACGGGTTCGCACGCGAGGAGCTGAATAGCGTATTTGCGGAAACCGTGCGGCAGGATGGCGTTCTTGCGGCAATCGCCCGACCCGCCGAGAAAACCAAGTCGTGGCAAGAGTACCGGGAGATCTTTGTCACCGACAAACGCACGCGCCAGGGCGTCGCATTCCTGCGGAAGCACCGTGATGCCTTTGCCCGCGCCGAGAGTGAGAGCGGCGTTCCCGCATCGATTATCGCCGCCGTCATGGGTGTCGAGACCTACTACGGCCGTGTAACCGGCAGCTACGGGGTTGTTGAGGCGCTTGCCACTTTGGCCTTCGACTACCCACCGCGTGCCGACTTCTTTACCCGGGAACTCCGCCACCTCCTGATTCTCGCCCGCGAGCAGGGTCTTGATCCGCTGTCGCTGAAGGGGTCCTACGCCGGCGCCATGGGCTACGGTCAGTTCATGCCCAGCAGCTATCGCACTTACGCGGTGGATTTTGACGGCGATGGCAGCGTGGATATCTGGGATAACCCGGTCGATGCGATCGGCAGCGTGGCGAATTATTTGCGCCGTCACGGCTGGCGTAGCGACGAGGGCATTGCGCTGCCGGCGCGTATCTCTGGGGAACTGCCCGAGGGCTTGGTAAATGCCGGTCTGAAACCCGAGCGCACCGTTGCTCAGTACGTCGCGGTGGGCCTGGAGCCTCTGGGCGACGCGCCGGATGACGCCGAGGCCACGGTCATGGCCGTCGCGGGAGAAGAGGGCGTCGACTACTGGCTCGGGCTGCATAATTTCTACGTCATCACGCGCTACAATCACAGCGCGATGTATGCCCTGTCCGTATACCAGTTGAGCCAGCGACTGCGGGCGGAGGCGGACGCGTGACCCAGCTGTGGATCGTGGGCTGCCTGCTGCTGATCGGGCTCGGGGGTTGCTCGGGATCGGAGCCACGCCCGGCATGGCGGGAGGACGGGGCGCCCGCGCAGGCCGTCAGTCCGGAACAGGTCCCCGATGCCATACCGCGTCCTGACCCGATCCTCCGGGCTGGTAACATCAGTCCCTATGAAGTTGCGGGTGTGCAGTACACCGTTTTGCCCTCGGCCAGCGGCTATCGGGAGGAGGGTATCGCGTCTTGGTACGGTACCAAATTCCATGGACGCAAGACTTCCAACGGAGAAGAGTACGACCTTTACCTGCCGACAGCCGCCCATCGCAGTTTGCCGATCCCTTCCTACGTGCGGGTCACCAATCGGGATAACGGCCGGTCGATGGTGGTGCGGGTGAATGACCGCGGCCCGTTTCACGCCGAACGACTCATCGACCTGAGTTATGCAGCGGCGGTCAGGCTGGGATTTGTCGACCGGGGTACAGCCCCCGTGCGGGTCGAGGCCCTGGAGGTGAGCGGTGTGGATGATCGCCGCGACAGCGTCGGCAGGTATCGTTATCTACAGCTCGGGGCTTTCGCCAGCCAGGCATCGGCCCACGACCTTCGCGCGGCGGTGGCCGCGGTTGTTCCTGTGCCGGTTACCGTTTCGCCGGTGGAGATGGCCGGCAAGCAGCTCAATCGTGTGCGGGTGGGTCCGTTGGCAGACGGCAAACAGATGGCCGCCGTTCGCCAGCTTCTGCTGACCCGAGGTTTCACACCGGGCCAGGCCCTGCCCTGATACGAGTACCGCGATACATAAATTCGCGCTGAAATGTTGAGAATCTATGTGTCGCGGTGCTCGGTTCGCGCATTTCTTTTGTTGCCGCTGGGCATGCGGTACCATCTTTAATTGTCTGTTTTCAGCGGTTTTCTGCATGCGCTACATCTGGCTCATAGTCTTTTGCTTTTTCAGTGGCTTGGCCCTCGCCCAGCCAATCGTGCCGTCGCCCCCCCAGGTGGCGGCAGACGCCTATTTGCTTATGGATGCCCGCACTGGCGCAGTGATCGCCGAGGATCATGCCGACAAGCAGCTTCCCCCGGCGAGCCTCACCAAACTCATGACCAGTTATGTGCTTGCCAGCGAGATCCAAGATGGGCGCCTCAGCCGCGATGACACAGTGGTCATCAGCGAGAATGCGTGGTCACAGAATCCACTGTTCACGGGTTCATCCCTGATGTGGATCGAGCCGGGTATGGAAGTCAGCGTCGCCGACATCGAACGCGGCATTGTCATTTCCTCCGGTAACGACGCAACGGTCGCGATAGCCGAGCATATTGCGGGTAGCGACAGCGCATTTGCCTCGTTGATGAACCGTCATGCCGAGAAGCTGGGCCTTGACGCAACGCACTTTGTCAATTCGCATGGCCTGCCGCACCCCGAGCATCTGACTACGGCGCGCGATCTCGCCACGCTGGCAGCGGCCATTATCGAACGTTTCCCAGAACACTACACACGCTACGCCGAGCGCGATTACACGTTTAACAACATCCGCCAGTACAATCGCAACAGCCTGCTGAATGAGGATCCGTCTGTGGACGGTCTGAAAACCGGCTACACGCGGGAGGCGGGTTATGGCCTTGTCGCCTCGGCAAAGCGTGGTGATATGCGGCTGGTCTCGGTTGTACTCGGCGCGCGCAGCCCGACCGCGCGCAAGAACGAAACTCGCGGCCTCCTGAATTACGGCTTTCGTTTTTACGAGACGGTGCCCCTGCTCGATGCCGGCGTAGAACTCGAGAAACCGCGCGTCTGGAAGGGGGCGCGGGACTATGTCGCGGTCGGTGTCAGTGACGAGCTGGTGCTGACGCTGCCCCGCGGCAAGCGGCAGGATCTGGAGCGTCGGGTAGTGCTGGACGATGATCTTCTGGCACCACTGGCTGTCGGCGACAGCGTCGGTGAGCTCACCTTTCTGCTCGACGGTGAAGTCCAGCGGCAGGTTCCCGTAGTGGTACTGGAACCGGTGGCTGCCGGTGGCTTCTTTGCACGCCTCTGGGACACGCTGCTGATGTGGGTAGCAAAAATCTTCAGTGCTTGAGGTGCACATGGCAGAGCAACAAGCTCCGACGATCGAATTCCCCTGCGAGTACCCGATCAAGGTGTTCGGAAGGCGTTCCGACGCGTTCGAGTCGACGGTCATCGCTGTGTTCGAGCGGCATGCCCCGGGAATCGATGCCAGTGCGATAGCGATTCGCGACAGTCGCCGGGGCACTTTTGCCGCGATCACGGTAACGATCACGGCCACGGGCAGAAACCAACTCGATGCACTGCACCGGGATCTCATGGCCACCGGCCTGGTGCAGATGGTGCTGTGAGCCCGCCGCCGCTGCGCCTGCGGCGCCTGGGCGAGGTCGACTATGCGGCGACCCTGGCGCGTATGCGTGAATTCACGCGCGAACGCAACGACGACACGCCGGACGAGCTCTGGCTGCTTCAGCACCCGCCGGTATTCACGCAGGGCCAGGCTGGGCGTCCCGAACATCTGCTGTCGCCTGGCGATATTCCGGTAGTTGCCGCAGATCGAGGTGGCCAGGTGACGTATCACGGCCCGGGGCAGTGGGTAGTCTACTTGTTACTGGATCTGCGTCGCCATCCCTTCGGCGTTCGCGTACTGGTACAGCGAATAGAGCAGGCGATCGTACAAACCCTCAGACTCTACGCTATCGACGCTGCCCCCGACGCCGAGAGGCCGGGCGTATATGTCGGCGGTGAAAAGATTGCATCCCTGGGATTGCGCGTCCGCCGCGGCTGCAGCTACCACGGCCTGGCGCTGAATGTCGATCTGGACCTCGAGCCCTTCCTGCGCATCAATCCCTGTGGGCACACGGGTCTGGCAGTTACCAGCATGGCTAGACTGCTGCCCCGTCGGGAAATTTCAATGAATGAGGTTGGCGATCGCCTGCTGGAGAATCTTCAGGCCGGGATTGCGGGTTGAAGGGATGGCGCGGGGCGTGATCACCCGCGGATGGCTTGCTCAGGGCAGCGTGCGGACGCAGCCTGCACTCCCTGCCTCTGGTACACTGCGCGCCGCGCCGGGAGCGCCCGGATACCTGAAGCCAGAGAGGACAAGCCGTTTCGCCATGAGTAACAGTGCCGTGCAGCAGGACGTCGCCAGCAGGCGGACATTCGCCATCATCTCGCACCCGGATGCCGGTAAGACCACGATGACTGAAAAACTGCTTCTGCTTGGCAGCGTGATCCAGACGGCCGGCATGGTAAAAGGCAAGCGCGGTCCGCACGCTACCTCTGACTGGATGACCATGGAACAGGAGCGGGGTATTTCCGTTACTTCATCGGTGATGCAGTTTCCCTATCGGGAGCGCATCGTGAACCTGCTGGATACGCCGGGACACGAGGACTTTTCCGAAGACACCTACCGCACGCTGACCGCCGTGGATTCGGCGTTGATGGTGATTGATGGTGCCAAGGGGGTTGAGGAGAGGACGATCAAGCTCATGAACGTGTGCCGCTTGCGCGCTACGCCGATCGTCAGCTTTGTCAACAAGATGGACCGCGATATCCGTGATCCCATTGAGCTGCTCGACGAAATCGAATCGGTGCTGGGCATCCAGGCAGCGCCCATCAATTGGCCCATCGGCATGGGCGTTGATTTCCGCGGTGTATACAACCTTTACGCAGATACGCTGACGGTCTACGAACCGGGTCACAATGCCGAGTTGTTCGAGTCGCGGCAGATAAAGGGTCTGGACAGCGATGCGGCGCGCGCGCTGCTTGACGACGAGTATGATGCCTTCTGTGAAGAGATCGAGCTGGTGCGCGGCGCGAGCCACGAGTTTGACCGGTCGGCGTTTCTCGCCGGCGAGCTGACGCCGGTTTTTTTCGGTACGGCACTGGGCAATTTTGGCGTGCGCGAGATGCTGGACAAGTTCGTCGAGTGGGCGCCGCCACCGCTGGAACGTGAGGCTAACCAGCGTCTCGTGGCTGCGGCAGAGCCCGAGTTTACCGGCTTTGTCTTCAAGATACAGGCCAATATGGATCCCCGGCATCGGGACCGGATCGCGTTCATGCGTGTCTGCTCCGGCTGCTATAGCAAGGGCATGAAAATGCGCCATGTACGCCTGGGCAAAGATGTGAAAATTGCCGACGCGGTAACGTTCCGGGCCGGGGATAGAGCACTGGTGGAGGAGGCTGTGGCCGGTGACATCATCGGCCTGCATAATCACGGAACAATACAGATCGGCGATACGTTCACCGGCGGCGAGAATCTGCAATTCCTGGGTATTCCGCATTTCGCGCCGGAATTGTTCCGGCGCGTTCGGCTGCGCGATCCAATGAAGTCCAAGCAGCTCCAGAAGGGGCTGCAGCAGCTGTCCGAGGAGGGTTCGACGCAAGTGTTTTCGCCGCTGAATTCCTCGGACCTGGTGGTCGGTGCCGTCGGCCAGCTGCAGTTCGATGTGGTTGCCTACCGCCTGAAAGACGAATATCAGGTCGAGGCCATTTACGAACCTGTCAACGTGTACACGGCACGCTGGGTGTATTCTTCCGATGCGCGCAAACTCGATGAATTCCGCCGCAAGGCCGCCGATGACCTGTCAGTGGATGGCGGCGGCTACCTTACCTATCTGGCCCCGACACGCGTAAAACTGGCTGTGATGGAAGAGCGCTGGCCCGATATAGAGTTCAAGGCAACCCGCGAACATTGAAACGTCGCGACTCGCTTTCGCCGCCGGTCTCGCAAGCCATCCTGCGGGGATGATGGTCCAGCCTGCGCGTCGCGTTACGCTACGCTACAGCAAAGCCTCGATATCCTTGCGCAAATCTTCGGGGCGCGCGGTAGGTGCGTAACGTTTCACCACTTCGCCATCGCGGTTGATCAGGAATTTCGTGAAGTTCCATTTGATACGCTCCGTGCCCATCGCCCCGGGCGCGGTTTTTTTCAGGTGCTGGAACAGGGGGTCGGCGCCACTGCCATTGACATCCACCTTGCCGAACATCGGGAACTGCACGCCATAATTGAGCTGGCAGAACTCGCTGATTTCCGTGTTGCTTCCGGGGTCCTGTCCACCAAACTGATTGCAGGGGAAGCCCAGCACGACCAGCCCCTTCTCAGAGAGATTTTCGTAGAGGGTTTCGAGGCCGGCAAACTGTGGCGTAAAACCGCATTTCGAGGCGGTATTCACGATCAATAAAACCTTGCCGCGGTACTGTTCCAGGTCGACAGTGTTGCCGGCCTTGTCACTGCAGCTGAAATCGTAGACTGTCTGCATCATGCTGTTCTCCGTGGCTATGGATCGATTCCCAGATCAGGATAACGCCGGTCAGGCGATATGCGGGTGTGACATCTGCCGCATCAGCAGCGCCAGGCGTTTCTGCTGCATCTTGAGTGAAAACTCCAGTTCCCTGAACTGAGTGCGCAATGCCGCCTGTTCCCAACGCTGCTGCAATGCTGCCCGGCGTTCGTCGAGCGCGTCTTCAATGGCGCTGATGTGGCGGTCGTAGCGCGCGGACTGAAGGGCTTTCCAGCGATTGACCGAATCGGTGAATAATTGATATTCCCTCTCCAGTTTCTCCTTCAGTGGATGTTCTGATTGGCACGTGGCCGCGGGCAGTGAACGTCGCGCACGTTCGAACTGCGTGTCGAGAATGGCCCGCTGAATCCTGAAATCCGGAATGTGCACCAGGTCCCGGGCGAGCCCGAGCCCTGCGCACAGCCTGATCATCCATTTGGTGGGATCCCAGTGGTACCAGCGGATGCCGTTGCGATAGTCATTCTGGAATACGTGGTGGTAATTGTGATAACCCTCACCATAGGTCAGGAAGGCAAGGATCGGGTTGTTACGTGCACTGTTATTCTCGGTATAGGGGCGAGTTCCCCAGACATGGGCCAAGGAGTTGATCAGGAAAGTCACGTGGTGATTGACCACGAGCCGCAGCAGCCCCACGAGAAGCAGCGTACCGATCACGTCGCCGAGTGCCAGCCCCAGCAGAAGCGGCGGGCCGATATTCATCGCGGTGGACAGGGCAATGTAGTGACGGTGCTGCCACATGACGATGGGGTCGCGGAGCAGGTCCTGGGCATTGCTGAAATCCTCCCTGTTGGTCGGGTAGTCGCGCAGCATCCAGCCCATGTGACTGAACCAGACACCGCGTCGGGCAGAGTAGGGGTCGCGGTTGTTGTCGTCGACGTGCCGATGATGGCGGCGGTGATCCGATGCCCACACCAGAATACTGTTCTGCAGTGCGCCGGCACCCCAGGCGGCGAACCAGGCGCGCAGCCAGGGATGGGCCCGATAGGCGCGGTGCGCCCAAAGCCGATGGTAGCCGCCGGTGATGGCCAGCCCGTTCAGATAGAGGAGTATAGCTGCCCACGCCCACTGAATGCCGCTGAAGCCCTGGGTCAGGCCCCACCAGGGTACGAGCACCAGAGCCGCCAGAGGAAAGCCGAGAAAAATCATGAGGTTGATGCGATAGAACGGGGGCTTGTGCTGTCCTTTCTGCATTGGCTGTGGCAACTCCTTTGTGCGCCGGGTGATCATAGCCGTTCGCTGCCCGGATGTCTGCGCGCCGCCCGGTGATCAGTCAGTTTTTTCAGTGCAGCTCCAACAGTAGCGGGTTATGGTCTGAAGTGGTAACTGGAGGCACTCGAGCGAGGAGCGTAGCGTTGGCCTGGTCGTATTGGATGCGGCTGAAGACCCTGGCGGCAGGTGTCAGCAGCGCGAACGCCGCCAGACGCCTGATGTGGTAACGCGTACAGCGCATCAAAGGAGCTGCAGGTAGGTCTGGTACTCCATGGTCGTGATGTGACGATGGAATTCTATGATTTCCTGAGTCTTCGTCAGGTGGAAATTGTACTGCATCTCCTCGCCGAGCGCGCGCCGGATAAAGTCTGATTGACTGAACACCGCCAGCGCGTCCTGCATATACACAGGCAGCCTTGGTTCGGATCTATTGCTGTAGCCATCCCCGCTGATCGGATTCGGTGGCGCAAGGCCTTGCTCTATGCCGTCGAGTGCGGCGGCCAGGAGTACAGCGAAAAACAGGTAGGGGTTGGCGTCGGCGCCCGCGACGCGATGCTCAATGCGCCTGGCTTTGTTGCTGCCCGCGGGCACGCGCACGGCAACCGTTCGGTTCTCGTACCCCCAGGTGGCCGAGGTCGGCGCGTGGCTGCCCGTCTGGAAGCGGCGAAAGCCGTTGAAGCTGGGTGCAAATATGACAAATGAATCCGGCATATACTGGATGCAACCGGCAATCGCGTGCAGGAGTTCTGACGTGCCGGTCGGCGTACCGTCATCGAATATATTGCGGTCATTGCGATCGAGTACGCTGCAGTGCACGTGGAGTCCGTTGCCCGCCTCGCTCTCAAAAGGCTTGGGCATGAAGCTCGCTACCAGCCCGTGTTTTGCGGCGATGCCCTTGATCAGCCGCTTCATCATGAGAATCTGTCGCGCAGCCAGTACCGGACTATCGACGTGCAGCATGTTGATTTCATACTGGGAAGGTGCGGATTCCTTGACCACGCCATCGAACGGCAGGTTCTGCAGCTCGCAGGCACGGTGAATGTCTTCCAGCATCGGTTGGTGGCGGTTGAGTATGTCCAGGCCATACAGGTTGCCACCCACCGGCGCAAGATTCGCGGGGTTGATGTCTGAGTGCGCCGGTCCCCTGCCATCCCACTCGACCAGGCTGAATTCGAGTTCAGCGGCGACCACCGGGCGCCAGCCGCGGGCGCGGAAGCGGGCGAGGACTTTTTTCAGGACCTGCCGCGGATCCCCGAGATAGGGCTCACCATCCGGCTTGAACATGGACAGCATAAGCTGCCCGTGTTGTTCCCCCGGTGACCAGGGTGCCGGCAACAAGGATTCTTCCACGGGACGGCACACGCCGTCCTCGTCACCCCGGGCAAATACCAGCTCTTCGATGTCCCTGCCCCAGATATCCAGATTGAGCATGCTTCTGGGGAATTTGAGCTCGCCGCGGTAGATTTTCGACAGCTTGCTGCGCGGTACCCACTTGCCCCGCAATACCCCGTTACAGTCGGGCAGCAGTGCCTCGATCATCGTGATATCGGGATGGGCACGAAGAAACCAGTCGACCTCTATCGCCATACCCCGTCCCCAGAAACCTCACGGCCAGTCGTGCTGCGTGAAGCGTTAGCTCATCCGCAATTACTATCTGCAAGAATCGGCCCGCTCACAATGCCCCACATTGGGTATTGTGGCTGCCGTCAAAAATCAGGCGGGCGTCATGTAGACGCTGAGTGGGTCGCCGCCGGCCGCCTCGCCAAGGCAGGACATGCTGTTGATAAAGAGCGCGAACAGATCAGTCTGTGAATTGACGTCCAGCTTTCGATAGATGTTCTTGCGGTGCCGACGCAGCGTTTCACGGGCAATGCCGAGGCGCGTCGCCGATACCTCGGTACTGTAGCCGCGCAGCATGAGTTCCAATACATTCTTTTCTCGCGGCGAGAGCACAGAAGAGGCGAAGGTGCGGAAAGCGAGGCTGATCTGGTGGTCGATTCCAGGCTGTATCAGGTTGCTGATGGCAAAGCTGTCGAATTTGCTGTGCGACAAAATGAGTTCGGAGACCGCGTCCGCCAGTACATACAGTCGCTCATATTCATCATCGCTGAACGGGCCCCTGGCGGGCAGGCGCATCATGCTCAGGTTGATGGCGTTGCCGCCCTGCAGCTGAGCCAGAAAGATCGCCTCGTCGACTGTGCCGGTATCGGCATAGTATTCCGTGTAATAGGACGATTGTTCCAGTGCGTCACCGGTGAGGCGCGACAGTCGGTAGATCCGGGATTTCGTTTTGGTCATGGATGCGCGGTAGAACGGGTCCTCCCGATAGGGACCTTCAAGATACATCTCGACCTGTGCCGGATAGGCCTG
>CAYFVJ010000025.1:4079-10598 GCA_964346555.1 uncultured Alteromonadaceae bacterium | reverse complement strand
CGCGGGATTTCGTGATAGAGCAGACGCGGCGGCAGGTTGGGGTGGTACAGCCAGATCTGGGGGTAACTGATCTGCACCTGCCCCTGCACGGCGGCGATTACGGCGGGAAAGAAATTCTCGGTGCCCAGCGTCGAGATGGCGACGGACAGATCCCTGTTCCACTGACTCAGGCGTTTGATTTCAGACATGCCGGGTGTGATCAGAGGTCAAGACGTGCTCAAGTTTGCTGAGCCTCCCGCTGCATGTCAACAGGCTTGACCCGCTCGTCGTTACCAGTCGAGGTGCTCTGTACGCCAGCGTTTCTGCCAGGCGCGATGGACCTTGTTGCTGTAGCGACGACTACCGCTGCTACCATTGTACGCGGCCAGCGCGCGATGCAGCTGCCCGCCCTCGCGCTCGATGTAAAACTGCAGGATGCGGCAGCCGTAGTTCAGATTGGTTACGTTGCTTGTCAGGTTGTCGTCGGGACGACCGATCTCCCGTCGCCAGAATGGCATGACCTGCATCAGGCCCTGTGCCCCGGCGCGCGACACCGCATAGCGATCAAATGCACTCTCTACCTCGATTACGGCAAGCACCAGTTCGGGAGGCAGTTCACTGCGGGTTGCGGCCTGATGCACCAGTCGCAGCAGTCCCAGACGTTGCTGCGGGTCTGAGATGAACGACTCAAGACGCGAGGACATATCCACCAGCCAGACCTCTGCTGCATATCGATCCGGGAAACTGTCGCTATTCGCGATAGTCCTTTCGAGAAACTGTCGCAGCCCGGCAGGTGTATCTGCAGACAGCTCATCTGAGTCAGGTAAGTCTGATTCCGCGTGTATCCAGCTAGTTGCGGATAAGCACCAGGCGACCAGGGCCACAAGGACAATACGTCGGGTCAACATGCGGTAGCGCTATGGGTGTCAGCACCCGGCGCCGATCTTTTCGAGCACCAACTCAAGAGCTCCTGCTTCTGCGACCCGCACGGACTCGCCATCGCGCCGTCCCTTGTACTCGACCTCGCCATCCGCCAGTGCGCGATCGCCGACCACTATGCGGTGCGGTATCCCCATGAGTTCCATCTCGGCGAATTTCACTCCCGGGCGCTCGTTGCGATCATCGAGAATCACATCGATGCCGGCCTCGATACAGCTTGCGTACAGGGCTTCGGCACTCGCGGCAACTGCCGCAGATTTATGCATGTTCAGGGGGATGATGACCAGTGCGAAAGGCGCCATGGCGTGCGGCCAGACGATACCCTGTTCATCGTGATTCTGCTCGATCGCGGCAGCGACGATACGGCTGACGCCGATACCATAGCAGCCCATATGCAGTGTTACCTGGCGACCGTTCTCATCCACCACACTTGCATTCATGACCTCGCTGTACTTTGTCCCCAATTGAAATATGTGTCCGACCTCAATACCACGCTTGATCTGGAGGTGGCCCTTGCCATCAGGACTCGGATCACCTGCGACGACCTCGCGCAGATCGGCAACCTCCGGTGCCGGCAGATCCCGGCCCCAGTTGACGTTGCGCAAGTGATAGCCATCGCGATTGGCGCCGCAGCTGAAATCTGCGAGCTGAGCCGCCGCGTGGTCGGCGATCACCGGAACGCCGATCGCCCTGGGGCCCAGCGAGCCGAATCCGGCGCCGCACAAGGCTACTGCCTGTTCCTCCTTTGCCAGGGTCAGCGGCGCGGCCACGGCTTCATGTTTTTCAGCTTTTACTTCGTTCAACTCATGGTCACCGCGAAGCACCAGTGCAACCAGCGAGCCCGCTGCTGCGCCTTCGACCAGCAGCGTCTTCACCGTCGATTCCGGACTGACACCGAATTGCTCGCAGAGATCGGTAATCGTATTGATTCCCGGCGTTGCGATTTCTTCTATCTCTCGGGACGCTGCCGGTCGTGGCACGGTCGGCGCGAGCGCAGAGGCCATCTCGACGTTCGCCGCGTACTCGCTACTGTCGCTGAAGGCAATGCTGTCTTCGCCGGAATCCGCCAGGACGTGAAATTCATGCGACGTACTGCCACCGATGCTGCCGCTGTCGGCGATCACCGGACGGAAGGCCAGCTGCAGGCGCTCGAATATCCTGGTGTAGGCTGCATGCATCACGCCGTACGTCTGTTCGAGTGATTCGGCGCTGACATGAAACGAGTAGGCGTCTTTCATGAGGAATTCGCGCGAGCGCATGATGCCGAACCGTGGGCGTATTTCATCCCGAACCTTGGTCTGTATCTGGTACAGGTTCAGGGGCAACTGCCTGTAGCTGCCGATTTCGTTACGCACCAGGTCGGTAACGACTTCCTCGTGCGTCGGGCCGAGGCATAAGTCGCGTTGGTGGCGGTCGCTGATGCGCAGCAGTTCCGGACCATACTGTTCCCAGCGACCGGACTCCTGCCAGAGTTCCGCCGGCTGGATCATCGGCATACTGATTTCCTGCGCGCCGGCCCGGTTCATTTCCTGGCGAATAACTGCCTCTACTTTGCGCAGGACCCTCACCCCCAGTGGGAGCCAGGTGTAGAGACCTGAGGACAGCTTCCGGATCAGCCCCGCGCGGAGCATCAATCGATGGCTGACTATCTCGGCATCTGCCGGCGTTTCCTTCAGCGTGGTAATGAAAAACTGGCTGGTACGCATGATCTTGCTCGTGGATTCCTGTTGCGGAGGGTGAAGTCCAGTTTACGTTCGAAAATCCGCCCGGTACAGGAATTCGCGCATTGCGAAGCGTAAAATAACTTAAAAAACAGTGTTTTTCCGCGTTTCGCGTCGAATAAAGCTTGTATTACAGTATTTCATGTCTTATACATGTGAATAAGTCGGTTGCAGGTGTTGTTTCGGCGGTAATGACAGGGCTTGCTGCGCGGCTTCGAGGCCATTTTTTACAACATGAGGGAAGGACTGAAACATGGCGACAACGAAAGCAGCAGCTAAGAAAAAAGCGCCCGCCAAGAAAGCGGCGGCAAAAAAAACGACGGCCAAAAGTACCCCAGCTAAAAAGACACCAGTAAAAAAGACACCAGCTAAAAACGCAGCAACTAGCAAAACCCCGGCCAAGCAGGCAGCGGCCAAGAAAGCAGCCCCCGCACGCAAGGTAACTGCACTGCAGGACAAGATGACGAAAACCCAGATCCTCGCAACCATTTCGGAAAACACGGGCCTGACAAAGAAGCAGGTGGGTGACGTGATGGGTGAGCTCGAGACACTGATCGAGCGCAGCATCAAGAAGCGTTCGGTAGGGGAGTTCACGCTTCCGGGTCTGATGAAAATCACCACGGTCAAAAAACCGGCTCGTAAGGCGCGCAAGGGACGCAACCCCTTTACGGGCGAAGAGACCGTGTTCAAGGCCAAGCCGGCAAGTGTGGCAGTCAAGATTCGGCCGCTGAAGAAAATCAAGGAGTTCGCCTCCTCCTGAAGCAGGTGCCCGGCGTGCGTTTGACGCACCGTCGGGCAACGCTTTTCCAGACCCTCAAATCCGGCCCGCGGTTGCCCCTGCCCACGCTTACCCTGCAAATTCAGTTCTTGGCTGCGTTGACCCCCCTGGGGTAAACTCCGTCCCCTGGTTTCATTCCACATTTCTTATCAGGTGTAACGTCATGCCAATCTATGAGTACGTGTGCGAAGCCTGTGGAGCACAGACAGAGGCGCTGCGCAAAATCAGCGACCCGCCACTGAAAATCTGCCCCGCCTGTGGCGAGCCCGCCCTGCGAAAGAAAGTCTCTGCCGCCGCCTTTCGTCTCAAGGGAAGCGGCTGGTACGAGACTGATTTCAAGACCGGCGACAAGAAGAAAAACCTTGCCGGCGAGGATGGCAAAGCCGCCGGTTCCGAGGGCAAGCCGGCGGATTCAGGAAAGTCAACGGCATCCGACTCACCGGCAAGCGGTTCCCAGGCCTCTGGCGACAAGGGAGCCGCGGGCAAGAAGACTACCAGTGGCGGCGATTCCAGCGCCGCCTGACATGTGCGCCCACAAGGGCAATTGACGGTTGGGGAACAGTCCACCATGCGCAGCCACTATTGTGGTGTTTTGAGCACCGCAGATATCGATCGCACCGTTACATTATGCGGATGGGTGGATCGCCGCCGTGACCATGGCGGCGTCATCTTCCTCGACCTGCGCGATTGCGAGGGCATTGTTCAGGTGGTGTTTGATCCCGACACCGAAGAACATTTTGCCCGCGCCGATCGGGTACGCAGCGAGTACGTATTGCGCGTGACGGGTCGGGTCCGCGCACGCGATGAGGCGACCATCAATCCCGCCATGGCCACGGGATGCGTCGAGGTTCTGGGCAAAGAACTGGAGATACTCAACACGGCGCAGACTCCGCCATTCCAGCTGGATGAGCACACTGCCGTGGGTGAGGAGACGCGTCTGCGCTTCCGCTACATGGATCTGCGTCGTTCCGAGATGCAATCGCGGCTGGTCAAGCGCTCGCAGATCACCGCCGCGGTGCGCCGCTTCCTCGAAGGTGAGGGCTTTCTCGATATCGAAACACCTATCCTGACACGCGCCACGCCCGAGGGCGCCCGCGATTACCTGGTGCCGAGCCGTACGCATCCCGGCGAATTTTTCGCACTGCCGCAGTCGCCACAATTGTTCAAGCAGCTTCTCATGGTATCGGGCTTTGATCGTTACTATCAGATCGCCAAGTGTTTCCGTGACGAGGATCTGCGTGCCGACCGGCAGCCCGAATTCACGCAGATCGATATAGAGGCAGCGTTCCTGGACGAAGCGGCGATCATGGATATTGCGGAGCGCATGGTCTGCTTCCTGTTCAGCGATGTGCTGGGCGTGGATCTCGGCGCTTTCCCGCACATAACCTGGCACGAGGCGATGTCCCGTTTTGGGTCGGACAAGCCCGACCTGCGCATCCCGCTGGAGCTGGTAACGGTGGACGACCTGATGCAGCAGGTGGATTTCAAGGTTTTCCGTGGCCCGGCGGATGATCCCGGCGGTCGAGTCGCCGCGCTGCGCGTACCCGGCGGTGCCAGCATCAGCCGCAAGGAGATCGATGATTACACGCGCTACGTGGGACTTTTCGGCGCACGCGGGTTAGCCTGGATAAAAGTCAACAATCTCGCTGCCGGGTTCGAAGGCCTGCAGTCCCCCATTCTGAAATTCATGCCGGAGCCCATCGTCGACGCCATGATGCAGCGCCTGGGCGCCGCCGACGGCGATATCATCTTCTTCGGTGCCGATCGCGAGTCCGTGGTCAACGAATCCCTGGGCGCCCTTCGCGTCCGCGTGGGCGGGGATCTTGGTATGGTGGCCGGGCATTGGGCGCCGCTGTGGGTGGTGGACTTCCCAATGTTCGAGCCCGGTGAGTCTGCGTGGACGCCGCTGCATCACCCGTTTACCGCGCCCGCCTGTTCTCTGGAGACGCTCAGGCACACGCCGGGTGAGGCACTGTCCCGTGCATACGATATGGTGCTCAACGGCACGGAACTCGGCGGGGGCAGCATACGTATACACGAACCCACGGTGCAGTCCGGCGTGTTCGACGTGCTGGGTATCGGCGAGGCAGAAGCGCAAGAGAAATTCGGGTTTCTGCTCGACGCTCTTAAATACGGCGCGCCGCCACACGGGGGGATCGCCTTCGGTCTCGATCGCCTGGTGATGCTCATGACCGGGGCGACATCGATCCGCGACGTTATCGCCTTCCCGAAAACCCAGTCGGCGCAGTGCATGATGACTGATGCGCCCGGTGCAGTAAGCGAGGACCAGCTCCGCGATCTGAATATCCGCCTGCGCCAGGTGTCACCGACCGGGTAGAGTGACGCGCTCTGGCCGCCTTGACAGGCAGGCCGGACCGAATAGCAACCGCAGGAGGACCTGATGGCCGGCCACAGTAAATGGGCCAATATAAAGCATCGCAAGGCAGCGCAGGATGCCAGACGCGGCAAGATGTTCACTAAGCTGATCCGCGAACTGGTGGTCGCTGCACGTCAGGGCGGACCACTGCCCGAGGACAATCCGCGCCTGCGCGCGGCGGTCGACAAAGCGCTCGGTGCCAACATGACTCGCGATACGGTCGACCGCGCCATAGCCCGGGGTGCCGGCACCAACGACACTGACAATGTCGAAGAGGTGACTTACGAAGGCTATGCAGCCGGCGGTATTGCAGTGCTGGTCGAAGCCATGACAGACAACCGCAACCGCACCGTGGCCGAGATCCGTCATGCCTTCAGCAAGCGCGGCGGCAATCTGGGCACGGACGGTTCGGTCGCCTACCTGTTTGAGCGCAAAGGCCAGCTCAGCTTTCCCGCCGGCACGGATGAAGAAAGGGTGATGGAGGTGGCGCTCGAGGCCGGTGCAGAGGATATCCGCAGTCACGACGATGGCTCGATCGAGCTGACAACGGCCTGGGAGGACTTCTACGCGGTAAAGGGTGCAATGGAAGACGCCGGTCTGGCGCCTGAAACAGCGGAAGTGTCGCCCATCGCCAGCACCACTGTCCCGGTGGACGCGGCGGGTGCGGAAAGCCTTATGGCACTGGTAGATGCACTGGAAGATCTCGACGATGTGCAGAATGTCTA
>CAYFVJ010000025.1:0-3979 GCA_964346555.1 uncultured Alteromonadaceae bacterium | reverse complement strand
CCCCCAGAGCCCGCTGGAAATACTGTGCATTTATACATACTATGTGCGAAGCGGGTGGCCCGGGATGCGAAACATGGCAGTGATACTGGGTATCGATCCGGGTTCGCAGAAAACCGGATTCGGTATTATCGAGTGTGTTCACGGGCGCTTTACCTACGTGACCAGTGGTGTGATCAGGCTACCACCGGGTGCGCTTCCGCAGCGGCTGCGGGTGGTTGCCGACAGCGTCACGCAACTGGTCAATGACTACTGCCCCTCGGAGCTGGCAATCGAGCAGGTATTCATGGCAAAGAGTGCAGGGGCTGCCCTCAAGCTGGGTCAGGCCCGTGGCGCTGCTATCGTTCCGTGCGTGATGACGGGTATGGCCGTGGGTGAGTACTCGGCGCGGCAGATCAAGCAGTCTGTGGTCGGCACCGGTGCCGCCGACAAGCGACAGGTACAGCATATGGTCATGAACTTACTGCGTTTGCCCGCCGCGCCGCAGGAAGACGCGGCGGACGCATTGGCCGCCGCCCTGTGTCACGCTCACACGCGCGCCAGCCTGGTCAGCCTGGCCGGCGCAACCGCAGTACGACGCCGGCGGGTGCGATGAGCGATCTGTCTGCATGATCGGCTGTTTGCGCGGCGTTCTCGTGGCACGGCAACCGCCGGAAATACTGGTCGATGTGGCGGGCATTGGCTACGAGGTGCAGGTGCCCATGAGCACATTTTTCCGGCTGCCCGCGGTCGGTGAGGAAGTGAGTCTGGTGACGCATTTTGTCGTCCGCGAAGATGCTCAGCTTTTATACGGCTTTATCGACGAGCGCGATCGCATGTTGTTTCGCAACCTTATCCGGGTCAGCGGTGTTGGCCCGAAGCTGGCACTGACGCTGCTGTCGGGGATGGACGCGGAGAGTTTTGTGCGCTGTATTCAGCGCGAGGACCTGGCTTCTATGGTCGCTCTACCGGGTGTCGGTCGCAAGACGGCAGAGCGCCTGCTGGTGGAGATGCGCGACAAACTCAAGGATTGGATTGGTGATGGTTCGACGCCCGGTGCGACGGGTGTGCAGCACGCGCCACCCGGTCACGATATTGCAGCGGATGCCGAGGGCGCACTCGTGGCGCTGGGCTACAAACCCGCTGAAGCCGCGCGTCTGGTGTCGGCGGTGAAGGATGACAGCGTGGCCGACAGCGAGGAGTTGATCCGGCGTGCACTGCGTTACACCGTTCGCGACAACGGCAGGAGCTAGCGGCGTGATAGAAACCGATCGACTGATATCTCAGGCTGCCACCAGTCCTCGCGAAGATGCGCTGGACCGCGCGATACGCCCAAAGACGCTGGAAGAGTACGTGGGACAGCCGGTGGTGCGCGAGCAGATGGCAATTTTCCTGCAGGCAGCGCGCGGTCGTGACGAACCACTGGACCACACCCTGATTTTCGGACCGCCCGGTCTCGGCAAGACCACGCTCGCCAGCATCATCGCCAACGAAATGGGTGTGTCCCTGAAAACAACCTCCGGTCCGGTGCTTGAAAAGGCGGGCGACATCGCCGCGCTCATGACCAACCTCGAGCCGGGTGATGTGCTGTTTATCGATGAGATTCACCGCCTCAGCCCATTTGTCGAGGAAATCCTCTACCCCGCAATGGAGGATTATCAACTCGATATCATGATCGGCGAGGGACCAGCGGCACGCTCCATCAAGCTCGACCTGCCGCCCTTTACCCTGGTCGGCGCCACTACGCGGGCGGGTCTGTTGACGTCGCCACTGCGCGATCGTTTCGGTATCGTCCAGCGGCTGGAGTTCTATGCCGAAAAAGACCTGGCCCTGATCGTCGCCCGTTCGGCGCAGCTGCTGGATATCGGGGTCGACGCCGGTGGTGCACAGGAGGTCGCACGGCGGTCCCGTGGGACGCCGCGGATCGCCAACCGGCTACTGCGTCGCGTGCGGGATTTCGCCGAGGTAAAGGCGGATGGCTACATCGACAGCGGGGTGGCGGCTCGCGCACTCGACATGCTCAGCGTGGACAATTGCGGTTTCGACCATCTTGACCGGCGCCTGCTGCTGACAATGATTGAGCACTTCGACGGTGGTCCGGTCGGCGTGGACAGCCTGGCGGCCTCGCTGTCGGAGGAACGCGGTACCATCGAGGATGTGCTCGAGCCCTACCTGATACAGCAGGGCTACATGTCGCGCACGCCGCGCGGTCGCACGGTGACGCGCAAAGCCTACCTGCACTTTGGTCTGCACCAGCCGGGAGCGGGGCCGGCGCAGGACGCGCTGCCACTGGACAGCCCGCCGGAAGGCCCCTGATGCCGGTCTGCGTCGGACGCGTGGATCTGCAGCCCTGTCGCATGCCGCAAGACATGCTTGCTACACTCCGCGCCTCGGCCGCTTCTGGCTCCGCCGCGTAAGCCGCCCAAAACAAACGGAGACTCCGGCGTGCAGGAACAGCTCAGCCTTCTCGATCTCGTACTCAATGCCAGCGTTGTTGTACAGCTTGTCATGCTGCTGTTGTTGCTGGCGTCGATCATCTCCTGGTACATGATCGTGCAGCGTGTCATTTACTTTCGCGACTCGCGGGAAGATATGCTGGCCTTCGAGGAGCAATTCTGGTCGGGGATTGATCTGGCCGAGCTCTATCGCGAAGGCAACGAACGCGCCAGCGACGGTGGAATCATTCTGGGCATGGAGAGTATCTTCCGGGCCGGATTCAACGAGTTCTCGCGGCTGGCCCAGCAGTCCGACATGGATGCGGAGGCTGTTGTTGAGGGCGCGCGCCGGGCAATGCGAGTGGCGACGCTGCGCGAGGAAGAGCGGCTCGAACAGAATCTGCCGTTTCTGGCGTCCGTCGGCTCGACCAGTCCCTATATCGGTCTGTTCGGCACGGTGTGGGGGATCATGCATTCTTTTCGCGGCCTGGCGAACGCCACGCAGGCCACGCTGGCGACCGTCGCGCCGGGGATTTCCGAGGCGCTGATCGCGACTGCAATGGGTCTGTTTGCCGCCATCCCGGCGGTCATGGCCTATAACCGCTTCGCTGCCCGGGTCGATGTGTTCGAGAACCGCTACGATACCTTCGTGGACGAATTCTCCAGTATTCTTTACCGGCAGGCCTACGCCCTGCGCTCGCGCAATCGCAAGAGCTGAGCCGCAATGGGACGCAGTCGTAACAAGCACCGGCCCATGGCGGAAATCAACGTCGTTCCGTACATCGATGTCATGCTGGTACTGCTGATCATTTTCATGGTCACCGCGCCTATGCTGATGCAGGGCGTCAAAGTCGATCTCCCGGAGGCACGCACAGAACCCGTAGATAACCAGGATAGCGAGCCGCTGATCGTCTCGGTAAACCAGTCCGGCCAATTGTTTCTCAACCTGGGCGCCCAGGAAAACACGCCCTTGTCACTGGCGACGGTAAAGCAGCGGGTTGGCGCAGTGATGCAGCGCAATCCGGCCAAGCCGGTGCTGGTCTGGGGGGACCGCGCCGTGGCCTACGGCGAGGTGGTGACGCTGATGGCTGCACTGCAGGAGGCCGGGGCGCCCAGTGTCGGCCTGGTTACCGACGATACGCAATGAACCTGTATTTTCTGACTGACTTCCTTCCCGATTGGCTGCCGCCGTTGGTTGCCACCCTGTGCCTGCACCTCCTCGTGGTCTTTCTTCTGCTGGCGCGCTGGGATGGCAGTCAGAGTGAGCGGGTGATCGAGGCGCGCAAGATCACGCCTGAAATCATCAACGCCACGCTGGTGTCTATCGATGAGTTTCGGTCGAAACAGGCACCGAAATCAGCACCGAAACCGGCGGCAAGGCAGCCGAAAAAGCCGCGGGACGCGTCGCCGCAGCGTGAGCCGCGCTCCGCACCATCGACACCGGACCCGCAGCGGGCGAGTCAGCCGGCGGCGACTTCAAAGCCCGCGGAAACGCCGCGTGACCCGCCCCGGTCGGCGCCCGCAAAGGAGCCCGAGCCGCAGCTGGACGCCGAGGCCCTTGCCGAGCT
>CAYFVJ010000024.1:0-23511 GCA_964346555.1 uncultured Alteromonadaceae bacterium | reverse complement strand
CCACTCTTTGCGTGCGGGAATAGCTCAGTTGGTAGAGCGCAACCTTGCCAAGGTTATGGTGGGGCGCACAGCCGGGGGCGCCTAGCCTCGCCGGGTACCGGCGACCACGCAACGACAGGGAACGAAGGCACATCGCGGGAATAGCTCAGTTGGTAGAGCGCAACCTTGCCAAGGTTGAGGTCGCCGGTTCGAACCCGGTTTCCCGCTCCAGTTTTCCACACCTGCGCAACACTGCGACAAATCAGCTTACCTAACTTCTACACCCAGGGCGCGCGCCTGCTCTAGCTGCGAATCGCACCACTGCGGTTTTATTACCACACTGCCTGCCAATTCCCGACGACACCGGTAGTCCCTGCGCAGGCCATCGAATGCACTTGCACGAGCCGCCGGCGAGCTTTTGTCGCGCATGGCGTCTCGCAGATATCGGTCGTCGTCGGCGACACGATACCGCGACGCCAGCAGGGTGCGAATGAAGTCTGCACCCGCGGCGTGGCCTCCATCTGGCTCCAGCTCGGGCGCCGCTGGCGAAATCAGCGGCAATGTTGGAATATCCAGAGCGGTCTCCATGGCCGCAAGCAGCATGCGCGTCGCAAGCAATTTCCCATCCCAGCTGTAGCCTGCAATATGTGCAGTGCCGAGACGCACCCTCGACAACAGCTCGCAGTCCAGCAGTGGTTCATTCTCCCAGACATCTAGCACCACAGCGGGCGGTGCCGCGGCGTCGAGCCTTGTTCGCAGGGCCGCGTTGTCAATGACCGCACCGCGGCTGGCATTGATCAACAAGGATTGTGCGGGCAGCCGATCCAGGTTTCCCGAGTGCAGCAGATGCACACTGGGATAGGGCGCCGCGTCGGTCAGCTCCGGGTGCAGGCTCACCACCTCTGATGTGAGGACATCGTCCAGAGGCGCCGCATTTGGCGCACCTGCCAGCCAGGGGTCACTGGCACACCAGCCAATGCCCAGCACATCCAGGCGCCGACCGAGGCGCTGACCGATGTGACCGTAACCGACAATGCCCACGCGGCCACCGGCCAGCAGCCGCTCGAGGTAGTCGTCGGTCTCGGCTATCGCGCCGAGTACGTATTCAACGACGGAGTTGGCATTGGACCCCGGTGCATGCGCGAAGTTGATGCCTCGCGCGGCCAGCAGCGCGCGATCGACATGTTCGTGACCGCTGGTCGCCGTGCCGACGAAGCGCAGACGCAGAGCAGTATTCAGCAATGCATCATCGACCTTCGTGACCGACCGGACAAGTAGTGCGTCGGCATCCTCGATATCGGCAGCAGTCATCGCCCGTCCGGGAAGCTGCCGCAGATCAATGCCGTGCCTGTGCAGTCCCTCCAGACCCGGAATGTTTTCGTCCGCAACGACCCTCACGCGGCGGCGGGCAGCAGGGTCGGCAGAGAAAAGATCATCTCGTGCGGCTCGCTGCCCGCAGCGTCGAACGCGCAGAGTGCAGCGGCAAATGATCGCGCTCGCTTCGGCAATCCTCGCGACTGTAGCGTTTCTGCCTCGAGCACGACGGCTGCCGCAAAGCGGGCACGGCTACCGGGGTCGATGGCACCCGCGAGGTTATCGAGGCTGAGAGAAAAACCAACGCCACAGGATTGGGAAAACACCCACTCGACAGCCTGCGGTCTCGCCTCGACGCGCTCGAACGCCTGTTGCTCGATCGCCGAGCGACCATCGGGAGCGTACCAGTAACCGTAGTCCAGCACCCCGCGGCGCGCCGGACCCGCGATGCACCAGTGCGCCACTTCGTGCAACGCGCTGGCAACGTAGTCCTCACGGTAGTCAATGCGCGCAGGAGCGCCGCCTGATGGCGGCGTGTACAGCGGCTCGCTCGCTCCACCCCGCAGTACCGTGCGCCAGCGTGCGGCAAAGCAGCGGTCGAACAGGAATTCGATCTGCGTCGCGTTCACACCTCGCCCTGTTTGCGTACCTGATAGCGGTAGCCACCATCGGTCTCGACCTGTTCGATCAGCTCGTGGCCGAGAAAGCGGCAGAAGTCTGGAATGTCTCGCCGGGTCGACGGGTCTGTCGCCAACACCACGAGCACCTCGCCCACCGCCATATCGCGAAAGCGATTGTGCATCAGCATTACCGGTTCAGGACACAGGAGGCCGGTGGCGTCGAGTGTATTCGCATGATCAGAATCAGTGGTCATAAGCGATGCTCATCTCCCTTCGCCCAGGAGCGCACGCGCGCGATCGCGGGCAACCAGATCCCAATGCTCGCTGTCGGCGTCATACACGAGCTGTACATCACCCGCCAACAACTGTGCGCGCAACTCCTCGCGCTTTTTCTCCAGAGTGACCTCGTACTGCCCATAGTCAGTGCCGTCACGACTGGCATACTCCTCGAGCAACGCGGTCAATGTTTCCGCCGGCAGGCGCTCCACCGGTACATGCACGAATTCGGCCAAGAATCACTCCGCCGGCTTGACGAACTTCAGGGTCATGCGGTCACTCTCGCCGATCGCCATATAACGCTCCCGGTCCTTATCGCCATTTCTCAGGGACGGTGGCAGTGTCCAGACACCCTTTTCGTGGTCGGCAGGATCCGCCGGGTTGGCATTGATTTCCGAGCGCGCCTCGAGCACCAGGCCGGCCGCTTCCGCCGCGGCAATGACGTGCTCTTCGGTCACATACCCGGTGTTCTTCATCTCGTCTACGCTGATACCGTCCCGTCCACGATGCTGCACCACACCGAAAACACCGCCCGGCTTGAGCGTCGTGAATACCTGCGCCAACACATCGGAGAGCGCATCACCGCGCATCCAGCTGTGGATATTGCGGAAGGCCAGCACCAGATCCGCGCTGTTTTCCGGCGCGATATCGAGCGCGTCCGGCGGACTTAATTCGGTAATAACGACGTTACTGTAGGTGGCGTCATTGTTACCGAGCTTAGTCAGGTACCCGCCCAGCGAACGACGCGCGTAGGCACTGCCGTTGACGCTGCCATGCGCCGCATAATAGGTACCGTCGCCCGCCATCAACGGCGCGAGCACCTCGGTATACCAGCCGCCGCCGGGGGACAGCTCGACCACCGTGAGACCCTCGCGCAGGCCAAAGAACTCCAGGGTTTTTCGCGGATGCCGGAATTCGTCCCGGGCCGCACTCTGTTGGCTTCTGTGAGCGCCGTTCAGGGCGGCCTCCCAGTCCAGGGCCGCCTGAACGGGGAAAGTCAGCAAGAAGGCAATAACGACAACAACTGATCTGAACATGAATAATACCTTGTGGAATTGTTTGAGCTTACCTCAATATACTTGGTCAGACGGCGAATGTGGAGTAACGCCAGCGCAATCCGCTCTGATAGTCAGTTTCATCTCCGATGAACAAGCCGGTCTGACTGCTAGCGTCTCCACGAGGCTGGACATCGACACAATTCAGCTGTCGTGACGACGACCACGCCGAATGCGCCGTAGTCCCACCCAAACCAGCGCCGCGAGGGCAGACAAACCGACCACCGCGGCCAGCACGAGCAACGTGCCCTGAAAATACGCCATGAGGATATCCGCCGGTATGTTGAAACGGTAGACCGCCGCCCACAGCAGTACTGCCATGGCGCAGATACCGAGAAACACGGTCCTGACATGACTTCGCTTGCGGCCTCGCAATCGCATTAATCGTCCGCCGCCGCGGAAGACGCGGGGATCACCGGAGTCGCAGACAGCACGTCGGCGTTCTGCGCCCGGTGGCGCATGACGTGGTCCACCAGCACCAGTGCCAGCATAGCCTCCGCGATCGGCGTCGCGCGAATGCCAACACAGGGATCGTGCCGGCCATGAGTCGCCACGTCGATCGGGTTGCCCTCCGTATCAATACTCGCACCCGGCAGGCGAATACTCGACGTCGGCTTTAGTGCGAGGCTGACCAGAATATCCTGCCCGCTTGAGATACCCCCGAGAACGCCGCCGGCATGATTGCTCAGGAAGCCCTGCGGCGTTATCTCGTCCCGATGTTCGCTACCCTGCTTCTCGACGCAGGAAAAACCCGATCCGATCTCGACGCCTTTAACTGCGTTGATGCTCATCATGGCGGCGGCTATATCCGCATCCAGCCGGTCGAACACCGGTTCTCCCAGGCCTGGCTGAACGCCGCTGGCAACCACATTGATGCGCGCACCGATGGAGTCCCCGCGCTTGTTCAGCGCCGCCATGTATGACTCCATGTCGGCCACGCGATCAGGATCGGGACAGAAGAAGGGGTTGCTTTCGACACTGCCCCAGTCCAGCCGCTCAGCGACAACGGGGCCGAGTTGCTTGAGGTAGCCGCGCACCTGAATATCGCAGCGCTCCAGCAGATACTTCTTTGCAATCGCCCCCGCGGCGACACGCACCGCCGTCTCACGCGCAGATGAGCGCCCACCGCCGCGATAATCGCGCAGTCCATACTTCTGTTGATAGGTGTAGTCCGCGTGCGCCGGGCGAAACGTGTGACTGATTTTTGAATAATCCCTGGAGCGCTGATCCACGTTCTCGATCAACAGGCTGATTGGCGTACCGGTCGTTCTGCCCTCGAAAACGCCGGACAGAATGCGAACTTCATCCTGCTCCCGGCGCTGGGTGGTGAAGCGCGACGTACCCGGCTTGCGCCGGTCGAGATCGCGCTGCAGGTCCGAGCCGTCCAGTTCCAGCCCTGGCGGACAGCCGTCGACAATACAGCCAAGTGCCGGGCCATGGCTCTCGCCGAAGGTGGTTACAGTGAATAACTTGCCAAAGGTGTTCCCGGACATGCGCGGCCTCTGTCAACTGGGATTTTGCGCAGTATACGCGAGCGCGTCGGCATATTCTCGCAACTCCGACGCCTGCATGCACAGAACACCATGGCCGCCTGCGGAAAGTTCGATCCAGGTGAAGGCAACCCGCGGGTATGCCTCCTCAAGGGCCTGCCAGCTATTGCCCACCTCGAGCAGCAGAATGCCCTCTGCAGACAGGTGCGTCTCTGCCTGAGCGAGGACTCGACGCGCCAGATCCAGCCCATCCTCTCCCGCGCCCAGACCAATCGGCGGCTCGTATTGATACTCCGGGGGCATGCCCGCAAGATCGCCGGCGTCCACGTAGGGCGGGTTGCAAAGAATCACGTCGAAGCGCTGCCCGTGCAGTCCCCCGAAAAGATCCCCCTGAAGGAGGCGCACGCGCTCTCCGACCCCGTGCCGGGCGATATTGCTTGCACCCAGCGCAAGGGCCTCTGCATCGATATCACTCAGAACCACTCGGGCGGATGGCGCATGGACCGCGGCGGCAATGCCAATCGCACCGCCGCCGCAGCAGAGGTCGAGAATCGACCCCGGCCCGATACCCGTGTACCAGGGGCGATAGTTTTCCATAATCAGTTCAGCCAGGGGTGAACGCGGCACCAGCGCCCGCCGATCACAGGCGAACTGCAGACCGGCAAACCACGCCTCACCAGTCAGATAAGGCAGAGGAACGCGTTCATCGATCCGCTGCCGCAGCAGGCCGTCCAGGCGCCGGACGCCGGCGTCATCCAGCGGATGTTCTGCCGCGGTCGCCGGAGCATCCGCCGGCAACCCCGCGGCATACAGCACCAGCTGCACCGCCTCGTCCCAGGTGTTGTCTGTGCCGTGGCCGCACCAGACGCCTGCGGCGTCAAGCACGCGTCGACAGGCCGTTATGGCCTCGATCACGTGGGTGACGCCAGCCAATTCGGGGGTTTGTGGAGCGTGCCGAAACATCCAGACATGATATCATTTGCGCTATTTGAGGATGGAAGAGACGACATGCAGGAACACTGGGCAGGCATCATCGAGGCAATTGGCGAGGATCTTTCCCGACCCGGCCTCGCGGACACGCCGAAGCGGGCAGCGAAAGCGTTCGAGTTTCTCACCCACGGCTACCAGCAATCGGTCGAGGAAGTCGTGAACGGCGCTCTCTTCCCTTCCGAGTCGAGCGAAATGATTCTGGTGCAGGATATCGAGCTGTATTCCCTGTGCGAGCACCATATGCTGCCATTCATCGGCAAGTGCCATGTCGCCTACATTCCTACCGGGCAGGTCATCGGATTGTCCAAGGTGGCCCGGATTGTCGACGTCTTCGCGCGCCGTCTGCAGATTCAGGAAGCTCTGACGACCCAGATCGCAGACACCATTATGCAGGTGACCAAAGCTGCCGGTGTCGGTGTCATTATTGAAGCGAGACACATGTGCATGATGATGCGCGGCGTGGAGAAGCAGAATTCGGCGATGAAGACCTCGTCCATGCTGGGGAGTTTTCGCGATGATCAGAAAACCCGCGAGGAGTTCCTGGCACTGCTGCAGTTGAGAATCTAGCACCTTGCCAGCTCCATCGTCGCAATGCAGACGCCGACAGCCTTTCAGCGCGCCAGTTCGATGATCTCCGTGTGCATGTATTGTCGATCACTGGAACGGGCACTGGCATAGATCATAACGCGATGGGTATCTTCATCCGGTCCACCCAGGGCCCACACCCGGTATAGCTGAGACACCTCCGTACCGTAGAGGATGCGCTGTCCAAACACGAGATTTGCCCACTGGACGCTGGGACCACACCCGCGTTCCTCGCAGGAAAAAAGCAGACGCGCGTCTGGGCGATCCTCGACGACAGCCGCCGCATCCTCGAACATCGCTGCCGAGGTGACGCCTTCCCGCATCCGCCAGGTAGATGACACCATCTTCCCACTGACGCGTTCCAGTTTTTCCGGATTCCAGGTCCCACGCACCTTGTTGATACGGTCCAGGCCCACCAGGTGAGCCCGCACGTTTTTTTCGCGGTGTTCAACGCGCTCTGCATACACTGACTCCTGCAGCCACGCGAACAGCTGCATGGGATCATCCTGCGCCCACAGTGAATGACTGAAAAACGCAAGACTTACAAACAGGCAAAAAACACGCCGGCGATCAACGTTAACGATCGACACTGCTGACTCCTGTACTGATGCGGCACTCCGCGACCGAACACTCCTGCTTAACGACAATGACTCTTACCCTTGTCTGCCTCACTCGCCAAGCCAGTGCCCTGGCTTTTGCCCGCGCGTCGCGCGTTTTCAGAAGCATTGTCTAACGCGATGGCAAGCTGTTAGATACCACCGTAGAGCACAAGTCTGACGCAAAAGAAACCCGGTTCAAACCCGATATTCCGGCGGCGAACACCACCACAGAAGCGAACCACAGCCGGCCGCCGCCACCGGCAGTTCGATGACCGCATAGGCGCCCGGCGCAAAGGCAGGCACCTGCCCCTGCGTCCCGAGCCAGTGATCGACCACATCGGACACCAGGGGCTGGTGAGAAACCAGGACAATATGAATGGCTTCTTCGGTCAGCGTCTGTAGCGCTGCATCCACGGCTATCGGATCGGCCCCGGGGATGAGTGCGTCGAGCGGCTTGAGCTCCGGCGTATCGAGAGGGGCTGCAATCGCTTGCGCGGTCTGCGATGTCCGCCGCCAAGGGCTGAAAAGAATCCTGCCCGGCTTATCCAGGCCCCGTCGCTGCAGTTCGGCGACAAACCCTGGCGCCCCTTTATCCAGATCCCGGTGCCCGCGTTCTGTCAACACTCGTTCCCGATCCGGTGACCCTGGCTCCGCCTCAGCGTGACGCCAGATACTGACCAGCAAACCTGTTCTACTCTGCTGCCATTTTCAGCAGCAGTCCATTGAGTCGCTCCACGTAGGCGGCCGGATCCTCGAGCTGACCGCCTTCGGCGAGCAGGGCCTGATCGAAGACCACCCGGGACAGATCTGCGAACCGCGCCTCGTCCTGCTCGTTATCGAGCAGCGTAATGAGCGGGTGCCCGGGGTTGATTTCCAGCGTCGGTTTGCTCTCCGGCACCGGCTGCCCCGCAGCCTCCATGATGCGCCTCATCTGTGCGCCCATGTCGAACTCGCCGACCACAAGGCAGGCGGGCGATTCGGTCAGGCGGGCCGAGGCGCGTACATCGGCAACCTCGTCGTCCAGTGTCTGCTTCATGCGCTCGACCAGCGCCTTGCTTTCCTCCTGCAGCTTTTCACGCTCCGCCTTTTCCTCATCAGAGGCAACATCCTCGTCCAGTTCGCCGCGCGCCACATCCTGGAAGGTCTTGCCATCAAACTCCTGCAGATGGCTCATCAGCCAGTCGTCAACCCGGTCCGACAGCAACAGCACCTCTATGCCGCGCTTGCGAAACACTTCGAGGTGCGGACTACGCCGCGCCGTATTGAAATTCTCGGCCACCACGTAGTAAATCTTATCCTGGCCTTCCTGCATACGCTCGACGTAATCGGTGAGCGATTGATCCTCCGCTTCCGAGTCGGTGTGCGTGGTCGAGAAACGCAGCAGGCCGGCAATCTTTTCCTTGTTGCCGAAATCTTCGGCAGGACCCTCCTTGAGCACCTGCCCGAACTCATTCCAGAACGTCGCATACTGCTCGGGCTCGGACTTGGCGAGTTTCGCCAGCATGTCCAGTACGCGCTTGGTCAGCGCGTTGCGCATACTGTCGACTGACGGGTGCTGCTGGAGAATCTCACGGGAAATGTTCAGCGGCAGATCATTCGAGTCCACGACGCCGCGAATAAAACGCAGATATAACGGCAGGAACTGTTCGGCGTCATCCATGATGAACGTGCGCTGCACATACAGTTTCAGTCCACGGGCAGCATCCCGGTTCCAGAGGTCAAACGGTGCGCGACGCGGCACATAGAGGAGGCTGGTGTATTCCAGCTTGCCCTCGACACGGTTGTGGCTCCAGGTAAGCGGCTCGTCGAAATCATGTGACACATGCTTATAGAAGGCCTTGTACTCGTCGTCGCTTATCTCGGAGCGACTGCGTGTCCACAGGGCGGTCGCCTCGTTCACAGTCTCCCAGGTCGGTTGCTCTACGCTGGACTCGTCCGTTTCCGCCTCATCCTCTGATCCGGGAGTCGCCTGCTTGAGCATCCGTACCGGAACCGAGATATGATCGGAATACTTCTTGATCACGCTGCGCACGCGCCAATCATCCGCAAACTCGGTGCAGTCGGGCTTCAGAAAAAGTCGGATGCTGGTGCCGCGCTCATCCCGCGGCAGCTCGGCAATCGAGAACTCGGATTCGCCGTGAGACTCCCACAGCACACCGGCGCTTTTCTGCTCGCCCGCCTTGCGGGTGTGCACCTCGACCCGTTCTGCGACGATAAATGCGGAATAGAAACCGACACCGAACTGACCAATGAGCTGGGAGTCTTTTTTCTGATCTCCCGTGAGGGATTCAAGAAACGCGGCGGTGCCGGACTTGGCGATAGTGCCGAGGTTATCGATGACCTCGTCACGGGTCATGCCGATACCGTTATCGGAGATGGTTATCGTGCCGGCCTCTTTATCGACCTCCACGCGAATCTCATAGTCTCCCTGGCCTTCGAGAATTGCATCGTCTGCCAGGGCAGCAAAACGTAGCTTGTCAATTGCATCCGAGGCGTTGGAAATCAGCTCGCGAAGAAAAATCTCGCGGTTGCTGTACAGGGAGTTGATCATCAGATGCAGAAGCTGCTTAGCCTCCGTCTGGAACCCCAGGGTTTCCTTTGTTGCTTCCGCTGTCATAGTGCCCTCTTTACGTGTTGCTTGGCTCACCTACCGAGAGATGTAGGTGAGGCCGAAAGCCTGCTTTTTCAAGGGCTCAGGGACAACTTCAGAAACCAAGGCTGACCGGCCTTGAACAGACAAAGTCTCGGCCCCGACCCGGGCCGGGGCCGGATATGCGAACGGCGCTACCAGCCGGTAATGGCCTTCAGCCCACTGCCGATTTCCGCCAGCGATCGCACGGTCTTGACACCGGCATCCTCGAGAGCGGCGAACTTTTCATCTGCCGTGCCCTTGCCGCCTGAAATGATGGCGCCGGCATGCCCCATGCGTTTGCCCTTTGGCGCAGTCACGCCGGCAATATAAGTCACCACGGGCTTGCTGACACTGGCCTTGATGTAGGCCGCAGCCTCTTCCTCGGCCGTGCCACCAATCTCACCGATCATGACAATGGCCTCTGTACCCGGATCCTGCTCGAACATCGCCAGCATATCGATGAAATTCGAACCGGGAATCGGATCGCCACCAATACCGACACAGGTCGACTGCCCGAATCCGGCGTCGGTGGTCTGTTTGACGGCCTCATAGGTTAGGGTGCCGGAGCGCGACACGATTCCTACCTTGCCAGGCATGTGTATGTGGCCGGGCATAATGCCGATCTTACACTCACCGGGCGTAATGACGCCGGGACAGTTCGGGCCGATCAGGCGCACCCCCAGTTCGTCACACTTGACCTTGGCATCCAGCATGTCGAGGGTGGGAATCCCTTCGGTAATGCAGACGATCAGGCGTATACCTGCATTGGCGGCTTCCAGAATGGAATCCTTGCAGAATGGCGCCGGCACGTAGATGACCGTCGCCTCAGCTCCCGTGGACTCCACGGCTTCCGCTACCGTGTTGAAAACCGGCAGGCTGAGGTGTGCCTGCCCACCTTTGCCGGGTGTCACGCCGCCGACCATTTTCGTGCCGTAGTCGATGGCCTGCTCCGAGTGAAACGTGCCCTGTGAGCCGGTGAAGCCCTGACAGATGACCCGGGTTTCTTTATCGATAAGAATACTCATCAGGACTTTCCTCCCGCCGCCTGTACCGCCTGCTGTGCGGCATCGGTGAGACTGGTTGCTGCAATGATGTTGAGTCCGCTGTCCGCAAGGACCTTGCGGCCCAGCTCGGCATTGTTGCCCTCGAGACGCACCACGACGGGCACCTCGACACCGATCTCCTGCACCGCGCCGATCACGCCTTCAGCGATCAGATCACAGCGCACGATGCCGCCAAAGATATTGATGAGCACCGCCTTCACATTGCTGTCCGACAGGATGATCTTGAATGCCTCGGACACACGCTCCTTGGTCGCGCCGCCGCCAACGTCGAGAAAGTTGGCCGGCGCGCCACCGTGCAGCTTGACGATATCCATGGTGCCCATGGCGAGTCCGGCACCGTTGACCATACAGCCGATATTGCCGTCGAGCGCCACGTAGTTCAGCTCCCAGTGCGCCGCATGGGCTTCACGTGAGTCTTCCTGGCTGGGGTCGTGCATTTCGCGCAGGGCGTTCTGGCGATACAGGGCGTTGCCATCCACCCCCAGCTTGGCATCGAGGCAGTGCAGGTTGCCCTGCTCCGTAATGACCAGCGGGTTGATCTCGATCAGTGCGAGATCCTTGTCCTTGAACAGCCGTGCAAGACCCAGATATATCTTCACGAACTGCTTGATCTGCTCGCCGGCCAGGCCGAGCTTGAAAGCCATTTCGCGGCCCTGATAGGGCTGTGCACCCACCAGGGGGTCAACCGCAACGCGAAGTATCTTTTCCGGCGTCTCCTCGGCAACTTTCTCGATTTCCACACCCCCCTCGGTGGATGCCATGAAGACGATACGTCGGGAAGCACGGTCGACAACGGCGCCGAGATAGAGCTCCTCCGCGATGTCGGTGCAGGACTCGACCAGAATCTTCGACACCGGCTGGCCGCTCTCGTCGGTCTGGTAAGTCACCAGGTTCTCGCCCAGCCAGCGCTCAGCAAAGTTGCCGATTTCCCGCTTGGACTTGACCAGCTTGACCCCTCCTGCCTTGCCGCGGCCACCGGCGTGTACCTGGGCCTTGACTACCCACATGTCGCCACCGATCAGATCGGCTGCTTCCTCGGCCTCACGCGGATTATCTACGGCGTATCCCTTGGATACCGGCAGGCCATATTCGGCAAACAGCTGCTTGCCCTGATACTCATGAAGATTCATGTTGTATTCCGTTCATTTGTTGTTGGACATATCACCAGCTGCGGGCGCGTTCTTTTCTCGTTATCGGGCGCGCACCGCACCGGCATTCACTTGCGTTTGCGGTTTGCCACATGAATGGCGTGCCCGTCCACCGCGAGGGCTGCTTCGTGCACCGTCTCGCTCAGTGTCGGGTGACCGAATACCATCAGCGCCAGGTCTTCCGCGCTGGAGCCGAACTCCATTGCGATCACGACCTGCTGCACAAGGTCGGCCGCGGACGGACCCACCACGTGGCAGCCGAGGATAAGGTCTGTCTCGGCGTCGGCAATGATCTTGACCATGCCGTCACTGTCATTCGCGGCCAACGCACGCCCGCTGGCCGCGAACGGAAATACGCCGACCTTGTAATCGACTCCGTCTGCCTTCAATTCCTGCTCGGTTCTTCCCACCTCGGCGATTTCCGGGTGCGTGTAGATTATCGACGGAATACAGTCATAATTGACCTGCACTTGTTTCCCGGCAATCCGTTCGGCGACCATGACGCCCTCTTCAGACCCCTTGTGCGCCAGCATAGGACCGCGAACGACATCGCCCACCGCGTAAACATGCGGGGCCTCGGTGGCACAGTACTCGTCGACGTAAATAAAGCCGCGCTCGTCGAGGGTAACACCGCTGTCGCTCGCCAGTAGCTCCTCGCTGCGGGGCCGGCGACCGACCGAGACGATCAACTTGTCGAAGACCTCGGTATGACTGCCGTCCGGGGTCTCGTAGACCACCTCGACCTTGCCATCCTTCACTTCCGTGGCAGTGACGCGCGCGCCGAGACGGATATCCAGCCCCTGCTTCTTGAAAATCTTCAGCGATTCCTTGCTGATCTGGCTGTCGGTCATCGTGAGGAATTCATCCAGCGCCTCGATCAGAATCACTTCAGACCCCAGCCGGCCCCAGACGCTGCCCAGTTCCAGCCCGATGACCCCGGCCCCGATCACACCGAGGCGGCCCGGCACCTCTGTAAAAGCGAGCGCGCCAGTGGAGTCCACGATGTATTCGTCATCTACCGGCGCCGGCGGAATTTTTACCGGCTCGGAACCGGCCGCGATAATAACGTCGGTGGTATCGATAACGCTGACCTTGCCCTCGCTGTCCGTCACCTCCACCTTGGCCCCGGCCAGCACCTTGCCGCGGCCCTCGATCACGCTGACACCGTTATGCTTGAACAGGCCGCCGATACCATCGGTCAGTTGCTCGACGATCTGCTGCTTGCGCGTCTGCATCGCCGCAACATCGATTGTCGGCGACCCCACACCGATTCCGTGCTCCGATAGACTGTCGCGGGCCTCAGCGAACTTCTGGCTGCTGTCGAGCAGCGCCTTGGAAGGGATGCAGCCTGTATTCAGGCAGGTACCCCCGAGTACCGACTTGCCCTTGTGGCCGGTCCATAGCTCTACGCAGGCGGTCTTCAGGCCCAGCTGGGCGGCACGTATCGCGCCGACATATCCCGCGGGACCTGCGCCGATAACAACAACATCGTATTTATCTGACATAGTACATTCCTCTGCCTGCAATTAGAGTTGGAGCAGTATGCGCGCCGGGTCCTCAATCAGATCCTTCACCGCCACGAGGAACTGCACGGCGGTCTTGCCGTCGATCAGGCGGTGGTCGTAGGAAAGAGCAAGGTACATCATGGGCTTTATCACCACCTGACCGTCCTCGGCCATGGGACGCTCCTGGATCTTGTGCATTCCGAGAATGCCCGTTTGCGGCGGGTTCAGGATAGGAGTCGACAGCAACGAGCCAAACACACCGCCGTTGGTCAGCGTGAACGTACCGCCAGTCATATCATCGATAGTCAGTTTGTTATCCCGCGCCCGCCTGCCCATGTCGGAGACCGCCGCTTCGACGTCCGCGAGACTCATGAAATCGGCATCCCGGAGTACCGGCACAACCAGACCCCCCGACGTGGACACAGCGACACCGATATCCTGGTACCCGTGGTAGACAACATCGTTGCCGTCAATCGAGGCGTTAACTTCCGGAAAACGCTTGAGCGCCTCGCAGGCTGCCTTGACGAAAAAGCCCATGAACCCGAGGCGCGTGCCATTGTGCGTTCTCTCGAACTGCTCCTTATAGCGGTCCCGCAGCGTCATTACCGGGCCCATGTCGACTTCATTGAAGGTGGTCAACATCGCCGTCTGCTGGCTCGCCTCCAGTAGACGCGCTGCAATACGGGCACGCATGCGCGTCATCGGCACGCGCTTCTCGACACGCTCCGCGCTATGCCCCGACGGCAGATCAATGTCGGGAGCTGCCGCCGACGCTGGTTCTGGCGCTGGCGTCGATGTCACTTCCGCTTCCGCCGTCGGTTTTGAGGGCGCCCCGGATTCGCGCATGTGCGCGACGACATCTTCCTTGGTGATGCGACCGCCCCTGCCTGAACCGCTTATGCGACCGGGGTCAAGCTGATGCTCGTTTACCAACTGGCGCGCAGCGGGTCCCATGGCGGGCACGGAAGGTTCCGCAGCCGGCGCCGCCGCGGCCTGTTTTTCATCGGGCGCCTCGGGGCCGTGGTTCTCGCTGCCGTCCCCGGCACCACCTGTCGCCACGCCCGCTTTCATGGTGGCAAGCAGCGCACCGCTGTCGATCGTCGTCCCCTCCGGCGTCTCGATGGATTCGAGCACGCCATCCTCCGGCGCGACTACCTCCATGACGACCTTGTCGGTCTCGATTTCCACCAGCAGCTCGTCGCGGGACACGGCGTCGCCTTCCTGCTTGTGCCAGGTGGCAACTTCACCGTCCGCAACGGATTCGGGAAAAGCTGGGGCCTTGATATCGATTGCCATTTCGGTTCCTTGAGCTACCGCGGTCATGCCGCCGAAGCGGGTATTGTCAGTGCTTGGTTGATGAATCGCTCCTGCTGTTCCAGGTGCAGCGCCATGTAACCGGCGGCCGGCGTGGCAGAGGCATCGCGGCCGACATAGCCGAGATAGATCCGCGGCATGTGGGCATACATGACGCGGCGCATGTGATGCTGGCTGGAGTACCAGGCCCCCTGGTTCATCGGCTCTTCCTGGCACCAAACGGCATCGGTGAGGTTGGGATATTGCTTGAGAATCTCAAGCAGTTCCGCCTCTGGGAAGGGGTAGAGCTGCTCGAGGCGGATAATCGCAATATCCTCGATCCCGCGCTCTCGGCGTTGCGCCCGCAGGTCGTAGAATACCTTGCCTGCACACAGGATGATTCGCCTGACAGCGGCCTTGTCGAGATTGTCTGTTTCATCCAGCACGTTGTAATAACGACCTCCGGACAGATCCTCCAGCGTGGACACCGCCTCCTTGTGCCGCAGAAGGCTTTTCGGCGACATCACCACGAGCGGCTTGCGCAGTGGGCGGATGGTCTGGCGGCGCAGCATGTGGAACACCTGCGCCGGCGTTGTCGGGGTACATACCTGTATGTTGTGTTCCGCGCACAGCTGAAGGAAACGCTCGAGACGGGCCGAGGAATGCTCGGGACCCTGCCCCTCGTAGCCGTGGGGTAACAGCATGGTGAGCCCGCAAAGCCGACTCCATTTATGCTCGCCGGAGGTGATGAACTGGTCGATAACGACCTGGGCGCCATTGGCGAAATCGCCGAACTGTGCCTCCCAGATCACCAGGCCTTTCGGAGACGTCGTCGCATAGCCGTACTCGAAGGCCAGGACGGCTTCCTCGGACAGCAGGGAATCATAGACGCCAAAGCGCGCCTGCGTGTCACTGATATGCTGCAGGGGCGCGTAGGTGCTGCCATCTTTCTGGTTGTGCAGAACCGAGTGCCGATGGGAGAACGTGCCGCGAGCGACGTCCTGCCCTGTAAGCCGCACCGGATACCCCGCCTCCAGCAGAGTCGCATAGGCCAGGGTCTCGGCGAACCCCCAGTTCAGGGGCATCGCGCCGGCTGCCATCTTGCGCCGGTCTTCCAGAATCTTGCTGACCTGGCGCTGCAGCGGAACGCTGGCCGGTGCCTGGTTGATCCTCTGTGCCAGGGCCTGCAGGTGATGCAGCTCGACAGCGGTATCACATTCCAGTGTCCACTTGTGGCCGAGGTAGGGTGTCCAGTCGACAAACAGTGCCGTGTTCGGCTCGGTAACCAGCGAGCTGACCAAGGGCTCGCCGCGAGCAAGGGACTCGCGATAGCGATCGACCAGTCCGGCATCCTCCTGCCGGGTGACTACGCCCTCGGCGATCAGGCGCTCGGCATACAGATCCCGGGTGCTTTTGTGCTTGCGGATGGCTTCATACATACTGGGTTGTGTTACCGAAGGTTCATCCGCCTCGTTGTGGCCGCGTCGTCGGTAGCAGATCAGATCGATCACGACGTCGCGCTTGAACTCATTGCGAAAATCGATCGCCAGCTGGGTTATAAACAGTACTGCTTCCGGGTCGTCCGCATTGATGTGGAATATCGGCGCCTGGACCATCTTGGCAATGTCAGTGCAGTACTCGGTGGAGCGGGCGTCCTCGCGCTTGTGCGTCGTGAAGCCGACCTGGTTATTGAGCACGATATGCACTGTGCCGCCGGTCTTGTAGGCACGGGTCTGGGACATCTGGAAAGTCTCCATGACCACGCCCTGTCCGGCGAAGGCCGCATCTCCATGCACGACGATCGGCACCACGGAATCACCCAGTGGATCTTCGCGACGATCCTGGCGTGCGCGCACCGAGCCCTCGACCACCGGCGCCACGATTTCCAGGTGCGACGGGTTGAAGGCGAGAGCGAGGTGGAGCTCACCGCCCGGGGTCATTACGTTGGAGGAAAAACCCTGGTGATATTTTACATCACCGGAACTCTCGTAGCGGGCGCGACCTTCGAACTCTGCGAATAACTCCAGAGGCTTCTTGCCGAAAATGTTCACCAGCACATTGAGGCGCCCGCGATGCGCGAGACCTATCACGATTTCCTTGCCGCCGTAGGAACCGATTCGCTGCACCATTTCCGCCAACATGGGAATCAGGCTCTCGCCGCCCTCGAGTCCAAAGCGCTTGGTGCCGGGGTACTTTGACGCCAGGGATTTTTCCAGGCCCTCGGCTTTGATCAGTCGACGCAGCAGCTGCTTCTGGACATCGGGGCCGTAAGCGGGCGCGGATCGCACCGACTCCATACGCGTCATGATCCAGTGACGCTGGCTGGTATCCACGATGTGCATGAACTCGGCGCCCACGGTATGGCAGTAAGTGCGCTCGAGCGCCTCGACAATTTCACCCAGGGTCGCTTCCTCGCGCCCTATATGCAGACTGCCGACCTGGAATACGGTATCCAGATCGCCGGCAGACAGTGAGTGGAAATTCAGCTCGAGATCCGGCACGCGCTCGCGTTGTGCCAGACCCAGTGGATCGAGCCTGGCTTTCTGATGACCGCGCTGGCGATAGGCGGATATGAGCTGGACGACGCGTACCTGCTTGCGTTCGTGTTCCGTGGCCTGTGAATCGTGGGCCACTGTGCCCTCGGTACGCACGCGCATCTTGCTGATGCGGGCAAAGCGATCGCGCACCGAGGAGTGCGGGATGTCGTTGAGCTGGGACATGCTGGAGTCGACCAGGGGCAGCCTGTCGAAATAATCCCGCCACTGCTCGGGCACCGCGTTGGGATCTTTCAGGTAGGATTCGTAGAGGTCTTCGACATAGGTGGCGTTGCCGCCGGAGATATGGGAAGAGCGCCGTAAGCGCTCCATTGGGCTCTGCTGCATCCTGACCTTCCGCTGAGTCGATTTAATCGCTTGTGCAGCGCACAGAGGCGCGCGCCACCGCGCACATATTATGCCAGTATCATTGACTCGTTAGAAGGGACAGCGCGCCTCAGGCGGCGCGCGAGAGCAACATATTGCGGATATGTCCTATCGCCCGCGTCGGATTCAGGCCCTTGGGGCACACGTTGACACAGTTTTGAATGCCGTGGCAGCGAAACACACTGAACGGATCCTGCAGGCGGGATAGACGCTCTTCCGTTGCGGTATCACGACTGTCGGCGAGGAACCGATACGACTGGAGCAGGCCGGCGGGGCCGATAAAGCGATCCGGATTCCACCAGAAAGAAGGACACGCCGAGGAACAGCAGGCGCACAGGATACACTCGTACAGACCATCGAGCTTTTCACGCTCCTCGGGCGACTGCAACCGCTCTATTGCCGGCGCGGGCGTGTCGTTCTGCAGGTAGGGCTGGACCTTCTCATACTGAGCGTAGAAAAGACTCATATCGACGACCAGATCGCGTATCACCGGCAAACCCGGCAGAGGCCGCACAACGAGCTTGTTGTTGCGGACAGTTTCCGAGAGCGGCGTGATACACGCCAGCCCGTTCTTGCCATTGATATTCAGGCCATCGGAGCCGCAGACACCCTCCCTGCAGGAGCGGCGATAGGTTACCGTGCTGTCCTGCTGGGCCTTGATCTGCTCGAGAACATCGAGAACCATGACATCCTTGCCATCGGTCTCGACCTGGAATTCCTGCATGCGCGGCTCGGCATCGGTCTCCGGATTATAGCGATAGATACTGACTTGCAACATGGATCTGCCTCTCAATAGGTTCGAGCCTTGGGCTCAAAAGTAGCAACCGTCTTGGGCTTGAGGTTAACGTCGCGCTTGCCCACGCGCTTGTCGCCGGGATAGTACATGGAGTGACACAGCCAGTTGACATCATCGCGCTCGGTGAAATCTTCGCGCGCGTGCGCGCCACGGCTCTCATCGCGCGCCTCTGCGGCGATCGCCGTGGCCTCTGCCACTTCAAACAGATTCTGCAACTCAAGGCACTCGACACGTGCCGTATTGAAAGCCTGGGATTTGTCCTCCAGGTGAACGTTGGCTATGCGTTCGCGCAGATCCGCGAGCTTGCTGATCCCCTCCTGCATAAACTCACCCTTGCGGAACACGCCGAAATAATTCTGCATAGTGTTCTGCAGTTCCTTGCGCAGATCGGCGACCTTCTCACCCTCACTCGAGGCATTCAGCTGCACCAGCATCTGATTCGCCTGGTCGATATCGTCCTGGGAGGCATCGCGCATATCGATGCCTTCACGCAGGGCGTTCTCGATAAACAATCCGGATGCCCGCCCGAACACCACGAGATCCAGCAGCGAATTGCCACCGAGACGGTTTCCACCGTGCACCGAGACACAGGCGGCCTCGCCACAGGCGTACAGCCCGGGAATAATCTGGTCGTTGCCGTCGCCATCCACGGTCAGTGCCTGCCCGTTAACGTTCGTCGGTATACCGCCCATCATGTAATGGCAGGTCGGCACCACCGGTATCGGCTCCTTCACAGGATCCGCATGGGCAAAGGTGCGAGAGAGCTCCAGTATGCCGGGCAACCGGCTTTCGAGCACTTCCTCACCGAGGTGGTCAAGCTTGAGAAATACATGATCGCCCTCAGGCCCGCACCCGCGTCCCTCGAGGACTTCCAGCACCATCGAGCGCGCGACCACGTCGCGACCGGCAAGATCCTTGGCGTTGGGTGCGTAACGCTCCATGAAGCGCTCGCCATCCTTATTGATCAGGTAGCCGCCCTCGCCCCGACAACCCTCTGTCACCAGAGACCCTGCGCCATAGATCCCCGTCGGATGAAACTGCCACATTTCCATGTCCTGCACAGGAAAACCTGCACGCAGTGCCATGCCGATTCCGTCACCGGTGTTGATGTGGGCGTTTGTGGTCGAGGCGTAGATACGTCCCGCTCCACCCGTCGCAAATACAGTGGCCCGCGATTTAACGTAGACCGTTTCACCGGTCTCGATACAGATGGCCATCACGCCGACGACCGCACCATCACTGTTCTTGACCAGATCGGTAGCGAACCACTCGTTGAAGAACACCGTGTTGTTCTTCATATTGTTCTGATACAGCGTATGCAGCAACGCGTGTCCGGTACGATCGGCCGCGGCACAGGTACGTGCCGCCTGGCCGCCCTCACCAAAGTTTTTGGACTGACCGCCGAAGGGTCTCTGGTAGATGCGGCCCTCTTCTGTGCGCGAAAACGGCAGGCCCATATGTTCCAGCTCGAAAATAGCTTCCGGACCGACGCTTGTCATGTACTCGATCGCATCCTGGTCGCCGATATAGTCAGAACCCTTGACCGTGTCGTACATGTGCCAGCGCCAGTCATCATTGGGGTCGGCACTGGCGATGGCGCAGGTGATACCACCCTGGGCAGATACCGTGTGCGAGCGCGTCGGAAAAACTTTCGAGATCACCGCCGTCTTATAGCCGGATTGCGCCAGCTGCAGCGCGGCACGCAGACCGGAACCGCCGCCGCCAACAATAACGCCGTCGAATGAAATAGTTCGGATGGTTGACATAGATCGAATCCTAGTTACCCCAGAGAATCTGGATACCCCAGATGACATAAACGAACAACGCCAGACTACACAGTAACTGGGCACCGATTCGCAACGCGTTGCCCTTGCTACCCACCATGCGCTCTGTGATGTAGTCAGTCAGGACCGACCACAGGCCTATCCAGGCGTGAGAACCCAGCGACAGCAACGCCATCAGACTGAATATTCGCATCCAAGTGGTTGCGAACAGGTTCTTCCACTCAATGTAGGTTACGCCGGTGAGCAGAACCCACGCCAGAAAAGCAAAATAGCTCAAAAGGATAACCGCACTGACTCGCTGCACCAACCAGTCGGAAACTCCGGAACGGCCGAAACTCGTTACTGCCTTTACCATAACCACACCCCCAGTGTGAGCGACAGGACAATCGTCGCTCCGAAAACCAAGCGCGCACCGAGCACGCCACCCGGCAACGACTCGCCGATACCGAAATCCATGACAAGGTGCCTGATGCCAGCCAGCGAGTGATACAGCAGCCCCGTGGCAACCGCCCAGATCACCAGCGTCACAACACCGCTTGTCAATACGTCGGCCAGACGGGAAAACGACTCGGGGGAGCGCAGACTGGCATCCAGCGCCCACAGCATGAGCGCGCTGGCCACAAACAGGAAAACGCCTGAGACGCGATGCGTAATAGACGCCCACGCCGTGATAGGAAGCCGCATGGAACCTATATCGAGATTGACAGGGCGGGTATCTTTCACAATAAACATCCGTTGTCGCAGTTGAGAGAGTCGGGCCGAACGTGGAGGCACCGGACCATGAAATTCGCGACGCAGTATAATCTCACGTGCGTCACAAGACAATTTCGACGTTGCTGCCCGCGTTGACAAAACAGCGTTACTCTCTATAGTTGTGCGCCCCACGTACAGGATCAGCAGGACCCCCGATGACAGACACAGCAATGACAGCCAGACTCAAGGTAGATGGCATTGAGGACATGATCGACCTGCCGGTGCACTCCGGTACCCTGGGTCCGCAGGTCGTCGATGTCGGCGCCCTGACCGCCAACGGTCTGTTTACCTACGACCCGGGCTTCGTGTCGACAGCGGCCTGCGAATCACAGATCACCTACATCGACGGTGCCGCCGGCATTCTTCTGCATCGCGGTTACCCTATCGATCAGCTGGCGGAGCAATCCACTTACCTGGAGACCTGCTACCTGCTGCTTTACGGAGAACTGCCAACCGCAGAGCAACGCGAAAAATTTGTCAGTACCGTGCACAACCATACGATGGTGCATGAGCAGATCCGCACCTTCTTCAATGGTTTCCGCCGTGACGCGCACCCGATGGCGGTCATGTGCGGTGTCGTCGGAGCACTTTCGGCGTTCTACCACGATTCGCTCGACATCTCCGACATACACCATCGCCAGGTCGCTGCGTTCCGCCTGATTGCAAAAATGCCGACGCTCGCCGCGATGAGCTACAAATTCTCCCTGGGTCAGCCGTTCATGTATCCGGACAACAGTCTCGGCTACGCTGAAAACTTCCTGCACATGATGTTCGATACGCCCTGTGCACCCAGCAACATATCACCGGTACTGGCGCGCGCAATGGATCGCATTTTCCTGCTGCATGCCGATCATGAGCAGAACGCTTCAACTTCTACCGTACGCCTGGCCGGCTCGTCCGGCGCCAACCCGTTTGCCTGTATCGCTGCCGGAATCGCGGCGCTATGGGGACCATCCCACGGTGGCGCGAACGAGGCCGTTCTTGACATGCTTCAGGAAATAGGCGATGTCTCGCGAATCGATGAATTCGTCGCGCGTGCGAAAGACAAGAATGATCCGTTCCGACTGATGGGTTTTGGACATCGCGTTTACAAGAACTTTGACCCGCGGGCTAAAGTCATGAAGGATGCAGCCGACGAAGTTCTCGCCGAACTCGGCATGGAGAGCGACCCGTTGCTTGCCATCGCGAAACGCCTGGAGCAGATCGCGCTGGAAGATGACTATTTCGTCGAGAAAAAACTCTACCCCAATGTGGACTTTTACTCGGGGATCATTCTCAAGGCGATTGGCATACCTACCAGCATGTTCACGGTCATCTTTGCTGTGGGTCGGACCGTCGGCTGGATCGCGCACTGGAACGAAATGATTTCCGGTAGCTATCGCATTGGCCGCCCCCGACAGCTTTACACGGGTTATCCGCAGCGTGATTACGTTCCTCTGGACCGACGTTGATCAGGTGCGCGACAACGATACTGCCAGTGTATTCTTCCGGCGTGGCTGAAGCATCAGCCGCCCAGCTTCTCGAGGTCAGTTACAGCCTACTGCAGCAGCTCTTCGAGCGCGGTCAGCAGTGCCGCGCACTCGGCTTCAGATCCGATACTGATACGTAAAAACCGGCTGATTCTGGGCTTTGCAAAGTGTCGCACGAGTATGCCGCGCTGACGCAGCGACGCGAAAAGTCCCTCCGCATCGCCGCCGGGAGGAGCTGCGAGCAAGAAATTCGCCGCCGATGGCAACACCTCGAATCCGAGCTCTGTCAGCGCCGCGGCGAGCCGCTCCCTCGACGCAACGATTCGCGAGCAGCACTCCTCAAAGTATGCGGCATCTTCATAGGCCGCAATTGCCGCCCGTTGCGCGATGGCGTCGAGCGGGTAGGAGTTGAAAGAATTCTTGATGCGCAGCAGCGCCTCGATCAGATCTTCCTGCGCAAAGGCGAAACCGACGCGCAGCCCGGCGAGTGATCGTGACTTGGACAGGGTCTGGACAACCAGAAGATTGTCAAACTCCCGCACCAGGGGAATAGCCGACTCCGCACCGAAATCGACGTAGGCCTCGTCGACGACCACCAACGAGTCGGGGTGACCGAGCAGCACCCGACGAATATCGGCCAGAGGGAGCGGGCAACCCGTGGGCGCATTCGGATTGGGAAAGATGATCCCGCCGTTGTCCTCGGGAATGGTACTGGTGTCAATACGAAAATCCGGCGTCAACCTCAGTGTCCGGTAATCGATATCATAGAGCGCGCACCAGACAGGATAGAAGCTGTAGGTGATGTCCGGGAACAGCAGCGGGCTCGACCGTTTGAGCAGACCCTGGAACACGTGCGCGAGCACCTCGTCTGAGCCGTTGCCGGGGAACACCTGCGCAGGCTCAAGCCCGTGATAAGCGGCCACAGTATCGCGCAGCGCGTCGGACTCCGGGGCCGGATAGCGGCGCAGGTCATCGGCCGTTACCCGACTGATAGCCTGCATGACACGCGGTGACGGCGGATAGGGGCATTCGTTGGTGTTGAGCTTAATCAGGCTCTCGCGCGGCTGCTCGCCCGGTACATAGGGCACCAGCCGGCGCGCTGTCTCGGTCCAGAAGCGGCTCATGTGTTACCCGCGTTATCCTGAATATAAGTTCTCAGCTCGGCGGGTTCCATGTGCCGGACGTCCAGACCGCACGCCAGGTAGATCACCTGCTCGGCAACATTGCTGGCGTGGTCG
>CAYFVJ010000023.1:0-23859 GCA_964346555.1 uncultured Alteromonadaceae bacterium | reverse complement strand
GAGCGTACGCTCCGGCGGCAGTGGCGTCTCGGACAGAATATCGTGTTGTGCTGGTCGCTGGATGCGCGCGGCTTGCTGGTTATCTTCGTTCCGCATTATTTTCTCGGCAACTACTGTGCACCGCGGGCTTCGGATGACGATGAGCACCGCGACAACGAGCAATACATCCGCCAGTTGATTTCCGGCCAGCGGCGCAAGAGCCGCGACGAATTGTTTGCCGTCGCCGTCCGTCTGGGGGCATCTCCCACCTTTATCAAACTGGATCATCCGCTCGACGACCAGCAGGCGGTGGTCTCTGCAGTTGAGCAGATTATCCGGCGTTACGGCCTGGGTTATGTGGATAGCCGTGCAGTACTGTTGTTTGATATCTCTGACTTTTCGCTGCGTACGCCCTTTGAGCAGGCGAGCCAGCTCAACAGCCTGTCCTACTCCATGAACTCCGTCTATAACAAGCTCGCGGCGCGCGGGATGGAGATCAATTTTGCCCGTACAACCACGGGAGACGGCTACTACGTCTGGAACCGGGATCGCGGGCCTGAGTCTGACGGCCTTCTTTTTTACTTTCTCGTCCTGATAGTGCTCGACAATGCCCTTGCTTCACGTGCATCCCGTGGCAAGACAGTCCCGTTAATACGTTCCGCTTTTCACATCGGCAGCCACTACGAGCTATATCAGGCAGAGGGCGTCAACCCGACGGTCTTCAGCTACATTGTCGGCGATGTCACGATTGATCTGGCGCGCATGATCGACAAAGCCGAGCCGGGACAGATTCTCGTTGGTGATTTCGCCTCCACCGCAGGCGCGCCTGAGGCCGGCGATAACGCTTCCGGTGCAATGGACTCGCCGGCTTTTGTCGCTGCCAGTGACAGTGGTCTGGAGCGCATTCGCGGCATCAAGATGATGGGCAGCACCATCGATGAGATAGCCTGCTGGCTGACGGCGTCGCGGCCGCTCGCGCCGAGACACACAGCGCCGCTGGAACTGGCGCTGACGGACAAGCACGGCTTTTCTCACCGGGCCTACAACCTGGAGATTGCGGCTGCCCTCGGCGACGTGCAGATGCGCCTCGGGCACTCGCCGGAGCAGCTGCGGACACAGCAGTGACGCTGCCTGCGCGCTCGTCGGATACCTGCCGGGTGGCCCTGGTGCGGCCGGAGGCCGGGATTTGCGCCCCGGAGGAATCGCTCCAGCTCGAGCGGCTTGCCCGCGCTCTGGGCGTTCCCCTGTTACCGGCAGGCGTCGTCCCCGGTCGCGAAGCGCGCTGCGATATTTATCTCTCGCTGGATGCAATCGGTCCCTACCTGCAGCTGACGGGTCGCCAGGCGCCCGGCCCGGTGCGCTGCAGCTTTGACGAGCCGGGCATGGCGCATCGACGCCGCGGTGGCCATAATGAACTGCTCGGGCGCGCCATTGGCGTCGGCCGGTTTCCGCGCTGTCGGGTAGTGGATTGTACCGCCGGCTTTGCGGGCGATGGTTTCGTGCTGGCAGATCTCGGCGCCCGTGTTCTCCTGTGTGAGCAACACCCACTGATTGCCGCTTTTCTCGACATGTCTCTCGCCCGACTGCGGGCCGCCGCCGGTGACTGGCGTCAGGAGGTGTCGCGGCGGATGTCGGTGCGTGCCGGGGACAGTCGTTCGCTGCCGGCGGCGCAGCTGGAGACAATGGACGTGCTCTATCTTGATCCCATGTTTCCGCTCGAGCGACGGTCGGCCGCCGGCAAGGGCATGATGCTGCTGCAGCGACTGCTGTCACAAGGCCCTTCTGATTCAGGTGAGTCCCTGTTGCGCTGGGCGCTGGACCAGCGGGTCTGGCGCGTGGTGGTCAAGCGACCGCTGAAAGCACCGCCTCTGGGCAGTGTACGTCCGTCGCACTTTCTCACCGGGCGATCGGTGCGTTTCGATGTCTATCAGATAGGCGGAGGAATCGATGACGCGTCCTGAGTATATGGCGGTGCTGGTAACAGGCGCCTAATCCCGCCCCTGCAGCCGGCGCTGTTTACCTGGCAGGACACCGGCGACCCGTCAGGTAAAGAGACGACTCAGCAGTTTCTGGTACACCTGCGTGAGTACCACGAGGTCCGCGCTGCGCACGTGCTCATTCACTTGATGTATCGATGCATTGACTGGTCCGAGCTCGACCACCTGCGCACCGCATGGGGCGATGAAGCGTCCATCCGAGGTGCCCCCTGCCGTCGACAGCTGTGCCGTTTGCCCGGTGATTTCGCGAACAGCTGCCAGCGCGGCATCCACCAGGGTTCCCTCGGCGGTAAGGAAAGGCTCGCCGCTGAGTTTCCACTTGATGTCATAGTCCAGTGCGTGCGCATCAAGCAGCGCCTGCGTGCGCGAACGCAGGGATTCGGCGCAGGATGCGGTGGAGTAGCGGAAGTTGAACTGGAGGTTTAGCTCACCCGGTATGACGTTGGTAGCGCCGGTGCCTGCTTCGATATTGGATATCTGCAGTGACGTTGCGGGAAAGTGGTCGTTGCCGCTGTCCCAGCGTTCGGCGGCAAGCGCTGCCAGCGCCGGCAGGGCGCGGTGTATCGGGTTGTCGGCGAGCTGTGGATAGGCCACATGCCCCTGTTTTCCCCGAATGACGAGCGTTGCCCCGAGCGAGCCGCGTCGACCGTTCTTGACCGTGTCGCCCAGCCTGTCACTGCTGGAGGGTTCACCGACCACTGCCCAATCGATGTGCCTTCCGGAATTCTGCAGCCACTGCATGACCCGGATGGTGCCATCAGTTGCCGGGCCTTCTTCATCTGAGGTGATCAAAAAGCCGATGCGGCCAGAGTGATCGGGGTGCTCCAGGAGAAACGCTTCACAGGCGACGACCATCGCCGCGAGGCTGCCCTTCATGTCTGCGGCACCGCGGCCATACAGCATGCCGTCCAGCTCCACGGGCTCGAACGGTGGCGTACTCCAGCGGGTCTCCGGGCCGGGCGGTACGACGTCCGTGTGGCCGGCAAAAGCGAGCGTCGGCCCCTGGTTGCCGCGCTCCGCCCAGAAATTCAGCGTATCGCCGAACGGCAGGCGGTGGCAGTGGAATCCCAGCGCCTCCAGCCGCTGCAGCATGATCTCCTGGCAACCCGCATCTTCGGGTGTGACCGAGCGCCGCCGGATCAGATCCCGGCATAGTGCCAGTGTGGGGTGGTCTTGTTCCTTAGCCATGATCGAGTCCGTCAGTTGTGGCTGTGCAGGGCCTGGTTGAGCTCGACTGCCGTCCGGTTGGTCTGGCACTCGACACCGCCGTTGACCGAGTTGCGACGGAATAGCAGATCCGGCCTGCCGGCCAGCTCGCGCGCCTTGACGGTGTCTACTTTAGTACCCTCGCTGTCGAGCACCGCGACTTTGGTGCCGGCGGTCACGAACAGACCGGCCTCAACGGTGCAGCGATCGCCCAGCGGGATACCGATACCGGCGTTGGCGCCGATCAGGCAGCGCTCGCCCACTGAAATGATGATGTTGCCGCCGCCCGAGAGGGTACCCATGGTAGAGCAGCCACCGCCCAGGTCTGAGTTGGCGCCGATCGTCACGCCCGCAGAAATGCGCCCCTCGATCATCCCCGGCCCCTCGGCGCCGGCGTTGAAGTTGACAAAACCCTCGTGCATAACGGTAGTGCCCTCACCCAGGTAGGCGCCCAGGCGCACGCGGGCCGTGTGCGCCAGACGCACGCCCCGCGGCACAACGTAATTGGCCATGCGCGGGAACTTGTCCACGCTGCTGACCTCGAGGGTCTCACCGCGCAGCCTGGCCGATAACTGACGCTCGGGCAGTTCATCGATAGCGATCGCACCCTCGCTGGTCCAGGCGACATTGGGCAGCAGGCCGAACAGGCCGTCGAGCCGGGTGCCGTGCGGCTTTACCAGGCGGTGCGAGATGAGGTGCAGTTTCAGATAGGCCTCGGGGACGCTCCCCGGCGCGACGTCGGACTCCAGCAGCACACAGGCGGCGGGCTGCGAGGCATCGCCCAGGCGGGCGGCAAGCTGCGCCAGATCGGTGTAACCCGCCTGCTTCAGGGTCGCTGACAGGCTGTGCATGGCTTCATCGGTCAGTGGTTGTGTGCTGTCGAATGGTTTGATCGCCGTCGCGAGGTCAGCGGCCACGTTGAGCAGAGGCTGGGGATAGAACACTTCCAGCCAGTTGCCGTCGCTGTCGAGCGTGCCAATGCCAAGTCCCAGGGCGAACGCAGGTGTCGTCATTGTCTGATGTCTTCCGTTCAGAGAGTGTGAAGTTCAAGAAGCGATTTATAGCGCTGCGGGGAGAACCCCGCGTATGTTAGCAAAAAAGCCGGATCGGCGGGACGGCCAGCCTGCCTGCGCTGCAGCGCAACAGACAGCTCAGGCCCTGCGGATCTTCTTAGCGCTTCGCCGATCGGGGAAACAGGTGCGGCAGATGTCACAGACGCGGCCATCGCAGCCCCGCGCGGTGCAGAATTCGCGCCCATAAAATATGAATTGCAGATGCAGTGCATTCCAGCGAGCCCGCGGGAACAGCCGTTTCAGGTCCTTCTCGGTCTGTGCCACGCTCTTTCCCGAACTCAGTCCCCAACGCTGGGCCAGCCTGTGTATGTGCGTATCGACCGGAAAAGCCGGCACTCCGAATGCCTGTGCCATGACCACGCTCGCGGTCTTGTGTCCGACGCCGGGGAGCTGCTCGAGCGCTGCAAAGTCGGCCGGCACCTCGCCGTCGTGGCGGTCGAGCAGGAGACGGCTGAGCCCGGTGATGGCAGCGGATTTCTGCGGTGACAGACCGCATGGGCGGATGATGCCACGTATGCTGTCTGTTCCCAGTTCCAGCATTGCGGCCGGGTTGTCTGCCGCCGCAAAAAGTGCTGGCGTAACCTGATTCACCCGCGCATCCGTGCATTGCGCGGACAGCAGCACGGCGACCAGCAGCGTGTAGGGATCGCGGTGGTCGAGAGGAACCGGCGGCTCCGGGTAGAGTGCCTGCAGGTGGGCGTCGATGAAGGCGACACGTTCCGCCTTGGGCAACACTACAGGCGCTCGAGGAGACGCACGATGCGATGTGCCGCCTCCTCGCATTCCGCGAGCCCGGCCACCAATGCCATGCGTACATGATTTAATCCGGGATTGATGCCGCTGGCGTCGCGAGCGAGATAGCGGCCCGGCAGAACCCGCAGATTTTCTTCCGCATACAGCCGGCGCGCGAACTCGGTATCGGCGATGGGGGTCCGCGGCCAGAGATAGAAGCCGCCCTGCGGAATCTGCAGCGGCAGGTGCGGCGACAGGATGTCCGCCACGCGGTCGAATTTAGTACGGTAGTGCTCGCGGTTGGCTACCACGTGCTGCTCATCCCGCCACGCCACGGCGCTGGCAACCTGGTGATGGGGGGGCATCGCGCAGCCGTGATAAGTGCGGTAGCGCATAAAAGCATCGACCAGTGTCGCGTCGCCGGCAACAAAGCCCGAGCGCAGCCCCGGCAGATTGGAGCGCTTGGACAGGCTGTGAAAACTCAGGCAGTTGCGATAGGCGCGATTGCCGCTGTCTGCGCATGCCTGCAGCAGGCCCGGCGGCGGCGTATCCTCATCGCGGTAGATTTCCGAGTAGCACTCGTCGCTGACGAGAACGATATCGTATTCGAGCGCTTTCTCGATAAACCGCGACAACAGTGCCGTCGACATGACGGCTCCGCCCGGATTGCCCGGCGTGCAAAGGTAGATAAGCTGACAGTGCCGCCAGGTCGCGTCGTCGATCTGGTCGGGATCCGGCAGCAGGCCGTTTTCAGGCACGCAGTTCATGAATACCGGCGTTGCGCCGGCGAGCAGGGCGGCGCCCTCGTAGATCTGGTAAAAGGGGTTCGGGAGCAGAACCAGCGCATTTTCAGCGCGGTCGATACAGGTCTGGGCAATCGCGAAGAGTGCCTCGCGGGTGCCGCTGACCGGCAGAATCTCGCGCGCGGGGTCCGGCTGGGCGATGGCGTAGCGCCGCGACAGCCAGTCGGCGATAGCATTCCGCAAGTCGCTGCCGCCGCGGGTGGCGGGATAGCTGGAAAGCAGGTGCAGGCTGTCGCGCAGCGATTCGATCACAGCCTCTGGTGGGGCGTGCTGCGGCTCGCCAATGGTGAGCGTGATGGGCGCGAGCTCCGGCGTCGGCTGTACAGCATCGAGAAGCGCCGCCAGGTGTTCGAAGGGGTAGGGCTGCAGGCGATCCAGGTCGGGATTCATGCGGCTTTTTCGCCATCCAGTTCACGGCGTATGGCGACCTGTATCGATTCGCAGAGTTCGCCATTATCCAGCGGGTTGTGAGCGCTGTCGGTAACGAAAAAAACGTCTTCGACGCGCTCGCCCAGGGTCTGTATCTTCGCCGCCTGCAGCACGACGCCAAAGCGTACGAAAACCTCGCCGATGCGCGCGAGCAGGCCGGGCCTGTCCGGAGAACGCACTTCGAGCACCGTGACTCCCTTCTGTGGATCCGTTGTCATCAGGGTTTCGGTAGGCAGGCTGAAGGAGCGCACCTGCCGCGGCGTGCGCCGCTGAACGACAGTGGCGCCCCGGGCTTCATCCGACAGTGCCCGGGTAAGATGCTGTGCAATGTGCTGCTGCCGTTCTGCCTGCTCCTCCAGCGGCGCACCGTCGGAGTCGAGTACGAAGAACGTGTCAAGACTCATGCCGTCATTGGCGTTGTAGACTCTGGCATCGTGCACGCTGAGCTCGAGTTGCTCAAGCTCGGCGCAGATACGGGGGAACGAGCGGTTGTCGTTGCGGGCATAAATAAAAACCTGTGTGGTGTTGGCAACGCTGGACTCGAGACTGTTGCGGACCAGAACCAGCGGCTGGTGGCGATCCTGATGCCCTGCAATAGCTTCCGTGTGCCAGGCAATATCCTCCGCCCGTTCGCGCAGGAAGTAGTCCTCGCCGCGCTCCTGCCAGAGTGTTTCCAGCTCTTCCTCGGTGAAGCCCCGGTACTCGAGGATGTCGATTGCGGCCTGTCGCGTCTCGTTGATCCAATCCTGTTTGTCTATGGGATTCTCCAGACCGCGGCGTAGCGCACGCCGGGTTTCGGCGTAGAGCTGACGCAACAGGCTCGCCCGCCAGGCATTCCACAGCTTCGGATTGGTGCCGTTGATATCGGCCACTGTCAGCACCAACAGATAGTCGAGCCGGCTCTGGCTGGTTACATGGTGGGCGAAATCCTGGATGATGATCGGATCGGAAATGTCCTTGCGCTGCGAGAAAGCCGACATGACCAGATGGTTGCGAACCAGCCAGGTAACCAGATTGGTATCGCGCCGGCTGAGGCCGTGATCCAGGCAGAAGCGCTCGGCGTCGGCGGCGCCAAGCTCGGAATGATCGCCGCCGCGACCCTTGCCGATATCATGGTATAGACCGGCGATGTACAGCAGCTCCTTCTTCGGCAATCGCCTGGCCACGCGACTGGTCACCGGGAACCGCTCGTCGCTGTCCTCGCGGAGAAACCGCCGCATGTTCTCGATGACCTGCAGGGTGTGGGCATCAACTGTATAGGCGTGAAACAGGTCATGCTGCATCTGGCCGACTACGCGGCCGAACTCGGGGAGGTACTTGCCGAGAATTCCGTAGCGGGCCATGCGCCGAAGCTGCCGCGTCATCCGGTGCTGAGCCGAAAACAGCTGCAGAAACAGGGCGCGATTCGCGGGATCGGCCCGGAAATCATCATCGATTAGGTGCCGGTGTTCGCGGATCAGGCGTATGGTCGGCGCGCTGATGCCCTGAATATCGGCATTGTTCCCGGCCTGCAGGAACACCTCGATCAGGGCACTGGGGCGCTGTTGGAACAGGTCGGTCCGGCGTGCAGCGATGTAGCCGTTGCGAATCTCGAAATTGTCGTCGAGGATCGAGACTTCGTCCTCGGTATTCGTGCGCAGGATGGCCTGGTCGAAATTCTGGATCAGCAATTCGTTCAGTTGCGCCAGGGCCAGCGCCCAGCGGTAGTACACCTGCATGAACTGCTCCACAGCCAGTCGCTCGCCGTCGGTGAATCCCCACATGCGCGCAAGTTCCCTCTGGTGGTCGAACAGCAGACGGTCCTCTTCGCGGCCCGTCAGCGTGTGCAGTGCATAGCGGACCCGCCACATGAACTCCTGACCGCGCAACAGAATGCTCGACTCTTCCTCCGTCAAAAAGCCGCTGCTGGTAAATTGTTCGGCGGTTATCCAGCCGGAGTGACGACGCGCCAGCCAGCCGATCAGCTGCAGGTCGCGCAGGCCGCCGGGCGAGCTTTTGACGTTGGGCTCCAGGTTGTATTCGGTGTCAGCGAACTTGCTGTGCCGGGCTTTCTGTTCCGCCAGTTTCGCCTGCAGGAATTCTCTCGCCGGCCACATGTGGTCTGTCGAGGTCTGCTCCTGCAGGCGCGCGAGGAGGTCGCCGTCGCCCGCCAGCAGCCGCGCCTCCAGAATATTGGTCAGAATGCTGATATCCTCGGCCGCGCGCTGTGTACACTCATCCAGGGTTCGCACGCTGTGTCCGATTCTCAGCCCCAGGTCCCACAGCAGGGTGATGAACTGCTCTACGCCCCCCGCGCTGCTTGCGGGTGTAGACTGCAGTATCAGCAGGTCTACATCGGAATGTGGATGCAGCTCACCGCGGCCGTAGCCGCCGACAGCGATCAGGGCGAGCCCGTCGGCACGGCGGATGAAACGTTCCCAGAGCGCGCACAGTAACTGATCGACGACGCCTGCGCGCCAGTGAATGAGTTCCCCGGCGAGATGACCCGCTTTGAAGGCGTCATCGAGGTGTTTGTCGGCGAGGCACAGGGCCTTTTTGCCCGCCTTGACCGGGCCGGCGACGGCAGCGTCGGTTTCAAAGGCCGAGCGGCTGAAAAGATCATGCGGCAGCTCGAGATCGGCCACGGCTCAGAAAGGCTCTTCGCTGCGCCGTGTCAGGACTTCGACGCCGGAGTCGGTTACCGCCAGCGTGTGCTCCCACTGTGCGGACAAACGGCCATCCCGCGTGCTGACAGTCCAACCATCTTTCTTGTTCAGGCGGGTATGTCGTCTGCCCGCATTGATCATGGGTTCGATGGTAAAAGTCATACCCGGTTCTAGCTGCATACCGGTGCCTTTGCTGCCGTAGTGCAGGACCTGCGGCTCATCATGAAATACCCTGCCGATGCCGTGACCGCAGTATTCACGCACCACTGAATAGTAGTTGGCCTCGGCGTGTTGCTGGATCACATATCCTATGTCGCCGAGAGTTGCCCCCGGCTTTACAACATTGATTGCGCGGTACAGACATTCCTGCGTTATACGCATCAGTCGCTCCGCGTGTGAGGGCGTATTACCCACCCCGACCATAATGCTGGTATCGCCATGGTAGCCATCCTTTATAACGGTGACGTCGATATTGATGATATCGCCGTCTTTCAACTTGCGCGTGTCGCTGGGAATACCGTGACAAATTACATCGTTTACCGAGGTGCAGATGGAGCGGGGGAAGCCGTTGTAATTGAGCGGGGCAGGGATCGCCCGCTGAACCTCGGTGATATGCCGGTGGCAGATCGCATCGAGTTCACCCGTGGTCACGCCCGGCCGCACCTGTGGTCTGATCATCTCAAGTACTTCAGACGCGAGACGGCCTGCAGTCCGCATCTTGTCGATCTCTTCGGCGGTTTTGGCGATTACGGCCATGGCTTTACCTGATGATTGCTGCGCAAAGCGGCCTAGTGTAACGCAAGCAAGGGGGCGATCAGTAGTACCCGCTTGCCCAGAGCGCTTCTGTTTCACCGCCACTTGTGGTATAAAGCGCGGCGCTCGGGAGCAGGATCCCGAGCAAACTACACACGCATGCCGTAACCCGTTTCAGGGTGCTGGCACAGGTGACAGCCCAACCGGGTGCGTCACGATGCCGGTTTGGATCGGGGGCAGTGCGGAGGACTAACCCACACAAGGTGAATATCATGTCACAGGTAAGCATGCGCGACCTGCTGCAGGCCGGCGCGCACTTCGGTCACCAGACCCGTTACTGGAACCCCAAGATGGACCAGTATATTTTCGGTGCCCGCAACAAAATCCACATCATCAACCTCGAGCACACGGTGCCGGCGTTCAACGAAGCGCTGGAACTGATCAAGCGCATGGCCGGCAACAAGAACAAACTTCTTTTTGTCGGCACCAAGCGTGCCGCCGGCAAGATCGTCAAGGAGCAGGCAGAGCGCGCCGGCATGCCTTTTGTCAGCCATCGCTGGCTGGGCGGCATGCTTACCAACTACAAGACCATCCGCGCATCGATCAAGCGTCTGCGCGACCTGGAGGCCCAACAGGCCGACGGTACGCTGGCCATGCTCACCAAGAAAGAGGCACTGATGCGCACCCGTGAGATGGACAAGCTCGAGCGTAGCATCGGCGGCATCAAGGACATGGGCGGACTGCCTGATGCGCTGTTCGTCGTCGACGTCGATCACGAACGTATCGCCATTACCGAGGCCAACAAGCTGGGCATCCCGGTCATCGGTATAGTCGATACCAATAGCGACCCGGACGGCGTCGACTACGTGATTCCCGGCAACGACGATGCCATTCGCGCGGTGAAGCTGTACGTCACGACGGTTGCGGATGCCTGCGTCGCCGGTCGCAGCGAGAGCAGTGGCCAGCCCGCGGTGAGCGCTGATGAGTTCGTCGAGGAAGCAGCCGCGGAATCAGCCGCCGACGCCTGAGAGTCGCCGGCGCCACACGTTGAATGCGCGGTCTCGTCGGGCCGCGCCCCCAGTTTATGTGCCCACGCTGGTGGGCGTTTCAGGAGGTAATCCATGTCTGCAGCATTGGTCAAAGAGTTGCGGGAGCGCACGGGTCTCGGACTGCTAGAGTGCAAGAAAGCCCTCGCGGCCGCGGCTGGCGACGTCGACAAGGCGATCGAGGAATTGCGCAAGTCCAGCGGCATGAAGGCCGCAAAAAAAGCCGGACGTACCGCGGCGGATGGCGTCGTCGCGGCGCGAATCGCGGAAGACGGCAGCTACGGCATGCTCCTGGAAGTCAACAGCGAGACGGATTTCGTCGCTCGCGACGAAGGCTTTCTCGGGTTTGTCGGCAGCGTTCTCGATGCCGCCTTTGCAGGGCGGGAAACCGATGTCTCTAAGCTGATGGCGGGCGAGCTGGAACAGGCGCGCGAAGCTCTGGTACAAAAGGTCGGCGAGAATATCACGGTGCGCAGAGCTGCGCTGATGACAGCCGACGATGGCGTAGTTGGCTCTTACGTGCACGGCAACAACCGTATCGCGGTGTTGGTCGGACTGTCCGGCGGCGACCAGGACCTGGCGCGGGACGTCGCCATGCATGTTGCCGCGGTCAGTCCGCGGGTGGTTTCACCGCAGGACATGCCGGAAGCGGTAATTGCCAAGGAGAAAGACATCTATACCGCGCAGGCTATCGAGTCGGGAAAACCGCAGGAGATCATCGATAAAATGATCGGCGGTCGAATCCAGAAGTTCATGGCCGAAAACAGCCTGGTCGAGCAGCCTTTCGTAAAGGACCCCGACACCAGTGTCGGCAAGCTGGTCTCGGCGGCGGGTGCGAGCGTGGTATCTTTCATACGCTTTGAGGTCGGTGAGGGCATTGAACGGGAAACCGTAGATTTCGCGGCTGAAGTGGCGGCCCAGCTCAAGGACTGATCTGCATAAAAAATGCAGCGGGGGCTTGGCCCCGTTTTTTGCCTGTTGTGCCCGTTTGTCCTGTAACATACGAAGTTTTCCGGAGGTGTTAGGCGGTATGGTTCAGGGCACGGGAGACAGGAAATACAAGCGCATTCTGCTCAAGCTGAGTGGCGAGGAGCTGACCGGAAGCGAAAAATTCGGTATCGACCCCAAGATTCTCGATCGACTGGCGCTGGAGATAGGGCAACTCGTGGGTATCGGTGTGCAGGTCGGGCTCGTTGTCGGCGGCGGCAACCTGTTCCGCGGGGCGGCACTACAGGCGGCGGGCCTCGATCGGGTGACCGGTGATCATATGGGCATGCTCGCCACCGTGATGAATGCTCTCGCACTGAGAGATGCGCTGGAGCGATCCAATATCGCAACGCAAGTGCTGTCATCAATACCTATGAGTGGCGTGGTCGATCACTACGACCGGCGCAAGGCAATTCGTGCGCTGTCCAACGGCGACGTCGTCATTTTCTGTGCGGGGACCGGGAATCCGCTGTTTACGACTGATTCTTCGGCCTGTCTGCGCGGTATAGAGATCGAGGCAGGGGTGGTGTTGAAGGCCACCAAGGTCGATGGAATCTACTCGGCAGACCCGATGAAGGAACCGGCGGCGGAGAAGTACGAGCGCCTGACTTATGACGAGGTGCTCGACGAAAAGCTGGAGGTCATGGACCTGACCGCGATTTGTTTGTGCCGCGATCACCGCATGCCGGTGCGGGTCTTCGGCATGAACAAGGCCGGTGCACTGCTGAATATCGTACGCGGCGGCAACGATGGTACGCTGATAGAGTAATTGCCAGGAACACAGCACAGGGAGCACGAACCCGTGATCGAGGATATCAAGAGCGACGCCGAACAGAAAATGAAAAAGAGCCTTGAGGCGCTGGGACACAATTTCAACAAGATACGCACCGGGCGTGCGCATCCGTCGCTGCTCGATGGGATCAAAGTGAGTTACTACGGTGCCGAGACGCCGCTGAACCAGGTTGCCAGCGTCAATGTCGAGGACGCCAGGACCCTGGCGCTGTCAGTATGGGACCGATCGATGATCCAGGATGTCGAGCGCGCCATCATGAAATCCGACCTGGGTCTCAATCCGGCCACGGCGGGCGAGGTAGTTCGCATTCCCATGCCCATGCTGACAGAAGAGACGCGCAAGGGTTACATCAAGCAGGCGCGCAGTGAAGCGGAAGCGGCGAAGGTGTCGATTCGCAATGCCCGGCGGGACGCAATGAATCTGCTCAAGGAGCTAGCCAAAGAAAAAGATATCAGCGAGGATGATGAGCATCGCGGCCAGGACGCCGTGCAGAAGTTGACCGATAATTTTATCGGAAAGGTTGACGCGCTGCTGGCTGAAAAAGAAACCGATCTCATGGAAATCTGAACCGGCGATCTATGTCCGGAAAATCGAAATCCGGCCTGGCGATCCCGCGCCATGTCGCCATTATTATGGATGGCAATAATCGCTGGGCCAAGCGTCAGGGACTGCCCGGAACGGCCGGCCATCGCGCCGGCGTCGAGGCGGTGCGCAAAGTCATGCGGGCCTGTCGCGACCAGGGTGTGGAGATTCTCACGCTGTTTGCCTTTTCCAGTGAAAACTGGGGGCGTCCGCGGCCCGAGGTCCGGGCGCTTCTGGCCTTGCTGTCGCGCTACCTGCGAGCCGAGGTCAAGCAGCTGCGGGAGGATAACGTGCGCCTGCGCTTCATCGGCGAGCGCTACCGCTTCAGCCAGCGCTTGCAGCGGCTCATGGAGCATGCGGAGCGCAGCACCCGGGACAATACTTCCGCCACTGTCGTCATTGCCGTGGATTATGGTGGCCAGTGGGATATCGCCGATACCGCTCGCCGGCTTGCCGCGGAGGCGGTAGCCGGGCGGCTTGATCCCCACGATATCACCACTGATACGTTTAGCGACGCTACCAGCCTGGCGGACATGCCGCCGCCCGACCTGTGCATACGCACGGGCGGTGACGCCCGCATCAGCAATTTTCTTCTATGGCACGTCGCCTATAGCGAGCTGTATTTCACGCACACACTCTGGCCGGATTTCGGCGAGCTGGAGTTTGCCCGCGCGCTCACGGACTACGGCCGCCGCGAACGCCGCTTCGGCAGGCGCCAGCCGGACGGGCTTGTTGCCAGCGGTGACCTGGATGCTTAAGCAGCGCGTTTTAACAGCGGTCGCCATGGCGCTCGTTTTTCTCGCTGCTGTTCTGTTTCTGTCCATTCCTACTCTCGCTCTGGCGTTCACTGTCGTCGTGGCCCTGGGTGCCTGGGAGTGGGCGCCGCTCGCGGGATTGCGGCGGGCGCCTCTGAGGGTGCTCTACATGGTACTGATCGTGGCAGGCTGTGCCGTCCTGTATCGACAGCTTTCACTGGCCGATAGTCCGCGGCGGGAAGACGTGCAGCCATTGCTCGGTGTCGCCTGTCTGTGGTGGGCTTTTGCCCTTCTGTGGGTGCGATCCTTTCCCGGCAGCGCGATATTCTGGCGCTCCCGGTTCATGCGACTGTTGATGGGCCTCATGGTGTTGGTTCCGGCCTGGGTGGCAGCCGTCTACCTCCTCAGCTTCCAGCGCGGCGGCGTTTTGATGGCATCGCTGGTGTTGCTCGTTGCCACGGCCGATATCGGTGCCTATTTCACCGGCAAGCGCTTCGGGCGTCACAAGCTCGCCCCGGAAGTGAGTCCGGCCAAGACCTGGGAGGGCTTCTGGGGTGGCGTGCTTTGCGTGGTGCTGGTAACGCTGGCGATATGGTCCATACTGCCGGCGCAGTTCGATCATATCGGCATGGGGGCGGCTATCGCCGTGGGTCTGGCTACGGCGTTGACCTCTGTTCTCGGGGACCTCACGGTCAGCATGGTCAAGCGCGAGAGCGGCGCTAAAGACAGCAGTTCTCTCCTGCCGGGACACGGTGGATTGCTTGATCGCCTCGACAGCCTGTGCGGCGCCGCGCCAACATTTGCTCTTTCACTGCTACTGGCGGGGTACTGATCGCAATGCCAATGCCGCAACAGGTGACCATTCTGGGGTCCACGGGCTCTATCGGTATCAGCACGCTGGATGTCATCGCCCAGCATGCAGAAGCATTTCGCGTGTTCGCGCTCACCGCCAGCACATCGGTGGATGATCTGTATGACCAGTGCTGCCGGTTTCAGCCACAGTTCGCGGTTATGGCCGACCCCGATGCGGCCGCGCTGCTGCAGGCCCGACTGGGCGATAGCGCGGCGACCCGTGTGCTGCAGGGTGACGCAGGTCTGCGGCAGGTTGCCGAAGCGCCCGAGGTGGATGCCGTCATGGCGGCCATCGTCGGCTCTGCAGGCCTGCCCCCGACCCTGGCCGCTGCGCATGCCGGCAAGCGTGTGCTGCTCGCCAACAAAGAAGCGCTGGTGATGGCCGGGGCGCTGTTCATGTCTGCGGTACGCGAGGCCGGTGCAGTGCTGATGCCGATTGACAGTGAGCACAACGCCATCTTTCAGTGCCTGCCCGTGCTGGAAAACGCCAGGCCGACGTTGCGCGGCGTGCAGCGCATCCTGCTGACCGCGTCGGGTGGACCGTTTCGCAGCTGGAGCGAGGCGACGCTGCGCGATGCCAGCCCCGATCAGGCCTGTGCGCACCCGAACTGGTCCATGGGCCGCAAGATTTCGGTGGATTCGGCCAGCCTGATGAATAAGGGGTTGGAGCTCGCCGAGGCCTGTTGGCTGTTTGACGTTGCGCCTGAACAGGTCGAGATTGTGGTTCATCCGCAGAGCATCATTCACTCCATGGTGCAGTATCTGGACGGTTCGGTAATGGCGCAGCTTGGCAATCCCGACATGCGCACGCCGATTGCCTACGGTCTTGCCTGGCCCGAGCGCATTGCGGCCGGCGTTGCGCCTCTGGATCTGATTGCTACCGCGCGCCTGGACTTCGAAGCCCCGGACGAGAGCCGGTTTCCATGCCTGCGTCTGGCTCGCGAGGCTATCGCGGCCGGCGGTACGGCCATGGCATCCTGTAACGCGGCGAACGAAGTGGCCGTGGCGGGCTTTCTCGATGGACGTCTGGGCTTCATGGACATACCGTGGCTGATCGAAACGACCCTCGAGCAGGTCCCCGTGATTGAACCTAGCAGCCTGGCGATTGTCGAAAGCGCCGATAGTCTGGCCCGGTCAACGGCGCGAACGCTGCTTGCCGGGCAGCACAGGACAGCGGCGTCGTCGTCGCCACAGGAATGCTGATGGACCTTCTCTACACTATCGTCATCATGCTCGTCACGCTGGGAATACTGGTGTCCATACATGAGTACGGGCACTTCTGGGTTGCCCGTCGCTGTGGCGTCAAGGTGCTGCGATTCTCTATCGGCTTTGGCCGGGCCCTGATCCGCTGGCACGATCGTCGGGACACGGAATACGTCATCGCGGCTATTCCGCTCGGTGGCTATGTCAAGATGCTCGACGAGCGCGAGGGCGAGGTCCGCGCCGAGGAGCAGCATCTGGCGTTCAACCGCAAGCCGGTGCTGTCGCGCATTGCGATTGTCTCCGCCGGGCCGCTGGCCAACTTCCTGCTTGCCATTGTTGTGTATTGGGGGTTGTTCGTGGTCGGCGAGAGCGGCTACGCGCCGGTAATCGGGCAGGTAGAGGACTCCTCGATCGCGGACATGGCGGGTCTGGAGCCGGGCCAGGAGATAGTTGCTGTGGATGGACGCGACACCCCCACGCGACAGGCGCTGAGCTTCCGACTACTCGATCGGATCGGCGACTCCGGCCCCCTTGCCTTTACCGTCAAGTACCCGGATTCTGACATGCTTTATGAATCCGAAGCGATACTCGACGGCTGGCTGGCCGGCGTCGAGGAGCCCGACCTCTATCGCGGCCTCGGCCTGCGTCTGTACGTGCCTGAAGTGCCACCGGAAGTCAGTGAGATTGTCGAAGGTGGGCCGGCGGCGCAAGCCGGACTGCAACCGGGTGACCTGATCCTGGGCGCTGACGGAACGCCGATGCCGAGTTGGGAGGAGTGGGTTGACTATGTCAAGCAGAGGCCGGGAGAGTCGATCAGCGTACGCTTTGAGCGCAATGGTGGCGAGCGTACGGCCGTTCTCGTTCCCGAGCGCGTGAGCGACGACAGCGGAGAGGCTTTCGGTCGCGTCGGCATGGCCGTGGTGCTGCCGGAAATGCCGGAAAGTATGCGCCGGACTTTCGATCGCGGACCCATTGAGTCACTGGTTGCCGGCGTTGCGCGTACGGGCGACATGATCGGCTTTACGCTGACCTCCATCAGGAAAATGCTGCAGGGCCTCATTTCGCCCAAGAACTTGAGTGGCCCCGTCACCATTGCTAAAGTGGCGGCGTCCTCGGCCGAGTCTGGACTGGAGTCCTACGTCGGTTTTCTGGCCCTGCTCAGCATCAGTCTCGGCGTGTTGAATCTGCTACCTATTCCCGTGCTGGATGGAGGGCACTTGCTGTACTACACAGTGGAGTTGATCGCCGGACGCCCAGTGCCGGAGCGCGTGCAGATGGTGGGATATCAGGTCGGCCTGTTTCTGGTGCTGAGCCTGATGATGTTTGCTCTATATAACGATTTTTCACGTCTTTAGGGGGATGAAACCGATATAAGTGGCAGGGCTCACCGCCCTGCTGCAGTCGGTCAATGATATTTTGTCGATGCTCATACGAAAATGCCGCGCCTGCTTCCTGCTGCTTCTCCTGTCGTCGTCGCTGGCGTCAGCGCAGAATTTTGTGATCTCTGACATCCGCGTCGAGGGTCTGCAGCGCATCTCTGCCGGTACGGTGTTCTCCGCTATGCCGATTGGTGTGGGCGATGTGGCCAATGAATACAGCATTCGAAATGCTGCGCGCAGTCTGTTCGCCACGGGCAATTTCGATGATATCCGCATCGGGCGCGACGGCGACGTCTTGGTAGTGGTGGTGGTAGAGAGGCCAAGCATCAGCGAGATCAATATCGAAGGCAACGAGGCGATTGAAACCGATATGCTGCTCGAGGGCTTGAAGGGCTCCGGCCTGGCTGTCGGCCAGGTCTTCCAGCGTTCGACGCTCGAGGGTATGCAGCTGGAACTGCAGCGGCAGTACGTGTTGCAGGGCCGCTACGATGCGAACATCGAGACGGAAGTGCTGCCAGAGCCGCGGAACCGTGTGTCGGTCAATATTGAGGTCGATGAAGGGAACGTTGCCTCGATCAAGCACATCAATATTGTCGGTAATGAGGTTTTCGACGACGATGAACTCATCGACGCGTTCGAACTCAATACAACCAATCTGTTTTCCTTCTTCAGGGGCGACGACAAGTACTCCCGTGAGAAGCTTACCGGCGACCTAGAGACACTGACCTCCTACTACATGGATCGCGGCTACCTGCAATTTGCCATCGACTCCACCCAGGTTTCCGTGTCGCCGGGCAAAGACGAAGTGTATATTACCGCGAACGTCACTGAGGGAAACAAGTTTACCGTGAGTTCTGTCGACCTTTCCGGCGATCTCGTGTTGCCCGAGCAGGATCTCATGCGCTTCGTCTTTGTCGACGAGGGACAGACTTTCTCGCAGCAGCTGGTGACATCTTCCGAAGAATTTATCACGCGGCGGCTGGGCAATGAAGGCTACAACTTCGCCACGGTCACCGGTATCACCGACGTCGATGAGGCGGGCGACACGGTAGACCTGAAATTCTTCATCGACCCCGGCAAGCGAACCTACGTGCGCCGCATCAGTTTCAAGGGCAACAAGCGCACCGAGGACGCCGTCATGCGGCGGGAAATGCGTCAGATGGAAAGCGCCCCGGCCTCCGCCTCCGCGATAGAGCAATCCCGCGTCAGACTGCAGCGTCTGGGCTATTTCAGCGAGACTACGGTGGATACGACCGAGGTACCGGGTCACGATGACCTCATCGACGTGGAGTTCGAGGTCGAGGAGCAGTCATCCGGCAGCATCGGCGCGAGCCTCGGCTTTGCGCAGGCCGCCGGGCTCATCCTCGGCGTCAATCTGCAGCAGAATAATTTTCTCGGGACGGGAAAACAGGTCGGAATAGGAATAAATTCCTCGCGGTTTCAGGATAGCGTAAATTTCAGCTACACCAACCCCTACTTCACCGAGGACGGCGTGAGCCGGGGTTTCAGCGTTTTTTATCGCAAGTCGGATCTCGGTGAAGTCAATGTTGCCAGCTTTACCACCGATACCGTCGGCGCCAACATGAACTTTGGTTACCCCATATCCGAGACGCAGCGCCTCGGATTTCAATTCGGCATCACAAACACGGAGATTACGGCCGGGCGTTTCGCAGTCCAGGAAATCCGGGCCAGTCCCAGACTGATTCCCGGCATCGATTTCTTCCATGAAAGCACGCGTCTGGCGGATGGAACCTTCGCGGGTCCGGAGATTGCCCGTCCAATCAGCGAACTGCCCGACAGTGCGCTGACCATCCCCTCGGAGACCGGTTTTCTGGATGATAATGGTGACGAGTTCCTGAACTGGACCGTGACCTCCAGCTGGTCGCAGTCGACACTCAACCGTGGTCAGCTCGCGACTCGCGGCGCGGCGCAGTCAGTATCGCTGGAGGTGTCGATGCCCGGGTCGGACCTGGAATTCTACAAGGCGAATTATCGCGGCGAGATCTACTTTCCGATAACCGACAGCTGGGTGCTGCATTTCCGTACTGAACTTGGCTACGGCGATGGTTACGGCGATACTACGGAACTGCCGTTTTTTGACCACTTCTTCAGTGGTGGCTTCGGTTCAGTACGCGGCTTTGAGGTCAACACGCTGGGACCGCGCAGCACGCCGCCGGTCGTCTACGATACGGCCCAGCCGATAACAGCGGTAGACGCCGATGGCAATCCCACCGAGGTCGGGGGGCCGGATGGGCGCCTGTTCGGCTACGTACTCGATCCCGATACCGGCAAGCTGGATTCCCAGACGATCCAGAACAGGCGCCGTCCGCCGCCGTTTGGTGGCAATGCCAGTGTTGATGCCTCGGCCGAGTTGCTGTTCCCACTGCCGTTTATCGAGGACCGGAGGCGCCTGCGCACCGCATTCTTTATTGATGCCGGTAACGTATTTGACACGTCCTGCAGAACCAATCAGTTAAACTGCTCCGATATCGACGCGTCCGAACTGCGCTACTCGGCCGGCATCGGCGTGACATGGATTTCAGGTTTCGGGCCGATGACATTCGCTCTGGTCAAGCCGCTCAACGCCTCGGATATCGACCGCGAGGAGGTATTCCAGTTCACCCTCGGTCGCGGATTCTGAGTTTTATACAAGCCAACAGGAGAAAATCGTGCCTACATCATTGAAAACAATCATCGCCATTGCCGCGCTCACCGTGCCCGCTCTGAGTCTGGCACAGGGCAAGATCGCCGTCGTCGACCTGCAGGGGGCGATCCTGCAGTCAGACGTGGCGCAGGAAGCACTGGAGGAAGTCCGCAGCCAGGCGAGTTACAGCGAAGACAAGGCAGAGTTCGATCGCATTCAGAATGAGCTGGAATCGCTGGTAGAGGAGTTCCAGAAGGATGCGGCAGTCATGAGCCAGGAGCAGCAGATGGCCGCACGCAAGCGCCTGGCCAGTAAACAGGCAGACCTCGAGCACGTGACGGGCAAGCTCCAGCAGGCCGAGCAGGAAGCGGGACAGGCTATTCTGCGTCAGATGTCCGCCCAGGTGCAGGAAATTCTGCGGGATCTTATCCAGGCAGAGGGAATCGGCCTGCTGCTGCAGCGGGAGGCGGTGATCCACGCCGACCCCGGCTACAGCATTACGGCCAAGGTCACGGATCGCCTGAACCAGGCCACGGCTGACTGAGAAACGTGCTCACGCTGGGCGAGCTGTCTGCGCGTCTGCGGCGACGCCTGGCTAGTCTGCAACGTGGCTTTCCGGCAATGTTTAATAAGGAAGTGAGAACATGATGGACATTGCCGGAATACGCGAGCACCTGCCGCACCGCTATCCCTTTCTGCTGGTCGATCGCGTACTTGAGCTGTCGCCTGGCGAATCCATTGTCGCCGTCAAGAACCTGAGCGCAAATGAAGCCTTTTTCCAGGGGCACTTCCCCGATAAACCGGTTTTTCCCGGAGTTCTCATGCTCGAGGCCATGGCGCAGGCGGCGGGTATTCTAGGTTTCAAATCCCAGGGTAAGACCCCGGCGGACGGCTCGATCTACTATTTCGTCGGTGCTGATGACCTGCGCTTCAAGCGACCTTGTGTTCCGGGTGACCAGGTTATCCTGCACGCCCGTATTCTCGGCGAGCGTCGCGGCATCTGGAAGTTTGCCGTGCGGGCGGAGGTCGATGACACCCTGTGTGCCTCGGCGACGATTCTGTGTGCCGATCGCAAGGTATGATTCACTTCACGACTATCGTCGATAATGATTGCTGCAGGCCGTATCGCAGGCGTAGATGAAGTCGGCCGCGGTCCCCTGGCCGGTGATGTTGTCGCCGCCGCGGTCATTCTCGACCCGATGGCGCCGGTAACGGGGCTCGCCGATTCCAAGAAACTGGGCGATCGACGTCGCCAGCAGGTGGCCGAGCGGATCCGTAATCAGTCACTGGCCTGGGCGCTCGGTCGTGCCAATGTTGCTGAAATCGACACCCTGAATATACTGAATGCCAGCCTGTTGGCCATGCACCGCGCCGTTGCCGGGCTCACCATGGCTCCCGACCTGGTGCTGGTAGACGGCAACCGGCTCCCCGACTGGCCTTACGCCGCCCGGGCCGTTGTCCGCGGTGACAGCTGCTGCGAGGCCATCGCCGCGGCCTCTATCCTGGCCAAAGTGCAGCGCGATGCGGAGCTGGGTGATCTGGAGCGGCAGTTCCCCGGCTATGGCTTCGCCCGACACAAGGGCTACCCCACCGCGGTGCACCTTGAGGCGCTGGTGCGGCTCGGTCCCTGCGCGGTGCACCGTCGCAGTTTTGCACCGGTGCGTCGAGTCCTGTCGAGTCGCGAGACAGCCTCCCCTCGGGAGGCGTAGACTGCCGGCATGACGGATTTTGTTCACCTGCGGCTACACAGCGAGTACTCCCTGGTCGATGGGCTGGTGCGCATAAAGCCTCTCATGCAGCGCACTGCCGAACTCGGCATGGGCGCGGTCGCGGTGACCGACCTGAGTAATTTCTACGGCCTGGTCAAGTTCAGCAAGGCGGCTTATGCCGCCGGTATCAAGCCCGTGTTCGGCACCGAGCTGAGCGTAGTGGACGCGCTGGATGCGGAGGAAGGTTTTCCACTTGTGTTGCTGGTCGCTGATGAGATTGGCTATCGCAACCTCACGCGGCTGATCTCGCTGGCCTACACCGATGGCCAGTACCTGGGTGCGCCGCGTGTGAGCCGGGACTGGGTGGCTGAACACAGTGACGGGCTTATCGCGCTCTCCGGTGGAGCCCGGGGCGATATCGGTCGGCTTCTGTTGAACGGCCGGGAAGAGCAGGCTGTCGAGCGTCTGCGCCACTGGATGACCTGCTTCCCCGACCGCTACTACCTGGAACTGCATCGCACCGGGCGCGAGGGCGACGAGGATCACCTGCACGCCGCGGTAGCGTTGGCCAATGCGCAGGCCTGTCCGGTGGTCGCCACCAACGATGTCCGCTTTCTCACCCGCGATGAGTTCGAGGCGCACGAAGCCCGGGTCTGTATCGGCGAGAGCCGCACGCTGGATGATCCTCGCCGGGCGCGTCGTTACTCGGCGCAGCAGTACTTGCGATCACCCGCGGAAATGGCTCGACTATTTGCTGAACTGCCCGAGGCCATCGAGAACAGCGTGTGTATTGCCATGCGTTGCAATTTCGCACTGAACCTGGGCCAGCCCTGTCTTCCGGATTATCCGGTGCCCCGGGAACTGACCATGGAGGAGTATTTCCGGCGCCTGTCCCATGAAGGGCTCAACGAGCGGCTGGGCCGCCTCGGCCGCGACAGTGATGCGGCCGCCGTGCACAGCTATCGACAACGTCTGGATTTTGAGCTGGAAACCATCAACCAGATGGGGTTTCCCGGCTATTTCCTCATCGTCATGGATTTTATCCGCTGGGCCAAGCAGAACGGCATCCCGGTCGGGCCCGGGCGCGGGTCCGGCGCCGGCTCGTTGGTCGCGTTTGCTCTGGAAATCACCGATATCGACCCCCTGCAGTACGATCTGCTGTTCGAGCGCTTTCTCAACCCCCAGCGGGTGTCCATGCCGGATTTCGATGTCGACTTCTGCATGGAGGGGCGCGACCGGGTAATCGACTATGTCGCCGAGACCTACGGGCGGGAAGCTGTCTCCCAGATCATCACCTTTGGCACGATGGCAGCCAAGGCGGTGGTGCGTGACGTCGCGCGAGTGCAGGGCAAGCCTTACGGTCTCGCCGACAAGTTGTCCAAGATGATCCCGTTTGAGGTCGGTATGACCCTGGGCAAAGCCCTGGAGCGGGAGGAAGCCCTGCAGGCGTTCCTTGCCGAGGATCCTCAGGCGCAGGAAATCTGGGATATGGCAGAGCAGCTGGAGGGTCTCACGCGCAACGTCGGCAAGCACGCCGGAGGCGTGGTGATCGCACCCTCGAGAATCACCGATTTTTCTCCGCTTTTCTGCGACGAGAGCGGTGGTGGCCTGGTTACCCAGTACGACAAGGGAGATGTCGAGGACGCCGGGCTGGTGAAGTTCGATTTTCTCGGTCTGCGTACGCTGACGATCATCGACTGGGCGGTGCGGATCATCAACGCCGAGCGCGCGGACCTGGGCGAGGAGGCGCTCGAGATAGAGCAGTTGCCACTAGAGGACAGCGTAACCTTCGACATGCTGAAACTCGCCGAGACGACAGCGGTGTTCCAGCTGGAATCCCGCGGCATGAAGGAACTCATCGCGCGGCTGCGGCCGGACTCCTTCGAAGACATCATTGCCCTGGTCGCGCTGTTTCGCCCCGGACCGCTGCAGTCGGGTATGGTCGACAACTTCATCAACCGCAAGCACGGACGCGAGGCGATCGCCTACCCGGACCCGAGCTATCAGCACGACTGTCTGAAACCGATCCTCGAGCCGACCTACGGCATTATCCTGTACCAGGAGCAGGTGATGCAGATCGCCCAGGAGCTGGCGGGCTACTCTCTAGGGGAGGCCGATCTGCTGCGTCGCGCCATGGGCAAGAAAAAGCCCGAAGAGATGGCCAAGCAGCGCGCGGTGTTTGCCGAGGGTGCCGCGCGGCGCGGTATCGACGCCGATCTTGCGACGCGTATTTTCGACCTGGTGGAGAAGTTTGCCGGGTATGGCTTCAACAAATCGCATTCGGCCGCCTAC
>CAYFVJ010000022.1:0-24040 GCA_964346555.1 uncultured Alteromonadaceae bacterium | reverse complement strand
AGCCGGATGCGTCTGGCAGAGGGTTTGTATGCCTTGCTCGTTGCCGCCGGCGGCATCGTCATCTTTGCCGGCGTCAACCACGTGGGCGGCAGTGGATTTCTCGCTGTATACCTTACCGGCATCATTGTCGGCAACAACCGTGGTCGGGCAACTGAACACGTCAAGCTGGCAATGGATGGGCTCGCCTGGCTGGCACAGGCGGGGCTGTTCCTGATTCTCGGCCTGCTCGTCAAGCCCTCCAATCTGCTGGATTACCTCGGCGTGGCTCTGTCGCTGGCTGCTGTGCTGATGTTCCTTGCGCGGCCGCTGGCCGTTTTCGTGTGCCTGCTCGCGTTTCGCTTCCCGTTGCGCGAGATGAGCTACATATCCTGGGTAGGCCTGCGCGGTGCCGTGCCCATCGTCCTGGCGATTTTCCCTGTGATGGCCGGCGTGCCCGAGTCACAGGTGATCTTCAACGTCACATTTGTCGTGGTTCTCGCATCCCTGATCATACAGGGGTCGTCCATCACCCGCGTGGCGGAATGGCTGAAGGTGGTTATTCCCTACCGCACACGCCCGATCGACTCACATGAGCTGTGGATCGGCAGCGACACGACCGTAGAACTGCTGGCTTTCACGGTTGAGCCGGATGCCGCCGCGGTGGGGGCACAGCCGGCGCGCCTGCGACGCCTCGATGTACCGGGACTTCAGCTCGTCCAGCTGGTGCGGGATGGACGGCGCCTGCCCCTGTCCGACTCCCTGTTTTTCCAGGTGGACGATGTGCTCTGGCTGCTGGCCGACCCTGGACATGCGGACGCCATCGCCGGTTTTTTCTCCCGTCGCGAGCGCAGCGGAGAGCTCGCCAGCAGCAGTTTCTTCGGCGAATTCATTCTCAACGGCGACTCCCCTGCCGCCGATCTTGCGGTATCCTATGGCTTGAACCTGTCACCGTCACAGCAGAAAGCCTCGATCGGTGAGCTGATTACCCGTGAAAAGGGTCGCCGCTGCGTCGTCGGTGACCGCATTGCGCTGGGGCCGGTGAGCCTGACGGTGAAAACCATGGATGGCGGTCGCATCAGCAGTGTCGGTCTCAAGCTTTAGTACCGCGACACATGAATTCGCGACATTTAAGCGAATTTATGTGTCGCGGTACCAAGAGGTAAGCCAGACGTGAAATTATCAGCATTACCCTGTTGTCTCGCAGCGCTTGTCGCCCTGGTTGCCGGGACGAGTGCACCGCCAGGGCTGGCAGATGACGACTTCACCGCCTGCCTCGCCTCGCTACAGTCGACAGCGCGCGAGGCCGGCGTGGATGAACACATCCTGCGCGATGTTGTGCCGGGCCTGCGCAGGCAGGCGCAGGTGATCAGCCACGATCGCAAACAACCGGAGTTTGTACAGACCTTTTCTGAGTATCTCGGCCTTCGGATCACGCCGCAGAGGGTCGAGCGCGGACGCGCGCTGCTTGACAGACATCGCGCGTTTCTTCTCGATCTGCAGGCGGAATACGGCGTGCCGCCGCAGTATCTGGTGGCATTCTGGGGACTGGAAACCAACTACGGCAGTTACCTGGGCCGCATGCCCACACTCGACTCCCTGGCAACCCTCGCCTGCGACCAGCGCCGCAGTGATTTTTTCTCCGGCGAGTTTATCGCGGCACTGCGATTGCTGCAGCGTGAATCGCTGCGCCCCGCCGACATGCAGGGATCCTGGGCCGGCGCGGTGGGGCATACACAGTTCATGCCCTCGTCATACCTGCGCTACGCTGTGGACGGCGATGGCGACGGCCGGATCGACCTGTGGAAGAGCGAGCGCGATGCCCTGGCATCCGGCGCCAATTACCTCAGAGACCTGGGCTGGCAGTCGGGTCTGCGCTGGGGACGGGAAGTCCGTGTAGACGAGGATTTCCCGTTCGAGCTGGCTGGGCGGCGCGACCGCCGCCGTCCGCTGGCCGAATGGGCGGCCCACGGCCTGCGGCGCGGCGATGGCGGCCCGTTACCTACTGCCGATATCGAGGCAGCCGTGTTGCTGCCTGCGGGCCACCGCGGCCCCGCATTCGCCGTCTACGACAATTTCGATGTCATCATGCGCTGGAATCGCTCAGAGCTCTACGCCATCGCCGTCGGTCACCTGGCGGACCGCATCGCCGGTGCCGGCAGGTTGCACGCGCAACCGGAAGCGCAACCGCCCCTGCGCAAATCGGCTATCGAGCGCGCGCAGCGCAAACTGAATGCACTCGGTTATGACGCGGGCCCCGTGGACGGCGTTCTGGGTTCAGCTACGCGGCGGGCACTGCGCGAATTCCAGCTGGCCAACAATCTGATCGCCGACGGCTATCCAAACCCGACAACACTGGAGGTGATTGCCAACCATGACGCCCGCTGACCCTTTGCGCAGGCTGCCTGCGCGGTTACGTCCGTTTGCCTACGGGCTGAGCGCCCTGCTCGTTCTGTTGCTTCTCTGGCAGTGGCTGTTTGTCGAGCGCCCGGACTTTGGCCAGCTGCCAGACTTCGCCGCAATCGAGGACGTCGCGGAAATGAAATCCGCGTTTTATGCCTATCTGACACCGATCATCAACCACCATAACGAGATGATTCGGCAGCAGCGGGCACGCCTTAAGACGCTGCAGCAACAATACGCGGATGACAAGCCCCTCTCCAGCAGTGACCGCCGCTGGCTGCGCGAGCTGGCGGCACAATACGAACTGGATTGGGGCGACGATGACCCGCGCGGCCCGCTGCTGCAAAGACTGCTCATGCGCGTCGACACGATACCGGTGGAACTGGCGTTGGCACAGGCCGCAAAGGAATCCGGCTGGGGCCGCTCCCGTTTTGCCGTGGAAGCCAACAACCTGTTCGGACAATGGTGCTACACCGAGGGATGCGGCAAGGTCCCCGCCAAGCGCGCTGCGGGTGCCACGCACGAAGTCGAAGAGTTCAGCAGCGTATCGGAGGCCATGCGCCGTTACATGAACAACCTCAATACACACGACAGCTACAGTGACTTCCGTCGCCTGCGCAGCGAGCTGCGCGCTAGCGGCAAACCCCTTAGCGGCACTGCTCTGGCCAACGGCCTCATTCTCTACTCTGAGCGTCGCGAAGCCTATGTCGATGAACTCCGCGCCATGATTGAGCAGTACCGGCGCATGCAGGCAACGCAGAGCAGCGCGTGAAACGCTGCCTGACAGTCTGGCTACTGACCGCCGCCACCATGGCCGCTACTGCCGCCGATCACGGCGTCATCCTGATGTACCACCACGTCGACGCAAACACACCCGCCGCCACCAGCGTGACGCCGGCGCAATTCCGCCGTCATCTCGACTTTATTGAAGACAGCGGCTTTAAGGTATTGCCACTGCACGATCTCCTCGCCGGCGTTTATGGCGGCGAGGGCGTGCCGGACAACGCCGTCGCCATCACCTTTGACGACGCCTACGAATCCGTCCACCGCGAGGCCCTGCCGGAACTCGAATCAAGGAATATGCCGTTCACCGTGTTCGTCGCTACCCGGGCGGTGGACCGCGGCTACGCTGGCAGCCTGTCCTGGGCACAGCTGAGGGAGATGAAGGCTTCCGGACTCGTCACGTTCGGCGCCCATTCGGTGACTCACGACCACCTGCTGCGCGGCAGCGAACAGGGTGCCTCAGAAGCCTGGGTCGCCCGGGTCGCAGCCGAGATAGACAACAGCGTTGCCCGTCTGGAGATACAGCTGCCGGGTGTGGCGGTGCGCAGCTTCGCCTATCCCTTCGGGGAATTCTCAGAGACGCTGGCAGACCTTGTCACCCGTCGCGAGCTGTATGGGCTGGGTCAGCAATCGGGCGCAGTCGGCGTGACGACGCCGCGCGGCGCGATCCCGCGATTCCCGATGGCAACCGCTTACGCTGCCACCGAACGCCTGGCGACTGCGCTGAATGCTCGCCCACTGCCGGTGGCACAGGTCGAAGCGGGGAATGCATTGATCGCCGAGGGAACGGAGCTGCCAGAAACCATGAGCTTTCATCTGCCCAAACAGACGCGCTATCGACGTGATCAGCTCGCCTGCTACAGCACCGCCGGCAAGCCACTGACCGTAACGCGGGAATCGGATCGATTTTCCGTGGCCCTGCCGCCACTGCGCGCAGGACGTAACAAGATCAACTGCACAGCGCCATCGGCAGAGCGCGCGGGTGAATTCTTCTGGTATGCCCGACAATGGATACTGGCGGACACCGCGGGAAACTGGCTGGAATACTGAAAGACGTCCGCTCAGGACAGCTCGCAGGCCACTCCCGCCTGCCGACACGCGGCGGTCACCGTGTTGCGCAACAAACAGGCAATCGTCATCGGCCCGACGCCACCGGGCACCGGTGTAATGGCCGCGGCCACCGCCGCCACCTCGTCAAAAGCCACGTCACCCACCAGTCGCATCCTGCCGTCCTCGCCCTCGCGGCGGTTGATCCCGACGTCAATGACCACGGCGCCCGGCGCAACCCAGTCGCCGCGGACCATCTCGGGACGTCCCGCGGCAGCCACGACGATATCCGCCAGACGACAAACGCCCGGCAGGTCGCGCGTGCGCGAGTGCGCGATGGTCACGGTACAGCTCTGCTGCAGCAGTAGCTGCGCCATCGGCTTACCGACGATATTGCTGCGGCCGATTACCAGCGCGTTCAGCCCCGAGAGATCACCTTTGAAGTGCTCTTTCAGCATCAACAGGCAGCCCATGGGTGTGCAGGGTGCCAGCGCTCCCGGCGTGCCATTGGCCAGAGCACCGGCGTTCAGGGGGTGGAAGCCGTCGACATCCTTCTGCGGCGCGATTGCTTCGATCACCTGCTGCCCATCGATGTGCGACGGCATCGGCAGCTGTGCGAGGATGCCGTGGATCTCCGGGTCGTCATTCAGGGCTGAAATCAGATCGAGAACCTCAGCCTGGGGCGTCGACGCATCCAGCCTGTATTCGCGGCTGAGCATGCCCATATCGACCGTCTGCCTGCCTTTGTTGCGCACGTAGATTTCGCTGGCCGGGTCCTGTCCGACCAGAATGACGGCGAGGCCAGGGCACAGGCCATGTGCCTGCTGCAGCCGCGCCACCTCCGTCGCGACCGTCCCGCGCAACCTCGCCGCCGCCGCCTTGCCATCGATAATCTCTGCCGTCATATGCATCGCCGGGAAATGTCCTGTGCCAGGACTTGGATCGGTGTCACTCCAAGATCAGGAAGTCGAGGGTAGGGGCTCCGGCGTCTAAGGGCAAGCGCTCAGACGCCCCTGCTTACAGGTCCCCGGCATTGCCATCTAGTTCGCGCGCGAGCACCTCGACGAAAGCATCACCCGTCTGCCGTGCCAATCCGGCCAGCGTCCGCTCTCCGCGCACGGGCAGGTCAGCCACACCGGCATTCAGCCGTGACAGTTGCTCGCCCTGACCACGCGGCTTTCCCAGCAGTTCACAAAGCGAGCCCCAGTCGACTGCTGCGAGGTTGAGACCCGCCACCAGCGTCGACGCGGCGCGTGTGCGGATCTGGGCGATACCGAGCATCTTGCGCGGCACCGACTCGTCTGTGGCCAACTCGCCGTGGCCGAAAGCGCCGTAGCAGGCCCAGTCGATATCGGCGGCCGCGGCCCGTCGTCGAGACACACTTATGAGGTCGGCATCCGGAAGGCGGCTCGCATAGCCCAGAGAGGCCAGCGCCGTCTGCCAGACTTCGCCGAACCAACGATAGGCGGCGAGTGGTTCCAGCGCGGACCTCGGGTGACTCGCCGGCAGAATCAGGCTGACACCGAGCAACCACGGACCGGCGTAAACGATGCCACCGCCGGCCCGGCGCCGCATCCAGGGCAGGCCAGCAGTGTCGAGTCGCTCCTGCAGCTTGGGATCCGGTCGCTGCGAGAGACCGAAGATAATCGCAGGGTCACGGTAATGACAGAAAAGCACCTGTACAGCCTGCCCGGAAGACCGTACGCGCTGTTGCAGCCAGTCGCACTCTGCCTGCGCCGATACGCAATGATCAACACGCACGCTGGTGCCGGGATCTCCCTACGGACCGCATTACCGGGCGTCCTCCGTGTGTAATCGCTCGCGCAACTCGCGCTTGACGAATTTGCCGTTGGCGTTGCGCGGCAATGGCTCATCGACAAACCACAGATAGCTCGGCACCTTGAATGGCGCGATATGTTCCCTGCAGTGCTCGCGCAGGGTCGCGGCGTTTACGTTCTCGCCCGGTGCCAGATAGACCACAGCGCCCACCTCCTCGCCGAGGCGCTCATCGGGAACTGCGAAAGCGACACACTCGGCCACGGCCGGGTGATGGAACAGCGCATTCTCGACTTCCGCACAGTAGACGTTTTCACCGCCGCGCAGCACCATGTCCTTGGCACGATCCACGAGGTAGATGAAGCCGTCCTCATCCAGATAGCCGATATCACCGGTATGCAGCCAGCCATCGACAATGGTCTCAGCCGTCGCATCCGGACGATTGAGGTAACCTTTGATTACCGGGGCACCGCGCACCACCACCTCGCCAATGTCGCCAGGCGGCAGCGCTTGACCCGCGAGGTCGACACAGCGTGCCTCGAAAGTCGGCATGGCGCGACCGACACTGGTCGGGCGGTCTACGAAAAATTCCGCACTCACGGCGGCGATGATCCCGCAGGTCTCGGTCATGCCGTAGCCCGTATTCGGTCTTGCGCTGCGCATTTGCTCACCGACCTTCGCTACCAGATCCGGCTGCATAGCGGCGCCGCCGCCGCCGATAGTCTGCAGAGTGGATGTGTCCCGGGTGGCGAAATCCGGGTGCATCATGATCTCCCGGGCCATCATGGGCACCGCGCTGAACGCGGTGATCTTTTCCGCCTCGATCAGCCGCAGCGCCTCTGCCGGGTCCCACTTGTACATGTGTACCAGCTTGCCTCCGGTCAACGTCACAACCTGGGCGACACAATTGTTCGCGGTGACATGAAACAGCGGTGTCGCAATCAGGGCGCTCGGCGGCGGCTGCGCCGGCTGCTCGCCGGGTGTCTCTCCCCGCGACAGCGCCAGCGCGGCGGGCTGGACAGTATTTACGAAGGCGACATTCAATATGTTGTTTACACAGCCGCGGTGTGTGAGCTGCGCACCTTTGGGTTTACCGGTTGTTCCGGACGTGTAGAAGATACAGGCGTCGTCATCCGGATCGATAGCGGCATCCGGCATCTCCTCCGGCGAGTTGATCAGGTCGGCCCAGTCCGTAGCCCAGTCGGGCAGGTCGTGATCCACGCGTACACCGACCACCTTGAGCGTCGGGAAATCCTTACGCAGCTCGACGAAGCGCTGCAGGCGCTCGGCGTCGGCTATGAGCACAGCCGGCTCGGAATCCTCCAAGCCGAAACGCATTTCCTGGGGAACCCACCATGCATTCATGCCCACCACCACGGCACCCATAGAGGTGATCGCCCAGTAGGCGAGCATCCACTCCGGATAGTTACGCATCGCTATCGCGACGCGGTCGCCCGGCCGCACACCATTGGCCGCGAGCCAGTTGGCGATGGCTGCGACAAAGGCCTGTGCCTGGGCGTAAGTACAGCGTTCATCCCCGAATACCAGGTACTCGTTGTCGCCGTGACCGGCTGTTGCGAGCCAGACGTCACGCAGCGAAGCCGGTGCATTCGCGTACGCGCGCAGCGGTACGCCGCGCACGTCGATCGTGGTGACTTCAAACATCTGCCCCGACGCGGTCAACTGCCGCCAGGCTTTATCGAGTTCTTGATACATGCGCGACTCCCGCGTTGTTTTTTATGCCTGGGAAGGATAGCCGTCGATTGATCCGGTCTCAATGCCGAACAGGCCAAATGAAGACAGGAAGGACCTGACTGTCACCTGCAGTTCATTTTTTTGCGCGCCGCTGTCATTGTCGCGTTCGGTCGCGGTGGACACACTGCATGTTAAACTGATGTTTTCATGCTGGCGGAGAAACGGATGAGCACACAGACTCTCGACACCGATCGACTACAGCCTTATCTCGAGGCGCAGCTCGGCGCTTTCACCGGCAAACTCACGGCGGATAAATTTGCCGGTGGACAATCGAACCCCACGTTCCGGCTGACCGCCGGTGACCGGCGCTACGTGCTGCGACGCAAACCGCCCGGGGAACTCCTCGCCTCGGCCCATGCAGTCGACCGTGAATTCCGCGTCATCAGCGCCCTGGGAGACACCGATGTACCCGTACCCCGCGCCTACCTGCTTTGCGAGGACGAGAGCATCATCGGATCGATGTTCTATGTCATGGAGTATCTCGAGGGGCGCGTTTTCTGGGATCCGACCCTGCTGGAAATCGGCAGCAACGCGGAACGTTTCGCAATGTATGATGATATGAACCGCGTCCTCGCCGCGCTGCACAGCGTCGACGTCGACGCGGTCGGTCTGTCGGATTTCGGCCGGCCGGGTAATTACTATGCCCGCCAGATTGCGCGCTGGACCAAACAATACCGTGCCTCCGAGACCGAGCACAGCGAGGCCATGGAAACGCTGATAGCCTGGCTGCCGGAAAATATGCCGGAGGATGATGGCGCGGTGAGCCTGGTGCACGGGGACTACCGGCTGGACAACGTCATGTTCCACCCCAGCGAACCGCGGATCATTGCCGTGCTCGACTGGGAACTGTCGACACTTGGCCATCCACTGGCCGACCTCGCCTATCAGGTCATGGCCTGGCAGCTCCCCGGCGACGCCGGTCTGCGCGGCCTCCTCGGCGTGGATCGCCACGCACTCGGCCTGCCGGAAGACGCCGAGTATATCGATGAATACTGCCGACGAACCGGCCGCGACGGCATAGACAACTGGAACTTCTACCTGGTGTTCTGCTTTTTCCGGCTCGCGGCAATTCTTCAAGGTGTGAAAAAACGCGCCCTCATGGGCAATGCATCAAGCCCTGAAGCTGAGGCCAAGGGCGCTCTGGTAGAACCGCTCGCAAGGTACGGGGTAGATCTGGTCAATAGCCATTGAAGAAATCCATAGCGGACAACACTCCACTCGCCGTGGCGGCGTCGGATTGTAAAAGCCGCTGACCCGGCGGGGCGCGCCCTGACTTCAGGCGGCCTCGCCACCGCCGGAGCGGGGTGTGGCGCCGCGCGTTTCGGCAGCTGACCGTGGCGTCTTTTTGCGCGGCACCTTGGCCTTACCCGCGGCGCGCTTGCGTGCTCGCGCCTTCGCATTGCCGCTATCGGTATCGCGGGAGAGTCGCTGGGAGCCCGTCTCGCGCAGCGCTTCCCGATCGGCGCGCGTCGGCTGCGGGCGCCGGCGTGAAGACCTCGGCCGATGGTAGCGATCTCCCTCGGGGCGCAGATCGCCGTATTCGAAGCGGTGCAGTATCTCCTCCATCGTCCTCGAGATTCGCGTGCAGATTCGAATTGACTCGACGTGGGGGAAAGTCGAGAACTCGCCACCGCGCAACAGGTCAACCAGCTCTTTCTCCGTGAGGTGTGACAGGATCTTTGCCGGATTGTACCAGCGGAAGCTCGGTACGATGTTGATGTCACCGCTGTAATCCTGGTCTATCAGGGCATGTACGCCATTCAGCACCATGTTGAAGCGCGGCCAGTTGTCACCCTGCCGCTGCGCCAGACCACGATAGAAATTGAGCATTTCCCGACCCATGCCGACGCCCAGTGAACCCAGCGCCGCACTCACCCGGCTGCGCGGTTTGCCACCCCGCAGAAACGGCGTGGCGATGGGATTGACCATACTGACGATATAGTGATTCGTGCTGTACAGGCGCGACAGGCGCTTGGCTGGCAGATCGTCGGCAATAGACCCATCCACCCACTTACGCGTCGGCAGGTAAGGTTGGGCCTCGCCGTGTACATTCTTGGCCATCAGCATCACCGGCGGGAAGACACCGGGCACCGCGCAGGACGCCATGACAGCCGAGCGGATGTAGACGTTTGGCGAAGTGACTGCATTGAGCAGCCTCGAGCGCTGGTGCGGCTCCGCGGGCGCCACCGTGATACTTATCTGACGACCGGTTTTCTCATAGGCCTCCTGGAACGTCATATCCGGCATCAGCCGGCCTATGATCTTGACCAGGTCGCTGATATCGATCTGGGGACTGCGCCCGAAAAACATGCGCGAGAAGACGCTGGCCTCTCTCTCCGCCTCGAAATGCACGTTGGCGGGATCGAAGAATTTCTCCAGTTCACGGTCGGTATGCGTGCCGAGAACACCCGCAACCAGCGAACCGGCGCTCGAGCCAGAGATCACCCGCGGCAACAGTCCCTGGCTGAGCAGAGTCTTGACCACGCCGAGGTGGTAGAAACCGAGCACGCCACCGCCGCTGAGCATAAGCGCCGAGCGGCCAAAACAGATATTCGCGCGGTAGAAAAAATCCATCTTGTCCTGGACATCGATCTTGCTGTTGTCGAGATCGGCGATGAATCGCAGCGAATCGTCGATTTCCTCGATGTACTGCTCAATAAGGTGCTTGGTGCCGAATTTTGCCCGCTGGTAAAGGGTGCTGCGGCCCATGCCGCCCATATTGCCGTGGATACCCTCGTTCAGATTGAACAGGAGTCCCTGGTAGTCCTGGCGCGCGCGCAGGCTGCGCAGGCGATCAAGACGCAGGCGGATCTGCCCGTAGTCATACTGCCGGGTCTGGTCCACTTCACGCCAGCGTTGGGCACCGCTCAATTCATCGTGCTTCAGCGCGAGTTCCCGCCAGCTGTCGTAGGTCTCACACCTGGCCATCTGGCGCTCGAGCTTGCCGAGTCTGCGGGACTGGTTCATGCGCTTACCTCGTTGACAGCGTTAGCAACTTTTACAGCTGATAGTCCAGGCGAATCACGACGCCCCGGGGTCATAAAGGGTCTGTGGCCGAATGCCCCGGAACCCGGCCACCGCCCATATCAGGTGCCTTCCGGACCCTCACCTGAGCGCGTGGCTCCACGGTATTCATCCGCAAGGTGGCGTTTGTACAGCTTGCCGTCATCCCGGCGCGGCAGCTGGGGATGAAAGTCCAGCGAGCGCGGCAGCTTGACGTGCGACAGCCGCTCGCGCAGCCACTCGACCAGCTCGATAGCGACTTCATCCGTCGCGTCCACCCAGTTCTGAGGCTGTACCACCGCCTTCACTTCCTCGCCGAACTCCTGGTTGGGCAGGCCGAAGACCGCGACGTCGGCCACCTTGTCGTGTGTGATGAGCAGGTTTTCAATTTCCTGCGGGTAGATATTGACCCCGCCGCTGATAATCATGAAATTCTTGCGGTCGGTCAGGTAGAGGAACCCGTCCTCATCGAGGTAGCCGACGTCACCCGTCGTCGCCCAACCGTGCTCGTTGAAGGCATCCGCGGTTTTCTCAGGTTCGTCATGATAGCGGAAAGACGCCTGCTCGCCGGAGAAATACACGGTCCCGACCTCCCCGGCCGGGAGCTCCCTGCCGTCGTCGTCGACGATGTGCACCTGCCCGATCAGCGCCGGTCCCACCGAGCCCTTGTGGGTCAGCCAGCTTTTCGAATCGATCATGGTCGCGCCGATACCCTCGCTGGCCGCGTAGTATTCCACGATTACCGGCCCCCACCACTCAATCATGCGCTCCTTGACCTCGACAGGACAGGGCGCCGCCGCGTGGATGGCGAACTGCATACTCGACACATCGTATTTCTCACGCACTTCCACCGGCAGCTTGAGCATGCGGATGAACATGATCGGCACCCACTGGCTGTGCGTGGCGCGGTGCTCTTCGATCAGGCGCAGGGCGTGCTCCGCGTCGAAGTGCTCCATCACGACGGTAGTGCCGCCCTGGTACAACGCCAGCATGTTGTAGTGTAGCGGAGCGGCATGATGAAGCGGTGCCGGTGACAGGTAGACGGTTTCCTCGCCGAATCCAAACGCCACGCCCAGCGAGGCGGACAGCGGATGCGGCGCATTGACGTCGTCACTGTGCGGGGCGATGAAAACGCCCTTGGGCCTGCCGGTTGTGCCCGAGGAATACAGCATGGGTACGCCGTTGGCCTGATCGTCGATCGGCGTCTGCTCTTGCCGGTCGACTGCCTCCTCCCAGGGCTCAAAGCCCTCGACCACGCCGCCGACCATGAAAAAGTCCCGAACGCCGGTAGCGCACTCACGCATCGGCGACGCCACAGCGGCGAGAGAGTGCGCAGCGATGAACAGGCGCGCACCGCAGTTGTCGAGTATGTAGGCCGTCTCCTCCGCCTGCAGGTGAGTACTGATCGGCGTGTAGATCAGACCGGCGCGCTGCGCTGCCCAGCAGATCTCGAGGAACTGCCGACAATTATCCAGCATCATCGCGATATGGTCGCCGCGGGTGAGACCGAGGGAGCGAAACAGCTGTGCGCCCTGATTCGAGCGTTCATCCAGCTCCCGGTAAGTGACGATCTCCCCTGAGCCGCCCATGATGATGGCGGGTTTGTGGGGATAGGTCTGTGCGGTGATACTTGGATGGGGCATCGGCTTGCCTCGTGCGTTATGAGCGTTATCGGCGTTACTATAGAGCTTGTACAACGCCTCGTATAGCGGGAGAACCGATGATCGACCCACACCGCCCCGAAGCGATTCGTACCAGAATTCGCAGCGGAGAGCACACGGGCAACACCTCCGGGCTGGCGCCGGGCCACGTGCAGTGCAACCTGGTGATACTTCCGGAGGCAAACGCCCATGATTTTCTTCGCTTCTGCCAAACCAATCCGCGCCCCTGTCCGCTGGTGGCAATGAACCCGGCTCCCGGTGATCCGTGCCTGCCGACACTCGGCGATATCGATATTCGCCGGGATGTGCCGCAATATCGCGTGTTCGAGAAGGGCGTGGCGAAGGACGATCTCGCCGATATCAGCGCGCTTTGGCGCGACGACCTGACGGTGTTCGCCCTGGGCTGTTCTTTTTCTTTCGAGGAGGCACTGCTCGCCGATGGCCTCGACGTGCGCAATATCAGCGAGGGTGTCAATGTCCCCATGTATCGCACGGATCTGCCCTGCACGACAGCCGGATTCTTTGCCGGCAACATGGTGGTCAGCATGCGTCCGTTCCCGGCAGCTGACGCTATCCGCGCCATACAGATCTGCACACGTTTTCCGTCGGTCCACGGTGCGCCGGTCCACCTCGGGGATCCGGCCGCGATCGGCATCGACGACCTGTCGAGACCCGACTTCGGCGACGCGGTCACTCTCAAGGCAGGTGAAATACCGCTATTCTGGGCCTGTGGTGTCACGCCGCAGATCGCAATCGAGAATGCCCGGCTGCCTTTTGCCATCACTCACAGTCCCGGCTGCATGCTCATCACGGATCTGCGCAACAGCCAGCTGGCCGTTCTTTAATCGTTAGCGGAAAGTACCATGCTTCTGAATTGTGACCTGGGGGAGAGTTTCGGCAGCTGGCGTATGGGCATGGACGCCGACGTCATGCCGCATATCGATCTCGCCAACGTCGCCTGCGGCTACCATGCGGGTGATCCTGTAACCATGCGTCGCACCATCGAACTGGCGCTGGCACATGGCGTGCGACTCGGTGCACACCCCGCCTACCCCGACCTCGAGGGGTTTGGGCGCCGCTCGATGCAGTTGTCTGCCGAGGAACTCAACGCGTGCCTCCTCTACCAGATCGCCGCACTTGACGGCATGGCCGCGAGCGCCGGCGGCTCGATAGACTATGTAAAACCTCACGGCGCGCTGTACAACGACATGATGCTCGATGCCGGCGTTCGCGCGACGGTGATGGCCGCGGTGGCCGCCTATCATCGACCGCTCAAGCTCATGCTGCTTGCAACGGCACAGCAGGCAAGCCACCGCGAGGCCGCTGCGGCACACTCTCTGGAACTGCTGTTCGAGGCCTTTGCCGACCGCTGCTACGACCACGATGGCTACCTGATTTCTCGCCGATGCCCCGGTGCGGTGCATTCCCGGGAACGCACGCTGGGCCAGGTTGCCGGGCTGCTGGAATCGGGCTGCGTCGAGACCGCCAACGGAAAAACCCTGTCACTGCAGGCGGATACCCTGTGCGTTCACGGGGATAATCCGGAGGGCGTGGCCGCGATACGGGAAATCCGTGCACTCATCCAGGGGCGGCGCGCCACGTGCTGATTCACGCGGCCGGAGAGAATGCCCTGATCGTCTACCTCGGCGAGGCGCCGGGGCCACAGGTTGCAAGCCGGGTACAGGCGCTGGCGGGCGCACTGCCGGAGGCGCTCGGCGACCACCTGATCGACATGGTGCCCTCCTACGCGTCCGTGCTCGTGGTATACAACGCCCTGACCACTGATCACATGCAGGTAAGACAGTGCATCCGCGGCATTCCCCTCGATACGGGCGAACAGACAGCCCCGGACCGCTGCGTGGAACTGCCGGTCTACTACAGTGAGGAAAGTGGCGCCGATCTTCACGCTGTCGCCGAGCGCGTCGACCTGTCTGTCGCCGACGTTATTGATCTGCACAGTTCAATTGAGTATCGGGTATACGCCATTGGCTTTGCACCCGGGTTCGCCTATCTCGGCGAACTCGACGAGCGGTTGAAGATACCGCGCCTGACAACACCCAGGCAGCGTATACCCCGCGGCGCCGTCGCCATCGCCGACCGCCAGACTGCCGTATACCCTGCGGAATCGCCGGGTGGCTGGAACCTGATCGGCAACTGTCCGCAACGCATGTTCGACCCGGATCGGGAGCCGCCCATGCCGGTGGCGGTCGGCGACCGGGTGCGCTTCCGGCCGCTCACGCGCGATGAGTTCCTGCGTTCGGGGGGCACGCTGTGAGCGGCCTGCACGTGGAATCGCCGGGCATTCTCAGCCTGGTACAGGATCGCGGGCGACGCGGCCACTATCGCCTGGGGCTTACCGATGGCGGCCCCATGGACCCGCAGGCGCATGCCCTGTGCAACCGACTGCTACAGAATCCCGACACGGCAGCGACAGTCGAGGTCACCCTCGGCGGTCTCGAAGTCACGGCCGCCGTCGACACCTGGATTTGTGTTACCGGCGCATCGGTCCCGCTGAGTATCGACGGCAACGAGCGACCGCGCTGGCAGGTTCTGCCGGTCGCCGCGGGCGATCGCGTTAAGCTCGGGTATGCGGAATCCGGCTGCCGGGCCTATCTCGGTGTGGCGGACGGGTTTCAGGTGGCGCCGGTATTCGGCAGCTGCTCGACGGTCACGCGGGAGGGTCTCGGTGGCCTGCACGGCGAGCGCCTGAAAGCCGGCGATCGTCTGCCGTGCCGCGCGATCAAAGAGCGAGCGTCACTGCGCGTGCAGCCCCCGCAACAGCCGCACTATCCGCGCGGGGCAACGCTGCGGGTGATCCCCGGGTATCAGGAGCGGCATTTTTCGCGCCTGCAGCAGCGACGATTTTTCTCCAGCGCGTTCAGTGTCAGCCAGCGCGCCGATCGCATGGGCTATCGCCTGGAAGGGCCGGCCATCAACTGCGATCTCGACGGCATACTATCTGAGGGCATCTGCCAGGGCGCAATCCAGATTCCCGCCGATGGTCAGCCCATCGTCCTTTTGAACGACCGCCAGACCATCGGCGGCTATCCAAAAATCGGCGCGGCACTATCGCTGGACTGCGCGCACCTGGCACAACAGACGCCCGGCGCACCCGTTCATTTTGCGCCAATCAGCCAGCACGACGCCCACAATGCGCTGCATCTGGCGCAGGTGCTGGCGTCCAATGTACAGATCCAGGAATACCGGCCGTGACTACCGACGCGTTTGACCGCGCGGTCGAGTCACTGCTGGTGGAGCGCAACCTGCGCGGCATGCAGCGCGTGCGCGCCACCCTCAGTCGCGGCTACGTACAGCGCGCCGCAAGCCACCTCTTCGCCAGCCGTCGCGTTATAATCGGCACGGGATTTCCCGTCGCCGGGACATTCGAGACCGATGGCCCGGTTGGCGCCATCGCGCTCTACCGCGTTATCGAGGCACTCAGCGGCCAGTGCTGGCTGGCGTGCGCGGAGCCGCTCTGCAACGCCCTGAGCGGCGATTTCCGCGTCCTCCCGCTGCGAGCGAGCACGAGTACCGCGGCGCGGAGAGAAGCGGCGCTGCGGCTGGAACAGCTCACGCCCGACGCAATTGTCTCGATCGAGCGTCCCGGGCGGGCAGCCGATGGCGCCTATTACAACATGCGCGGCGAGGACATCAGTAGCGCCTGCGGCATCTTCGACACCTACCTGAAACAGGCCGCTTGCCCCACCATAGGGATCGGAGACGGCGGCAATGAAATCGGCATGGGCAAAGTCACCGCTGTGATCAGCGAGCTGAATATCATGGGCGCCGTAACAAGCTGCGACGAGCTGGTGGTTGCAGATGTATCGAATTGGGGTGCCTATGGCATCATCGCGTACCTGGGCTTGTGGTCCGGACGCGACCTGCTTGCGGATATTCGCCCGCGTGAGGTCCTCGCTTACCTTTCCCATCGCGGTAGCGTGGATGGCGTGAGCCGGGAAAACACCCTGACCGAGGATGGCCTGGACGCCGCCGAGGGCGAGTCGATCATCGCACGACTGCAACAGCTGAGCGCACAGCAGCATTGAGGCCACCGACAGAGGCAGACATGCAATGACAACCGTATACCTTGATGGTGAATTTCTTCCGATGAGCGAAGCCCGCATCTCGCCGATGGACCGCGGCTTCCTGTTCGGCGACGGAATTTACGAGGTGATTCCCTCTTATGCCGGGCAGCTGGTGGGATTCGGCCCGCACATGCAACGCATGCGTGACGGCCTGGATGCGCTGGAGATACGCACGGACACGGACGAGGGCAGCTGGCGGCAGATCGTGGAAGAGCTCGTCCAGCGCAACGGCTCCGGCAATCTGGGCGTCTACCTGCACGTCAGCCGCGGCGCCGACAGCAAACGCCACCACGCCTATCCGACGGCGGTAAACGCGACCCGATTCGGCTTCACGTTCGCTATTGCCGACGCTCCGGTAGCGGACAGACGCCACGTTACCCCCTACCGGGTCGTCACGGCGGAGGATCTGCGCTGGAAGCGCTGCCACATCAAGTCGACGGCACTGCTTGGCAACGTCATGCATTATCAACAGGGACATGCCGCTGGCGCCGAGGAGACGATTCTGTACAACAGCGACGGGGAGATTACCGAGGCGGCGGCCTGCAATGTTTTTATGGTCAAGAACGGGGTGGTCTCGACGCCCGAACTGGACCACCAGAAACTGCCGGGCATCACACGCCTGATGTTGCTCGATATACTGCGCAGGCACAGCGATATTCCGGTGGAGGAGCGCACAGTGACGCTCCCGGAGCTGTTACAGGCGGACGAGGTATGGCTGACCTCCTCCAGCAAGGAAGTGGCGCCGGTAACGGTCGTGGATGGCAGACCGGTCGGCAGTGGCGTTGTGGGCGACGTCTGGCTCGCCGCGCAAAAACTGTTCTCGGCCCATCGCTACGATTACTGATGACTCGACCGACGCGAGCTCAGATCAATCTCGGGAATCTGCGCCACAATGCCGCCATCGCTGCAGGCCTCGCCCCGGCCTCCCGATTGATGGCGGTAGTCAAGGCCGATGGCTACGGTCACGGTGGCGAAATAGTGGCGGAGGCGCTCGAGGAGCAGGCATCCGGATTCGCTGTCGCCTCCCTGGAAGAGGCGAGCCGACTGCGGGATCACGGCATTCGCCGCCCTATCCTGCTTCTCGAGGGTGTTTTCGAGGTCGCGGAAATGGCTGAGGCCGCCCGCACAGGCGTTTGGATCATGGTGACGGGCGAGCAGCAGCTGCGGTGGCTGTGCGAGGCAAGACTGGATGCCCCCCTCACCTGCTGGCTGAAAGTGGACACGGGCATGCATCGACTGGGCATTAGCCCGGAGCGCGTTGAGGCATTCGTGCAGGCGCTCGAGGCGACGCCCAATGCCGCCGATGACGTCGTATTGTGCACGCATTTCTCACGCGCTGATGAACTCGAACAGACGGAGACTCGGCTCCAGCTGGCGCGTTTCCTGGGCGCCTGTGAAGGCCGCAACTGTGCCCGCAGCGCGGCCAACTCCCCGGCGGTTCTCGCCTGGCCCGAGACGCATCTCGAATGGGTACGGCCGGGCTACATGCTCTACGGCGACAGTCCGTTTGCGCAGGCAGAGTCCCGGGCGAGCCAGCTGAGAGCAGTCATGACGCTTGTCTCAGAGGTGATCAATGTGCGCGACATACCTGCAGGTGACACGGTGGGGTATGGGGGTACCTGGCGCGCCGACCGCCCGACGCGCGTCGCAACCGTGACTGCGGGATATGGTGACGGCTACCCGCGAACGGCAGCCAACGGCACACCCGTGTTGGTGAACGGGCAACGCGCGCCCCTCGCGGGGCGGGTGTCGATGGATATGCTTACCGTCGATGTCACCGACCTGCCGCCGGTGAACGTGGGCGACCCGGTTACTCTGTGGGGAGAGGGTCTGCCCGTCGGCGAAGTTGCCCGTCACGCCGCCACCATCGGCTACGAATTGATGACGCGCATGCCGCCGCGGGTACCACGGGATATCACGGCGTGATGTCCGCCGCGCCTTCCGCCAACCCGCTGCCGGATGGCAGCCAGCTCGCCGCGCTGGATATCGGCAGCAACTCCTTTCACCTCATCGTCGCGCGCATCGAGCACGGTGAAATGCGACCGATACAGGTCCTGGCGGAAAAAGTACAGCTCGGCGCGGGACTGAAAGACGGCAGCCTTTCCGGCGATGCCATACAGCGTGGGCTGGACTGTCTATCGCGCTTCTCCCAGGTGCTGCAGAGCGTAGAGACCGAACGCATCCGCGTGGTCGGTACCAATGCCCTGCGACGCGCCCACAACCGCCGCGATTTCACCGAGCCCGCGCGGCGTATTCTGGGATGCCCCGTAGACGTGATCTACGGCCGGGAGGAGGCGCGGCTGGTGTATCTCGGGGTAGCCCATTCCCTCGCCGATGATGCCGCCGCGCGACTGGTCGTGGACATCGGCGGCGGCAGTACGGAATTCATCATCGGCGAGAAATTCGAGCCGCGCCGGCTGGAGAGCCTGCAGATGGGATGCGTCTCCTATACGGACCGGTTCTTCGCCGACGGCAAGCTGACCAAAGCCTGCTTCAAGCGCGCCTATGAGCGCGCCTGTATCGAGGTCTCGCACATCCGCAGGAGCTTCCGCTCGCGTCACTGGTCCGAGTGCGTGGGGTCGTCGGGCACGCTGCAATCCATCGAGACCATCGTCAACGCGCAGGGCTGGTGTGACGGCGGAATCTCGCGCAAAGCGCTGCAGCGCCTGCGCAAGCAGCTGCTGCAGTTTCCGGATTTCGACAGCCTCCAGCTCGCTGGTCTGGGCGAGTCACGGCGCACGGTTATCGCCGCCGGCGTGGCGATCGCCGAGGCGCTGTTCGACGTGCTGGAGGTCGAGGAGATGCGCACATCGAAAGGTGCACTGCGGGAAGGCGTCCTGTACGACCTCATGGGTCGATTGCAGCACGAGGATGTCCGCGAACGCTCGGTCAACGCCATGATACAGCGCTATGCTGTCGACGAAGACACTGCTGACACTGTCGCGAGAAGAGCAGACATGCTGTTCAATGCGACCGCCAGCGCCTGGCAGCTCACGCAGGTTGATGGCGAGCTACTGCAGCGTGCCGCCCGCACCCACGAAATCGGCATGTCGATATCCCACAAGCACTACCATCGTCACGGCGCCTACCTGCTGCGTAATTCGGATATGGCCGGATTTTCCCAGGGTGAGCAGGAGAACATGGCGCTCCTGGTTGCAGGGCATCGCGGTAAAGTGAGGCGTGAGCTGTTTGACGATGTGAGCACAGCGGAGCGGCGACGCCTGCAGCGCATGCTGGCGATAATCCGTCTGTCGGCTCTGTTCAAATATGTCGAACAGCTCGAGCAATTACCCGACTTCAACATCGAAACCAGCGAGGATTCTCTCAAGCTGGATTTCCCCAAAGGCTGGCTGGAGCAACACCCGCTGACCCTGCAGGAACTGGATCAGGAGCAGCGCGCGTTTCGCAGGCTTGATCTCGCGCTTGAGATCGGCTGGCAGTAAACGCCACCGCCCCGCATGACGCGATCGCGGAGCGGCACCCGTGTTATGGCACTAGAGGTTGACCCAGCTGTTCAGCGCTCGCAGACGGAACACAGTACCACGGTAGTGCAGGACGACGGAGTCCGGCAGTATTTCATCCACGCGCACGCCGCTGACGCTGTCCCCCACGGCCCGGCGCTTGCGGTTGATCAACACACTGGATGGCGCGCCGTCGTCACGATAGTCGTGTTGTGAATACATCAGGGTCGGAATGGTATCGCGGATTCCTTGTGACAGTTCTGCCAGCATAGGGGCAGGATGCGCTTCCAGACCGCGGTTATCCAGCGCCTTGCGCGCCCGCGCCACCAGGGTGTCCACCTGCGGCGCCGCCTCTGCATGCTGGCCGACCCCACCTGCGTCGCGCTCAGCCTGCGCCGGCGTCGTCGCCACCGCTGCCTGTTCAGGCGCGTCCGCCACCGGGGCTTGCGGCGACCGGGCGCGACGGCTTTGCCCGTCGGTCGCATCAGCCAGAGCCGACACCCGTGCTGCGCGCGCCTCACGATACAGATGAAAGACGTCTGTGGCGGCAGCGCCGGATCCGGGACGTCCGGCGAGGCTGTCTTCGGTGGCAACCAATCGCCGCGGCGGTACCTCCACTGGTGCTGGCGGCTCCGGCAGGTCTGCCACCGGCGCGACCACAGCGGGAGGCCGGACCGTGACAGTCGGTGGTGCGCGGAAAACCCACAGCCAGGCGATCGTCGATAACGCGAGCACCAGGGCCAGGAGCAACACTGACATCCAGAGGGACACGGCTGCGGGAACCTGCCGATCCTCGGCGCCGGAAAACCGCACAGGCTCTTGAGGCCGCGGTTCCGTGCGCTCGCGCTGAGAGCGCTCGAGTGCGTCCAGAATCAGTGACATCGCGGGTTACCTCGAAACATCGTCAGGAGATGGCCAGCCGCCGCGCTCACGTAGCACATCCAGGCGCGCCCGCAACGCGGCGCCAGTCGGTACCCGCCCTAGCGCCAGGTTCAACTGCCGCAGCGTCTGTTCACCCACGAGTCCATCGTCATCCAGACCATACTCGCGCTGGAACAGCCTGACACGCTCAGCCAGCTGCCGGTTGAAACGGTCCGTCGACAGCGGCTGAGACTGGCCATCAAGCAGCGCGAACAGCTGTGCAACCGCCGCCACCGCGGCCCCGCGATCCCCGCGACCGAGCACGCGGTCAAAGCCGGGGGGAGCCAGCCACAGATACCGGTACTCGCCGCGCCAGAGTGGCGCCAGCGCCGACAGCGCCACGCGGACCACACCATCCGGTGCTGCGAGTAGTGCCCACTCCTCTTCTATCGCAATCAGGATTGCCGCCCGTTCGCTGCGCTGCGGTGAGAGCAGATTGAGCACCAGTGGGCGCTGCATGTGCGCCAGGTCCTGCCAACTCTCAGCGCTAGCCGTGACGCAACGGATTGCGGCCCGGTCGTTGTCGCCGCAGGGCTCGACAGGCATCGGCGCATCCAGGAAAAGCGACCACAGAGCGGCCACCGCGGCCTCGCGGCCGAGCAGCGTCGCTTCCAGCGCGTTGACGGCGGACTCTTCGGAAACGTCGGTTGCCGGACTCATCCCTACTGCGATGGCGGGTGTCGCAGCGGGCTCTGCCGCGGCGGGTTCTACCGCGGTCAAGCGATCTGCCGCAAGCGGTGTACTCCCGGGAGCAGCCCACCAGAGACCGCCAGCCAGCACAGCGGCGAGCGCCAGCGCGGTAAGACCCGGCGTCACCAGGTGCTTCATACGTTCCTGCCAGTCACTCCCTCCCGTCACCTCGCGCACGACACCCCGCAGCAGCCGGCGGCTCACCCGCGTTTTCTGCTGTGCGTAGGCACCCAGCAGCATGCGGTCACAGAGTAGGTTGATCAGCCGCGGCACGCCACGGCTATGGCGATAGATGCCACGCACGACAGCGGCTGGAAACAGCTCGGTACCGGGCGCGAGGCCGGCCACCTGCAGCCGGTGGCGGATGTAGGCGCCGGTCTCCTCCCGGCTCAGGGGTTCGAGATTAAAGCGCGCAGTAACGCGCTGGTTCAACTGACGCAGCTCCGGCCGGCGCAGCATTGTTGCCAGTTCGGGCTGCCCGATCAGTATGATGTGCAGCAGCTTCTCGCTGTCTGTCTCGAGATTAGTCAGCAGGCGTATCTGCTCCAGAACATCGACACCGAGATGCTGTGCCTCGTCGATCATCAGCACCGTCTTGTTACCGCGCGCATGGTTATCCAGCAGATAGGCGTGCAGCCGATCGCTGAGTGTCTTCAGCGTCGCTACCTCCTGCGGATAATCGATGCCCAGTTCATCACACACGCTGGCCAGCAGTTCCGCCGCGCTGAGTGCCGGATTGAGAATGACCGCAATATCCGTATTGTCCGGCAGCTGTTCAAGCAGGCAGCGATTGATCGTCGTCTTGCCCGTGCCCACCTCGCCTGTGAGCACGATAAAGGCGCCGCCCGCCCCCACGCCGTAAAGGAGGTGCGCGAGGGCGTCGCGATGGCGGTGGCTCATAAACAGATAGCGCGGGTTGACCGCTATGGAGAACGGTGCCTCACGCAGGCCGAAGTACTGCAGGTACATAATTTATCGCCGAGCGGGAGCTATTGGCAGATCGCCATTATGCTATAGGCGACTGCAGGTCCGCGAGCAGTCGTAGCGATTCGTCACACCACGCCAGATACTGCTCGCCGTGGCGAATACCTGCCAGCAGCGCCAGGTACACACCCTTGCGACGTATGGGCAGCGCGTGGGGGTGCGCGTAGTGCCGCCGGCGGATACGCTCGTACAGGAACAGGCGCCGCATCATATGCTCGCGACGCGCCTCCATCTCGGCCCGCAGGTGTGGCAGGTTATCCTCGGACAGGTTGTACAGCTTCACCAGCAAATCGTCCTTGCTCTCGCGCACCCGGCTCTCGGCGAAAACCCAGTCATCGAGCACCCGCCTGCCCGCGTCTGTCAGCGCATAAAGTTGCTTGTCCGGCTTGCCGCGCTGGGAAACTTTGCGCTGGCATAGCCAGCCCCTGTCCGCCAGTTTGCGCAATTCCTGATAAATCTGCTGGTGCGACGCGTGCCAGAAAAACCCGAGAGACGCGTCGAAGGCTTTGGCGAGTTCGTAACCCGACATCTCGTCCTCAATCAGCGCGGTCATAATGGCGTGCGAAAGTGCCATGCGGTTCATCCAGCGTTTTTACCAGTGCGCATGATGCACCGGGGGCTCGTCTTATGCAAAACATTGCATATATTGCGTGGATATCCTAAGCTTCCGCGCGAAACGCCTATGTCCCAGGAGACTTCCGCATGGCCCTACCCTCCATTCTGCGCGACGGCTTACGCCTGCCCGCAGTCGGCGCACCGCTGTTCATTATTTCCAACCCCGACCTGGTCATCGCCCAGTGCAAGGCCGGTGTCATCGGCGCTTTCCCATCACTGAACGCACGCCCGGTCGAAGAATTCGAGCGCTGGCTGCAACGCATCACCAGTGAATTGAATGCCTATAACGCAGAAAATCCTGACCGCCCGGCGGCGCCGTTTGCAGTGAACCAGATCGTCCATCGCTCGAACAACCGGCTGCAGGACGACCTTGAACTCTGCGTCAAGTACGAGGTGCCCATCGTGATCACCTCGCTGGGCGCCCGTGAGGACGTCAACGAAGCCGTACATTCCTACGGCGGCATCGTACTGCACGACGTGATCAACAATCGTTTCGCGCACAAAGCCATCGAAAAGGGCGCCGACGGCCTGATTGCGGTGGCCGCCGGCGCCGGCGGGCACGCCGGCTCGACATCACCGTTTGCGCTGATACAGGAAATCCGCGCCTGGTTCGACGGACCGCTACTGCTGTCGGGCTCGATCGCCTCCGGCGACGCCATTCTCTCCGCACGCGCCATGGGCGCCGATCTCGCCTACATCGGCTCCGCTTTTATCGCCACAGAGGAAGCCAACGCAGATGCCGCCTACAAGCAGGCCATTGTCGACTACGACTCCTCCGACATCGTCTATAGCAGTCTGTTCACCGGTATCAGCGGCAATTATCTGAAGCCCTCCATCCGCAACGCCGGCATGGATCCGGATCATCTGCCCGCAGGCGACC
>CAYFVJ010000021.1:12574-24161 GCA_964346555.1 uncultured Alteromonadaceae bacterium | reverse complement strand
CCGGGACCTGCAGCGCCTTCTGCACTCTCGACGTCGACTTCAGCAGCGCCCGTTGGCGCGTAGCGGCCGGACTGCGCCTTGACACAGGCAGCACCGGCCGCTGCCCTGGCAAGCGCCGCCATGTCGTCATTCCAGGCTGTGCGCGCGCCGGCGCGCATCTCCTTGATCGTCGCCTCTACGACCTCGTCACATGTCCCGGCACGTACGGCGACGGCCCCCACGAGCAGGCTCGCTACCATTATTTGTCGCACTAGTGTTGCCATGTCATCTAATCCCCGGTAGGTGTGTTCGCACAGTATAGGCCAGCGTCTCGCAGGATGGGCCGCGTGCACACAGTCAGTTCGCTAATGCCCAGACGCCACCAAAGGACTGTGCGGACGCGACTCGACGCCCTCCGTTAAAGTGGTCACTGACCACCAGATTGCACCATTTTCGTGCACCGCAGGCCAGTTCGCCGCGTTGTCTGCACCAACATACATCTTCGCAACAAGTACAGAACATTCAGGAAACCGCGCAAACGGCGTTTACCGTTCAATTTTTTTATTTATTTCAGCATATTGGCTTTTCTGGCGCGGTTATTGCTGATCCACGATTGGGGTCGCCGTGAACGAGCGAGGAGCGCGGCCAGGCTAGTTCAATAGTATTCACTAGTAAAAGAGGGGTTCAATCCACATGAAAAAGCAACTTGCAGCCGCTACAGCACTCTGTACAGCCGCGATCGCCCTGCCCGGCCACGCCGCCGGGGAACTGAGCGCCAACGCATCTGTCACCAGCAACTACATCTGGCGCGGCCTGACGCAGACGGAGAACGAAGCCGCTGTGCAGGGCGGCATCGATTATGCCGACGACAGCGGTTTTTATGTCGGCACCTGGGCGTCAAACGTCAATTACGGTGCGGGGGATGTTTTCTCCTACGAACACGATATTTATGCCGGCTACGCTTTCGCTGCCGGTGGCATGGATTTTGACGTCGGCTATCTCTACTACAACTACGACGATGCTGCGAACTTCGATTTCGCTGAAGTTTACGGCACGGTTGGCATGGGCGGCTTCAGTTTCACAGCCAGTCTACTGGCACACACTGAAGCTGACGAGGTCGGAGACCAGGATTTCGGCTTCGGGGAAGCCATCTACCTGTCTGCAGACTATGGCTTTGAAATCGCAGAAGGGCTGGAACTGGGTCTCCACCTGGGCTACCACGATGGCGATTTCGCCGAAGCCTTCAACGGCAATGACGGCGACTACTACGACTACAATATCAGCCTGTCAAAGGGCGGATTCAGCTTCATGGTATCCGATACCAATGTGGACGGGCCGGCCGCCGAAGGCGGCTTTGACAACGACGAACCGAAGTTCGTTGTGTCCTACGCGGTTGACCTGAGCTTGATGTAATTTGATTCGGCTGGCGGCGCGCTGTAGCGCTCGCCAGCACTGTTTTTGCGATCACTCTACTGTTTGCGGCGTCGCGGTCCACGATCAGGGCGATACATTCCTGCATTAGCGACCGTCGAACAAGACTGTAACACCAGATAATTTTACTCCTATGCCCCGCCTCATCTAGCATGCTATTTTCGTGACTTGAGAATTCCTCTCGGGCCACTTGAGCGATTCCGTCACCCGGGACCTTATCAGCACAAACGGATGTTATCGTCATGTTTGAACGCAAAAGTTCACAACCGGAGCCGACGCCCGAAACACCTGCGCAGGCAGGTTCCCGACCGCCTGAGAGCGAACGGAAATCTGCCCCGACCCCACCCTCTGTCAGCGAGGCAACAGCCATGATTGGTGCGAAAGTGAAAGTAACGGGCGATATCGAAAGCAGCGAGGACCTGCTCGTTGAGGGTGAGGTGAACGGCACCGTGAAACTGGCGGAAAACGAACTGGTCATCGGTAATTCGGGTCGTGTGCACGCCAATATAGAGGCCAAGACCATCCGCATCGAGGGCGAAGTCCAGGGAGATATCGTCGGTCAGGAGCGGGTCGTGATCACCACGACCGGCAATGTGCAGGGTAATGTCTCCTCGCCACGGGTCATGCTTGAGGACGGCGGCCGCTTCAAGGGCAGTATCGATATGGGCAGCCCGGCCAAGAGCGCTGCCTCGCCACAACAGCGACCGGCGCAGGCGACACCCGCGGCCGAATCATCGGCGTCGAAAGCGTCGGAGCAGCCGGGCAGCAAGGCGGGATAAGCGCATCACGCACGGGATAAACCGGCAACAGGATGGCACTGGCCCTGCGAAAACGCGAAACACAGACGGCGCAAGTCAGCAGTCGTCTGTTACCCATGCTGCTGGGCGAGAAAGCGCTTGCGCAAACCGACCATCTGCGAGTCCTCGATTTCGGACGGGCCAATCGCTGCAGTCTGGGCTTCTTCAGCGGACTTTCCTGTCGTCTGCAGGTCCTCGATGCCAGCGACAGCCTGATAGCCGGCACAAAAAATATGCAGACAGCCGGCGGCGATGAAACAGCGCCCGACGTCACAGCCGACGCCTTCGATGCCCTGTTCCCGGAAGTCGCCGGGCAGCGCTTTGACCTCATTCTGCTGTGGGACATCATCAACCTGATCCCGGCGCGCGCCCTGCCGGCATTCTTCGACTTTCTGGCCCACCATGCCGAGGATGGCTTCCGCGGCCACGGGTTCATGCTGCACAAGCGCAACGTCGTGAGCGAGTTGCGACACCTTGGGTTGATCGACGCGGCAACCCTGGCACTGGCCGACACCGAGCCCGTGTCGCTGTTCCTGCATACCCGCAAATACGTAAATGAATGCATGGCACCCCTGGCCATTGACCACGGCGTGCTGCACGGTGACGGTCGCGCGGAATTCCTGTTCCAAAAGCCCGGTGCCGGCGGAGAGAGGGCAGCTGCGTACAGGGCGAAATAGCACCGGATATCCGGGATTATCGTCCCTGCACTTGGGGCCACACCTCCCGCATGCGTATACTCACAAGCTGTTTTTTGTCGCGGATATATCTTTGCGCCTGACTGCCAGACTCAGCCTGATCGCACTCCTGTCCTCCCTGCTCGCCTGCGGCGGCGGTGAGTCCAACGTTACCGTCGGTAACCGCGAGGGCATCCTGCATTACGGCAACGGCAGCGAACCTCAGGGGCTGGACCCGCACGTTGTGACCGGGGTTCCGGAAAATCACCTGATTCGCGCCCTGTTCGAGGGGCTGGCAGTAAAAAACCCGTACACACTGGAACCGGAACCCGGCGTCGCCGAACGCTGGACGATAAGTGATGACGGACTCACGGTGACCTTTCACCTGCGCGACGATGCGCGCTGGTCCAACGGCGATCGCATGACCGCGCAGGACTACGTGTGGACATGGAAACGCGCACTGCACCCGCAGACCGGCAATCTCTACGCGTATATGCTGTACCCCATAAAAAACGCCGAGGCATTCGCCAACGGCAAGCTCGAGGACTTCAGCTCGGTGGGCGTGCGCGCGCTGGATGACCTCACCCTGGAGGTCACGCTGGACGCGCCGACACCCTACTTCATCCAGCTCATGGACCACTACAGCACATTCGCCCTGCACCGCCCGACGCTGGAAAAATTCGGCAACATGACAGATCGCTTCACGCGCTGGACCCGGGTGGGCAATATGGTCAACAACGGCCCGTTCAATCTGGAGGAGTGGAAACTGAACCGGCGCATTCGCGTGGTGAAGAGTGACACTTACTGGGATCGCGATAACGTGGAGCTGAACGGCGTCGTTTTCTACCCGACCGAGGATACCGTCAGCGAGGAGCGCATGTTCCGCGCCGGCCAGCTGCACTATACCCAGGATGTCCCGCTGGAAAAAATTCCCGCCTACCGCGCCATGCCCGATTCACCCTATGTGCAGGCACCCTACCTGGGCACCTACTACTACCTGATCAACACCACACGCCCCCCCCTGAATGATGCCCGCGTGCGCCGGGCGCTGGCCATGTCGATCGACCGCGAAAAGCTCACTCGCACAGTCCTGCACGGGACCAACGAGCCGGCCTGGAGCATCACGCCGCCGGGGACCCTGGGCTACCAACCACCGAGAACCTTCGATTACGATGTCGCCGCGGCACGCGAGCTGCTGGCCGAGGCAGGCTATCCGGACGGGCGCGGCTGGCCGGGCGCACAGGTGATGTACAACACCAGCGACAGTCACCGCAAGATCGCTGTCGCCCTGCAACAGATGTGGAAGGACGCACTCAACATCGAGGTCACACTCGCGAACCAGGAATGGAAAGTTTACCTCGACGCCATGAGCCAGATGGAATACGACCTGGGCCGCCGCGGCTGGATCGGTGACTACGTCGACCCGAACAACTTCCTCGACCTGTTCCTGACCGACGGTGGCAACAATAACACCGGGTTCAGCGACCCGGTCTACGACGAGATCATCCAGGAGCGCGCCCCCCGCGCGAAAAGCCAGGAAGCGCGTTTTGCGCTGTTTTACGAGGCGGAAACCCGACTCATGCAAACAATGCCGATCATTCCCATCTACACCTACGCCAGTAAACACCTGATACACCCGAGCGTGCACGGCATGCCCGCCAATCTGATGGATTCACTGAATCTTAAATACGTCTGGCTCGATCCGCAGGTTGAAACGCAGGTGGAGCTGCCCGACTGATGTGGCGCTTTATCGGTGGTCGCCTGCTGCAGGCCGTTCCGGTGATCCTGCTGGTCATCACCGTGACGTTTTTCCTGGTGCGTATTGCGCCCGGCGGGCCTTTCGACAGCGAAAAAGCGGTAATCCCAGAGGTCAAGGCGGCGCTGGAAGCGCAGTATCGACTCGATCTGCCACTGTTTGACCAGTACACCGCGTATCTTGCCGACCTCGCGCGTGGCGATTTCGGCCCGTCGTTCAAGTATCCCGGTCGCAGTGTGAATGAACTGATCGGCGCCGGCCTCCCGGTCACCGCAGAACTCGGGCTGTATGCCCTGCTGGTCGCCATGCTGCTTGGCGGCCTCGCGGGCGTCATGGCCTCACTGAAACCGAATACTGCGCAGGACTACCTGCCGATGACCGCGGCGATGATCGGCATCTGCATGCCGAGCTTCCTGCTCGGCCCCCTGCTCCTGCTGATCTTCGGTATCCGTCTCGAGTGGCTACCCGTGGCCGGCTGGGGAGCAATCCCCGGGGACAAGCTACTGCCGAGCATTACCCTGGGCGCCGCCTATGCCGCCTACATCGCCCGCCTGTCCCGTGCCGGCATGCTCGAGGTGCTCAACCAGGACTTTATCCGCACGGCGCGCGCCAAGGGATTGCCCGAGTGGCAAGTGGTCACGCGGCACGCCCTGCGCGGCGGACTCATCCCGGTAGTGGCCTTCCTCGGTCCGGCCTTCGCCGGCCTGCTCGCCGGCTCGTTTGTGGTCGAGACCATCTTTCAGATCCCGGGGCTTGGCCGCTTCTACGTGCAGGCAGCCTTCAACCGCGACTACACTATGATCCTCGGCACGACAGTCTTCCTGTCGACGCTGATCGTGCTGTTCAACCTCTTATCCGACATCCTCGCCGCGTGGATGAACCCGCGCCTGCGCCACCAGTTTGCAGGCGGCCAGTGAATCCGGTCGCCGGCAGTGATCTACAGGACGCCGAGGAGGGCACTTCCCTGTGGCGCGATGCCTGGGCGCGCCTGCGCCGCAACCGTCTCGCCCTGTTCGGACTGGGCGCGCTGTGCCTGTTCATCCTGCTGGCACTGCTGACGCCCTGGATCGCGCCCTACGCCCACGATGACCAGAACCTGGATCTCGGTGCCACAGCACCCTCTGCGGCACACTGGCTGGGCACCGACATCTTTGGTCGCGACCTGCTGACACAGATTCTCTACGGTGGGCGTATCTCGCTGGCGGTGGGCTTTGTCGCCACCAGCGTGGCGCTTCTTATCGGCGTCACCTGGGGCGCAATCGCCGGCTATGCGGGCGGGCGCACGGATGCCGTGATGATGCGCCTGGTGGATATCCTCTACGCCCTGCCCTTCATGATCTTTATTGTCCTGTTGATGGTGGTATTCGGGCGCAACATTCTGCTGCTGTTCCTCGCCATCGGGGCCGTGGAGTGGCTGACCATGGCGCGCATCATGCGCGGCCAGGTGCAGTCCCTGCGCCAGCAGGAGTTCGTCGAGGCGGCCATCTCCATCGGCCTGTCACCCGGGGCGATTATTCGCCGCCACATCATCCCCAACGCCCTCGGCCCGATCATTGTCTACACCACGCTGACGATCCCCCAGGTCATGCTGCTGGAGGCCTTCCTGAGTTTTCTCGGCCTGGGCATACAGCCACCGCAGACGTCCTGGGGGCTGCTCATCTCCTACGGCGCCGAATCCATGGAAGAGTATCCGTGGCTGCTGATTTTTCCGGGCATCGCTCTTAGCCTGACGCTGTTTTCCCTGAACTTCCTCGGCGACGGCCTGCGCGATGCGCTGGACGTGCGCGGCTCGCGGGACTGACCGCCGTGGCGCTGCTGGAGGTCCGCAACCTGAAAGTCAGCTTTGTCACCCGCAACGGCGAGAACCGCGCAGTCGACGACATCAGTTTCACGGTCGAGGCGGGCCGGATCACGGCCATCATCGGTGAGTCGGGCTCGGGTAAATCCGTCGCCTGCTACAGCCTGCTCGGCCTGATTCCACAGCCACCCGGGCGCGTTGACGGCGGGCGGGCCCTGTTCGGCGGGCAGGACCTGCTCGCGCTGGATGAGGCCGGGCTGCGCAAGGTGCGCGGACGCGATATCAGCATGATATTCCAGGATCCGATGACCACTCTCAACCCCTACATGACCATCGGTGCGCAGATAATCGAGCCGCTGGTATATCATCGGGGTCTAGCGAAAGCCCGGGCACGTTCCCGGGCATTGCAATTGCTCGACGAAGTGGGCATTCGCGATCCGCAGCTGACAATAGATAATTTTCCACACCAGTTTTCCGGCGGCATGCGCCAGCGCGTAATGATTGCGATGGCGTTGATCAACGAGCCCAGACTGCTGATCGCCGACGAGCCGACCACCGCACTCGATGTGACCATCCAGGCGCAGATTCTGCGCCTGATTGCCGAACTGCAGAAAAAGCGCGATATCGGCGTCATTTTCATCAGTCACGACCTGGCAGTCGTCGCGGATATCGCTGATCGCATTGCCGTGATGCAGGAGGGAAGGATTGTTGAGTCCGGCAACCGGCGGGAGATTTTCGAGGCGGCACAGCACCCCTACACACAGAAGCTGCTGGCGGCAATTCCCAGCGGCAGCAAAGCTGCGCCCAACGCCCGCGCCGAACCCCTGGTCCGCGTGCAGAACCTGTGTACCTGGTTCGGCGGCCAGGGCGGAACCGAGCCGGTCAAGGCGGTGGATGACGTTACCTTCGACATCTGCCGCGGCGAGATTCTCGGGCTGGTAGGGGAATCGGGCAGCGGCAAATCCACCATCGGCCGATCGCTGTTGCGCCTGGTACCCGTCACCTCCGGCAGCATCGTGCTGGACGGCAGCGAGGTCACCGCAGTCGAGGGCAGGCGCCTGAAGCAACTGCGCCGTCGCATGCAGATGATCTTCCAGGATCCGTTCGCGTCACTGAACCCGCGCATGACCGTGTTCGACACGCTGGCCGAGCCACTGCTGCTGCATGGTATCGTGGACCGAGGCGGCGTCGCCGCCGCTGTTCTGCGGCTGATGGACGACGTCGGCCTGCCCCACAGCAGCGTGCGCAAGTATCCGCACGAATTCTCCGGCGGCCAGCGCCAGCGGATTGCCATCGGACGCGCTCTCGCCACCCGCCCTGAATTCGTCGTCGCCGACGAACCGGTCTCGGCGCTGGACGTCACCATCCAGGCGCAGATCCTCGATCTCATGCTGGATCTGGGACGCGAATATGGCCTGACCATGCTGTTCGTCTCCCACGACCTGGCGGTAGTACGCCATATCGCCGACCGCATTGTCGTGCTGTATCAGGGTCGCATCGAGGAGCAGGGCACGGGGGATGACCTGTTCAACCGCCCACAGGCAGACTATACGCAACAGCTGCTGGCGGCGATCCCGGGCCGTCAGCTTATGGTCTGACCCACCCACCACGCTGACTGAGGAACAAACATGACCAACGAAGAACAGATTGCCTACTGGAACGGCGACGCCGGGCGCAGGTGGGCGCAGAAGGACGACACGATGTCCGCCATGCTCAAGCCCATTGCCGCGGACCTGCTGCAGCACGCCGATCTGGGGCAGTGCCGTCGCGTGCTTGACGTGGGATGCGGGGGCGGCAGCGAGACCCTGATGCTCGCCAGCGCTCTGGATGCAGGTGCCGAGGTGATCGGCGTCGATGTATCGGCGCCGTTGCTCGCCGTGGCCCGCGCGCGCCTGGCAGCCGCCGTTCTGGAAGGCAGGCAGATCGGATTCATCGAAGCGGACGCCGCCACCTACTCTTTTAAAGAGGGCGAGTTCGATGGCCTGTTTTCACGCTTCGGCGTCATGTTTTTTGACGACCCGGTGGCGGCGTTCAGCAACCTGCGGCGGGCGCTGCAGCCCGGCGCACGCCTGGCATTCTGCTGCTGGCAGGCCCTGGAACAGAATCCCTGGGTGGCCGTTCCCCTGGCCGCCGCGCTGCAGCACCTGCCCGCGCCCGAGCGCCCCGATCCCCACGCGCCGGGCCCCTTCGCCTTTGCTGACCGACAGCGCCTGCGCAGCATCATGGAAGACTCAGGATTCACCGGAATAGATATCATCCAGCACGACGTGCAGATGTGCTGGAGCGGCGGTCACGACCTGCCGAGCTCGGTACAGGAGCTGATCAACATCGGCCCGATCGGACGGCTTCTCGCCGATGCCGACGCGACAACCAGCGAACGCGTTCACGACTCGGCCCTTGTCGCGCTGGAACCCTATTACAGAGACGGGCAACTCTGCCTGCCGGGTGCCGTGTGGTTTGTCACCGCCAGCGGTGACTCCGCCTGACGGGGACCGGCGGGGCATCAGCGGCTTCCATAACCTCCGCATTATGGTTAACATAAATTTTCCTATTCTTTAAAAAGGTCTCGGTAAAGCAATGCACCCTGAACCCGAATTTGCCAACGTTGGCTGCAAAAAATGCGCCAGTGGTGAACTGCTGGATTTCGACTTCAGTATGGCGCTGCAGCCCATCGTGCGTTTCAGCACCCGCCAGATCTGGGCCCAGGAAGCCCTCGTGCGTGGTCTCGAGAATGAGTCAGCCGGCAGCGTCTTTACTCACGTCAACGAGAGCAACCGCTATCGCTTTGACCAGACCTGCCGCGTCAAGGCCATCAAGCTGGCGTCGGAGCTGGACATTGAGGGCTTTCTCAGCATCAACTTCCTGCCCAATGCCGTGTACAAGCCCGAGCTGTGCATCCGCACCACGCTGCAGGCAGCGCATGAGTACGGATTTCCGCAGGAGCGTATTATCTTCGAGATCACGGAAGGTGAAGAAATTGACGATAAATCGCACCTGAAGGGCATCGTAGAGTACTACCAGAAAACCGGTTTCAGGACCGCCATAGACGACTTTGGTGCCGGCTATTCCGGTCTTAATCTTCTGGCCGACATGCAGACCGACCTGGTCAAGCTGGACATGGCCCTGGTGCGCAACATCGACGCAGATCGCAACCGACGCATTATTATCGGCGGAATCCTGCAGGTGTGTCGCGATCTGGGTATCGAGGTGATCGCCGAGGGCGTCGAGACGCGCGGAGAACTGGGTACGTTGGTGGATCTGGGCATCGACCTTTTCCAGGGCTATTACTTTGGGCGACCCGCCTTCGAGTCGGTCGCGGATGTTCCCGCATCGGCCTATGAGCTGGCCTGAACCTGCTGCGCGCCTCGCACTGGTGACCGTCGGAGGGCTGCCTGAACCCCCCGTCAATATCGCTTTGAAGGAGTACTAGCTGCCGAACGCGTATTCACCGCCACCATCCGGCGCTCGCCCCGTGTACATCTTGAGCATCAGCGGCAGCATGGCGCTGCGAGCGGGAGTTGGGTTCTGGCTCCAAATACGCTTTACTCACACACGCATCCACGCTGGGGGCAGGTACAGCCAGCATCGAGTACAGGATCGCCGATGTCGAGCCAGCCTCATTTTTATCCCCAGCGCCGGCGCTGCCGCGCGGCGCCTGCAACCGGGTCGGCGGCTTGAACCGCGCGCAGACCATCGTTGTCGGCGCGGGCGTCGGCGGGCTCGCCGCAGCGGTCGACCTTGCCCGCGCCGGGCGCGAGGTAACCGTGGTTGAGCGCGCCGAGGAACCGGGTGGGAAGATGCGGCAGATCCCCGTGGCCGGGCAGGGCGTCGACGCCGGGCCGACGGTGTTCACCATGCGCTGGGTGTTTGAGGACCTGTTCCGTGAGGCCGGTAAGTCGCTCAGCGACAGCCTGCACTTGATGCCCGCCGAGCGCCTGGCGCGTCATGCCTGGCGCGACGGCGGCGAGCTCGACCTTTACGCCGACATCGAGCGCAGCGCGGCCGCGATAGAGGCGTTTTCCGATGCCGGCAATGCGCAGGGCTACCTGGACTTCTGCCGCCGCAGCGAGGACATCTACCGCACGCTGCGCGACAGCTTCATCGCCGACCAGCGTCCCACGCCCGTCGGCCTGGTGCGGCGTGTGGGGCTGTCACGCCTCGACGCCATGTGGCGCACGGCGCCGTTTCGCACCCTCTGGGGCGCGCTCGGCGATCATTTCAGTGATCCGCGCCTGCGCCAGCTGTTCGGGCGCTACGCCACTTATGTCGGCTCATCCCCCTTGCTGACGCCGGCCACACTCATGCTGGTCGCCCACGTCGAGCAGGACGGTGTCTGGCTGGTCGAGGGCGGCATGCGCGCCCTGGCCCGATCGCTGCAGCGCCTGGGTGAATCGCTCGGCGTGACCTATCGCTTCGGCAGCGAGGTCAGCCGCATCGAACTTGCCGGGGGCAGAGTCAGCGGCGTCACGCTGGCGGGGGCAGAGACGCTGCCGGCAAGCCAGGTGGTGTTCAATGGCGATGTCTCGGCGCTGGCCAGTGGCCTGTTGGGGACGCAAATCCGCCGCGCCGCGCCCGGTGTGGCGCCGGACAAACGCGGCCTGTCGGCGGTGACCTGGTGTATTCGAGGCCGCCCGCGAGGCTTCGAACTGGATTACCACAACGTGTTCTTCGCCAACAATTATCCGCGGGAATTCGAGGCTATTTTTCGCCAGCGGCGGGTGACCGGGGCGCCAACCGTGTATATCTGCGCGCAGGATCGCCTGCCCGGCAGCCCCGACCGTGACGCCTCCAGCACGGGGGCGGAGCGACTGCTGCTGCTTATCAACGCGCCGGCAGACGGAGACCGGACAGGCCTTTCAAGCGAGCAAACAGCATCCCTTCGCTCGCGCACGTTCGAACTGCTCGCCGACTGCGGACTGCAGCTGGACTTTGACGACAGCGCCTGTATCACCACCCGGCCGCAGGATTTCAACGCGCTGTTCCCCGCTTCCGGTGGTGCCCTGTACGGCCGCGCCTCACACGGCATGCTGGCAAGCTTCGCCCGTCCCGGTGCCCGCAGCCGCGTGCCGGGGCTGTACCTTGCCGGCGGCTCAGTGCATCCGGGCCCGGGGGTGCCGATGGCAGCGATGTCGGGGCGGTTGGCGGCGCGTGC
>CAYFVJ010000021.1:0-12474 GCA_964346555.1 uncultured Alteromonadaceae bacterium | reverse complement strand
AATGCGGGCGCTCGAAGAGGCCCGCAACAACATATTGCTTCTCAATGGAGGATAGTGACATGCGCAATACAATCGACTTTTCACCGCTTTACCAGTCCGCCATCGGCTTTGACCGGATGGCATCCGTGCTCGATAACGTGGCAAGGGACAGCAAACCGAGCTTCCCGCCCTACAACATCGAGCTGGTGGAGGAAAATAAGTACCGCATTACTATGGCGGTCGCGGGCTTCACGGAAGAAGAGCTGGAGATTACCAGCGAGCAGAACACGCTGTTCATTACCGGCCGACAGGAATCCGACGACAAAGAGCCGAATTTCCTGTACCAGGGCATTGCCGCACGCAACTTCGAGCGCAAGTTCCAGCTTGCCGAACACGTCAGAGTGAAGGGTGCGAGGCTGGAGAATGGCCTGCTGCACGTTGAGCTCGAGCGGGAAGTCCCCGAGGCCATGAAGCCGCGTCGCATCGAGATCGAGGGTACGCGCAAGAGCGAACTGCTCGAGCAGCAGAACGCGGCCTGAAGTTACGTGGCGCCCGAGCGGCGCCACGACCTGCATCTACGCGCGTGACGCGTTCAGCTCACGCGCATACCTGAAACGAGCCGATAGTGGCGTCAATTTTTCTATACCACTGCAAGCGTCGGCGGATTGGAAAGATCGTGCCCTGCGCCTGATCAGTCCGCGGCACCCGCAGCGCTGCGTATGCGCGCCACCATGGCGCGCAGACCATTGCCGCGAGTGGGCGACAGGTGCTGTAGCAGTTCGAGCTGCTCGAAATACTGCGCTATGTCGAAGTCACGAATGGCCTCTGGCGTCCGGTGATTATAGGCGGCCAGCACAACCCCCAGCAGACCCTTGACGATAAACGCGTCGCTGTCGACAGCAAAGTGCAGGCGTCCGTCCTGTTCGCGTATATCCATCCATACCTGGCTCTGGCAGCCCTTGACCAGGCGCTCGGGCGTGTGCAGCTCCTCGGGCATCGGCGGCAGCTCTTTACCGAGATCAATGATATAGCGGTAGCGGTCTTCCCAGCTGTCAAAAAAACCGAGTGTATCGACGATCTCGTCGCTACTGATACTTTCGCCAAAGGGATTGTCGAGTGCGGGATCGGCCATCAGGGGACTCTCAACTTCAGAAAAACATGCCGGTTTCGAGCTGTGCCTCCTCGGACATCATGTCGCGATGCCAGGGGGGATCGAAAACCAGTTCCACACTGACGTCGCGGACATGCGGCACCATGCGCACCCGGTGCTCGACGTCGCCCACTAGAACCGGCCCCATACCGCAGCCGGGGGCCGTCAGGGTCATGGCGATGGTGACCTTGCCCGCGGACTGATCAATATCGACGCGGTAAACCAGTCCGAGGCTGGCGAGGTCCACGGGAATCTCCGGGTCGTACACTGTCCGCAGAGCCTCCCACACCTGCTCCTCGCTGATACGCTCATCTGTCGGCGGCGTGAAAGACAGCGTGATCGGCTCCAGGCCCAGTGCATCGGCGTCGGTGCCATCGACGCGAACCATATTACCGTTGTAGACGACGGTGTAGTTGCCGCCCAGGGACTGAGTCAGTGTCACGAAGGAATGAGCGGGTATAGTGACTTGGTCGCCAACCGGGACAAGGCGCCCGGGGCAGTCGCGACTCGTGGTCAGGACAGTGCGTTCCTGTGAGGACATAGATGCCTACTCGACGCTGAAGCTTTCGCCGCAGCCGCACTCGGCCACCACATTCGGATTCTGGAACTTCAGCGTGCGATTGATGCCGTCGCGGGTATAGTCGATTTGCGTGCCGCGCATAAAATCCACGGCATCGTGATCCAGGTACACGCGGACACCGTTTTCCAGCGCCAGTTCAACGTCACCCTCCCGGGCGACGTCCACCTCCTCCATAACGTACTTGAACCCGGTGCAACCACTTTCCTGTACGCTGATACGCACAGCCGGCAGACCCTGGCTCGCAAGACTGCTGCGGAAATGCTCCGCCGCGGCAGGAGTTACCGTCACCGGCTGGGATTGCATGTCGAACGTCTCTACCGTCATTACCATTCTCCCGGCGCTAGCCGAACAGCGCCTTTGCTTTGTGGATGCCGGCGAACAGCCGCTCGACATCCTCTTCCGTGTTGTACATGGAAAACGAAGCCCGCACCGTGCCGGGCACACCCATGCGCTCCATCAAAGGCTGTGTGCAGTGATGACCGGTGCGCACAGCGATGCCCTGCTGATCCAGCAGCATGCCGATATCCGATGGATGGCTGCCCTGCATCACGAAGCTGAAAATACCGGCGTTGTGCGCTGGCGCACCGACTCGCTGGAGGCCTTCCACCGAATCCGCCTGGGCCAGGGTCATGGCGAGCAGACGCTCCTCGTGGGCCGCGGCCGCAACACGATCGATACCATCCAGGTAGTCGATGGCTGCGGAAAGGCCAATCGCGCCGGCAATGTGTGGCGTACCCGCCTCGAACTTGAACGGCAGCTGGTTATAGCTTGTGCCGGCAAAGCTTACCGTCTCGATCATTTCGCCGCCCCCGAGGAACGGCGGCATGGCATCGAGCAGCGCCTCGCGCCCCCACAGAATACCGATCCCCGTGGGCCCGAACAGTTTGTGGCCCGAGAAGGTATAGAAATCACAACCCAGTGCCTGCACGTCGACCGCAAAGTGTCCCACCGCCTGGGCGCCGTCAACCAGGACCAGCGCGCCGGCTGCATGGGCCATTTCTGTCATGCGTTCTACCGGATTGATCGTCCCTAGAGCATTGGATACCTGATTCACCGCAACCAGCTTTACGCGCTCATCCAGGAGGTCTGCGTAGGCAGCGAGATCGATTTCCCCCGCGTCAGTGACCGGTACGGGCACTAGCTCCGCGTCGCAGGCGGCCGCGGCCATCTGCCAGGGGACGATGTCGGCATGATGTTCCAGCCAGGGAGTCAGGATACGGTCGCCCGGGGACAGATTCTGCCGCGCCCAGCTGTAGGCGACGAGGTTGATCGCCTCGGTGGCGCCGCGAGTCCAGATGACTTCCTGCGTGCTGGCGCTGTTGATGAAACTGGCCACGCGCTCGCGCGCCTGCTCGAAACCATGGGTCGCCCGATCCGACAGAGTGTGCGCGCCGCGGTGTACGTTGGCGTTGTCGTTGCGGTAATAGTCCGCCATGGCCTGGATGACAGCTTCCGGTTTCTGGGTAGTCGCGGCGTTATCCAGGTATACCAGGGGCTGGCCTTTGACCGCCTGCGCCAGAATCGGAAAATCCGCGCGCACGGCACTGGCGTCAAAGTGCGTCGTCATTGTCTGTACTTGCGCCTGATTCATGCGTCTATGTCCTGTGTCAGCACCGCCGAGTCGCGAGCGAAGCGCGTCGCGAGCAGGCTTCGAAGAAAATCCCGCAGGGCCTCACTGCGCACGCCGTTCACCAGTTCGTTGACGAAACCGAAGCTGAGCAGCACCTGAGCCTCACTGGCAGAGATACTACGACTACGCAGATAGTGCATGCTCAGTTCATCCAGCTGGGCGACAGTTGCACCGTGGGCACATTGCACATCGTCGGCGTAGATCTCCAGCTCGGGCTTGGTGTTGACCTGGGCGTCTTTGCTGGTCAGCAGGTTGCGGTTATTCAGCACGGCACTGGTCTTCTGCGCCTGCGGGTGTATGTGGATGCGCCCGTTGAACACGGCGTTGGCTTCATCCGCCACCACACCGCGAAAGGTTTCGGTGGAGGTACAGCGCGGCAACGCATGCTCCATGCAGGTATGGTAGTCGATGTGCTCCTTGCCCCGCGGCAGGTAGAGGCCGTTGACCTCTGCGTGCGCCCCTTCACCGCGGTGCTCGATGACGATATCGATACGCTTGAGGTCACTGCCGAGGCCGAGATTGAAGCTGTTGAAGGTTGCGTCGCGTTCAAGGTGTGCATGCGCGCCACCGATATGCAGCGCGCAACCACTCTCCAGTTGAAGCCGGTAGTGATTCACGGTAGCGCCGCGCTGCAGAACGAACTCGGATACGCCATTGGTAAAGCCTGGCACAGTGCCCTGATCGACGCTGGCAAAGGTCTCGACCACCGACATGGCGCTATTGTCTTCGGCGAGCACCAGCAGGCGCTGATTGACCGCGAAGGCCTCCGACTGACCCGTCGTCAGCCAGACCACCTGCACGGGTGCGTGTACGGTCGCTCCGGCAGCCACGTGCAGGAACACACCATCGCTGAGCGCTGCGCTGTTCAATGTGGCAAACAGGTGGCGATCGCGACCCACCACTGATCCCAGATGCTCCTGGATCAGCGCTGCCTGGGCCTCGTCGGCGTCGGCGAATCGCGTGACGCACACGCCCTCTGCTGCATCCGGGACAGAGAGAGCGGGGTCATAATGCCCGTTGACAAAAACCAGCCGGGCGCCCGCGCAATCCGGGACCAGTGACTCCAGGGTGGCAGAAGCCACTGAAGCAGGCTGCCCCGGGGCAAATTCACGGTCAATGGCGCTGACATCCGTATACTTCCACTGCTCCGTCTTGCGCGTGGGCAGGCTGGCTGCCTCCCAGCGCTGGCGCGCATCAGCGTGCGCCGCGGCAAGCCAGCCCGGCGCTGTAGCGTTGGCGACGGCCAGAGGTTGTTGCATGAGTTTCGGCATCAGGCTACCTCGTCGTCCAGCCAGGCATAACCCTTGTCTTCCAGATGCAGTGCCAGCGACGCATCACCCGAGTGAACGATGCGACCATCGGCGAGAACGTGTACGTGATCGGGCTCGATATAGTCGAGCAGGCGCTGGTAATGCGTGACCAGGATAAAACTGCGCGATTCGCTGCGCATGTTATTTACACCTTGCGCCACGACCTGCAAAGCATCGATGTCGAGGCCGCTGTCGGTCTCATCGAGAATCGCCAGCGATGGCTCGAGCAGCATCAACTGCAGCAGCTCATTGCGCTTTTTCTCGCCACCGGAGAACCCTTCGTTGACACCTCGCTTGAGAAAGCTGTGGTCCAGGTTGGCCAGCGTGCAGGCGTCGCGAGCACGCTTCATAAAGTTCACGGAATCCATCGCGTCTTCGCCGCGATGCTCGCGCAGCGTATCCACCGATGCCTTGAGGAACTCCATGTTGCTGACCCCGGGTATCTCCACGGGGTACTGGAAGGCGAGGAAAATCCCGAGGCGGGCGCGCTCTTCGGTCTCCAGGGCCAGCACATCTTCACCGTTGTAGGTGATCGTGCCGGCAGTCACCTCGTATCCCGGGCGCCCGGAGATCACGTGCCCGAGCGTGCTCTTGCCCGAGCCGTTCGGTCCCATTACTGCGTGTACCTCGCCGGGTTTTACCGTCAGGCTGAGCCCCTTGAGAATATCCTCATCGCCAATCCGGGCGTGCAGGTTTTCTATCTCTAACATGAATCTTTGCCTCCAGCGTCTGCGCGGCTGTCTGACCGCGCCACAGATTATCCCACCGAGCCTTCCAGGCTCACTTCAAGCAGCTTGCCGGCCTCTACCGCGAACTCCATCGGCAGCTCACGGAAAACCTCCTTGCAGAAGCCGTTGACGATCATGGACACCGCCTTTTCGGCATCCAGGCCGCGCTGCTGGCAAAGGTAGAGCTGGTCATCGCTGACCTTGGAAGTAGTCGCTTCGTGCTCTACTACTGCCGACGGATTGCGGCTCTCGATATAGGGAAACGTATGCGCCGCGCTGCGATCGCCGATCAGCAGCGAATCGCATTGCGTGTAGTTACGCGCTCCATCGGCGCGCGGACCCATGCGCGCGAGGCCGCGGTAGGCATTGCTGCTGTGCGCCGCCGAAATTCCCTTGGAAATGATGGTCGAACGGCTGCGCTTGCCGAGGTGGATCATCTTGGTGCCCGTGTCCGCCTGCTGGTAATTGTTGGTCAGCGCCACCGAGTAGAACTCGCCGACACTGTCATCGCCGCGCAGTACACAGCTGGGATACTTCCAGGTGACGGCCGAGCCGGTCTCGACCTGGGTCCAGGAGATCCGCGCGCGATTGTGTGCCACTCCGCGCTTGGTAACGAAGTTGTAGATACCGCCGCGACCCTCGGCGTCGCCGGGGTACCAGTTCTGCACCGTGGAATACTTTATCTGCGCGTCGTCCAGCGCCACCAGCTCGACCACCGCCGCGTGCAGCTGGTTCTCGTCGCGCATCGGCGCGGTGCAGCCTTCGAGATAGCTGACGTGGCTGCCCTCTTCCGCGATGATCAACGTGCGCTCGAACTGCCCGGTCTTGGCTTCATTGATGCGGAAGTAGGTGGACAGCTCCATCGGGCAGCGCACGCCCTTGGGTATGAAGACAAAAGAGCCGTCAGTGAATACCGCACTATTGAGAGCCGCATAATAATTGTCGCGGCGGGGGACGACGCTACCGAGGTACTTGCGGACAAGATCGGGGGACTCGTGCACCGCTTCGGAGATGGAGCAGAAAATCACGCCGGCCTCCGCCAGCTTGGCGCGAAACGTCGTGCCGATGGACACGGAATCGAAAACGGCGTCCACCGCGACGCCGGCGAGCATCTCCTGTTCGTGCAGGGGAATACCCAGCTTCTCGTAGACCTCTAGCAGTTGCGGATCGACCTCATCGAGACTCTGCGGACGGTCCTCAAAACTCTGCGGCGAGCTGTAATAGGAAATGTCGTTGTAGTCAATGGGATCATGATGCACATGGGCCCAGCGCGGCGTGGACATCTCCAGCCAGCCGCGATACGCCTCGAGACGCCATTCCAGCAGCCACTCGGGCTCCTCTTTCTTGGCAGAGATAAAGCGGATCACGTCCTCGTTCAGGCCCGGAGGCAGAGTGTCGGATGCGATGTCAGAAACAAAGCCCGCTGCGTATTCCTTGTCGATGCGCTCGTCAATCAGTTCCTGGGACATATGCTCTCACCTTCGTCGGTCGATTTGCAGTTAGTGCCTGCGGTTACACGCCACTGGCCAGAATGTTGGTTTCATCATGCGCCCGCTGCGCCGTGCGCGCCTGTTGGGCCCGGGAAATCTCGCGTATCTCGTTGCGGCCAACCAGATCATCGAGCGAGATATCCTGCAGAAAATCCCGGATGCGGTCGGAAAGATCCATCCACAGATGGTGCGTGAGACAGGTGTCCCCGTCCTGGCAGTCGCCCGCCCCGCCACAGCGGGTAGCGTCGGTATCTTCATTCACCGCGGCGATGACTTCCGCGACGCTGATAGCGCTTGCCCCGCGGCGCAACTGATAACCGCCGCCCGGACCACGTACGCTGCTGACCAGACCCTGGCGGCGCAGGTGGGAGAACAACTGCTCCAGATATGACAGCGATATCCCCTGCCGGTCACAGATTGCAGCCAGACGGATCGGCCCGGCATCCTGGTTGATCGCCAGGTCCAGCATGGCCGTTACCGCGTACCGTCCTTTTGTCGTCAAGCGCATAGTCAATCCCTACTCTGCGGCTGTTTCCTCAAGAACGTTCAGTGTTACATTCCCGAGTATTTTAGTCAAGTATAGAACCTTGTGCCAAGTCAGGGGGCGCGGCATCATTCCGAGTCGATCTCCAGCACCACGTCGCCGCTGACGAATTGGCTATCCGGTAGCACCCGCATAGCGCAACGCTACGTCTGCCGCCGCGTCGCGCGCGAGCGCGCAGGCGTCTTTTTGTGACTCCTCGCCGGCGCAGTGCGCCGAGTTGGCGAGCCGCGCCGGGACGACTTCTGCACCGGTGCGCCCCCGGCCTCGCGCAGCGTAGCAAGGGCGGCGTCGAAGCACGCCATCAGCACTTCGATATCCGGCACAATCTCTCGCGTAGAAACGATATTGAAACTCATCTGGCCGTCGTAACTGAGCGTGGCGATGAACAGCCCCATGCCATCCGCCAGTGGAGCCAGCCCGCAATTGCGCACGGCGCGCGCACCATTCATATACAGCGGCATCCGGGAACCCGGCACATTGGAAATGAACACGTTGCACAGGCGCGCCGCCATCCCTGTCTGTAGTACCATTCGGCTTGCCATGACCTGCGTGGCCGAGGGCACATGCTGAGTCAGATCCGTCATCAGCCGGGCCGGAATCCCCGCACGGGCCTCCTTGCCGCGCCGGGTGGCCTCGGTAATCCGTTGCAATCGCGTGACCGCGTCTGCCTCGTCGGTAAAAATCGGCACGGTCATCGCAGAGATGCGATTGCCGGGGGACGCAGCATCGCCGCCACTGTGCGCGCGGGCATTGACTGGCACCCAGGCCACCAGTGACGTGTCGGGGAGTTCATCGTGATGCTCCAGGTAGCGGCGCAGGGCGTCACTGCAGACTGCGAGAACGACGTCGTTCACCGTGGCCCCGGGCACCAGGGCCCGCGCGGCCTGTATTTCCGACAGCGGGACAAAGTGGGCATCGAACACCTTGTGCGGCGCCACCGGGGCATTGAAGCGGGTGTGCGGTACCGGGTAACGCGGAAGCGACGTGCCGCTCTGCTGTCGACGCACCGCCTCGCGCGCCGAACCGACCAGACCGGGGACTGTGCGCAACAGGGCATTACCCAGGCGCAGCGGTGAGCGCAGATTATTGATCACGGCACCCCGCGCCAGCGCAGCGAAAGCGGGCATCGGCTCACCGCCTGTCGCCACCGGCTCCAGCGGTATCGCGGGCGTGCCCTGCGGGTCGCTATCGGACAGGCTGGCGAAGAAATGCATCAGGAAGGCGCCATCGCCGGCCGCGTGATGAATCTTGGTGGCGATGGCGTAGCAACCGGCGGGCAGGCCATCGATATGGTCCAGGCCCTCGATGACGCACATCTCCCAGGGTGGACGACGCATATCGATTGAACGCGAGTGATAGCGCGACACGTGACTACAGAACTGCCGCCAGTCGCCGGGCGCCGGCAGGCGGGAGTGGGTCACGTGGTACTCGAGGTCAAAGAACTCGTCATCCACCCAGTAGGGATAATCGATCTCCAGCGGCAGGCGCAGCAGGCGTCGCGTCAGCGTGGGATTGCCCGCGAGACGCTGCTCGACATGCGCGAGGATATCCCGGAAGCGCACGGCCGTTCGCCCCGGAACCGTCCCCGGGTCGTAAATGGTAATCGAGGTCACGTGGGCCGAGTTGTGCGCGGTCTCCATGTAGAGAAACTGCGCATCCTGTGAGTTCAACTGCTGCATGCTAGTGTCCTGAGTCAGGGCAAGGCCTGTGCGCGAATACGCTCGACGCGGCGCTGCAAAGTCCGGAATTCCTGCGCCAGCGCCAAGCGTTGCGCCGCAATGCCACCGTCCCCGCCGCCGGTGAGATTGAGATTCGCCATGAGCTTGTAGCCATTCTGGAACAGCAGCTTGCCGATCGATGCCTCGGAACTGATACGACGCTGCAGACAGGCCTGCCTGCCGTAGGTGAGGGATTGGGCGATGCAATCCTTTTCGTCGAGAGCCGTCCCCTCGGGCTGGCGCGCCAGCACATCGGCGACGATACGATACGCCTCGATATAAGGCAGCATGACGCTGTGGGCGACCAGCGGCACAAACTGCCCGAGAACCACCGCCGCCCCGCCGCTCTCGTCCAGTGCCGTCTCCCAGTCGCCGCGGTAGCGGTCCAGCTCCTCGCGTATCTGCAGCCGGAATTCTTCGCGCGGTGCATAGAAGAACTCGAACTTGAAAAAATCGCGCAGACGCTCGGCCTCGGACCAGAAGGCGTCGGCACCCGCCAGTTTGCGAAACGCCATGCGCATCAAAGCCAGCTCGGCGATCGCTTTGATGACAAAGAAGTGAGCGATCGTGTTGCGGTAGTAACCGGCGACGCCGTGGTTGTCGGCGGCAATCGCATAAACCCGCTCCGGGCCATCGTCGTAGCGGGTGAGCAGACCGTTGATAACCATCTTGTCTGTGAGGACATCCATCTGCGCATCGTCTTCGGTAAGAACGTGTCGCGTCAGCCGGATGCCCCGCGCCTGCGCCCACTCGGTCAAAGCCTGCAGCTCGGACCACAGCTCATCGGCCGTGAGCGCCCTCGGCGCCGAGCCCAGAAGCACCATGCTGAGCAGCGACGACAGGGTAATCGGAGTAACCCGGTTGACCTCGAGACCGACCCGGAACGCCACTTTCTGCAGCTCCCGCTCATCCTCCACCGACGGCACCTCGGGCAGCACCACCGGTTCGCCGAAGTCGAAGTAGATCTGTCCCATGGGCTGGCGCAGGCCGCGCAGGTAACCGATGAACCAGCGCAGGCTCTCGGGCTGCTTGGTCGCTCCCGCCTGCTCCACCGCGTAGTCGCGCACGTCGCCGATGAGATCGTAGTTGATGGCGATGGGAATAATATGCAGGTCGCGCGCATCCGTGGCGTGGGCCGCCTCCATCACGTATTTGAGCAGACCGTAGCGCGGCGGCATCAGCTTGCCGACCCGGGAGCGCGTACCCTCGAAAGCCCAGCTCAAGGGGAAGCGTTTCTCCATGAGGTAGCCGATATAATGACGCAGTACAACCTTGTACAGTGGATCATTACGGAAGCTGCGGCGGATGAATATGGCCCCCGCACGACGCGCCAGGAAGCCGAGGCCCGCGAAGGCCATATTGACGCCGCCGAGGATATGCGGATTGGGAAAGTCATTGTCGAACAGCATGGAGTTGACGGCAAAGGCATCGACGTGCGTCTTATGGGTCCACAGCAGCGCCGCCGGGTATTCCCGCGTAAGCTGACGAATCCGCTCCAGTCCGGCGCGGTCGATCACCACATCGGAATCGTAACCCAGGGACATAATCAGGTGGTTGAGCTGCGCCATGAGGTCGAGCCAGAAGGGTGCCGGGCGCGCAATCAACTCCCGCATGATCGCCTCCGACTCGTGGCGCAGCTGCGCCACGCTCCTGCCGGTATCGGTGCTCAGTTCCTCCAGCGCTTGCGTAAAAGCCGCGCTGTTGAGGATATTGACGGCAACGCGACGCGGGACCTTATAGCGGCTGCCCTGCAATCGGCGCTCGGCGATATCCAGCGCCAGTCCCGCCTGTTCCGCGATAAAATCCGCCTCGCGTCGGAGTTCTGCCTCACCGCCCGAACTCTGTCGCAGGCGCTCGCGCAGTGCTCCCAGGGTCGCCGGCTCGCCGGCGATACACTCGGCCCTGTCCGGGCTCTGTGTAAGCATCTGACGGGCGCGCCAGGGCCCGGGGCGACGCGGGTTGCCGAACAGAAGGTCGCGCGCTCGCGGTCGTGTACCCTTTTCATCGAGAGAGTGATGCCAGACAACGCGCACCGGCAGCACGCAGGTATCGGCATCCCGATCCAGCTCGGGCAGCAGCGGCGTGGCATCGAGAGTCTCTGGCGTGCGCGCAATGGAAAGAACGACCCGCACCGTATCCGCTGCGGGATTCCGGGCAGCAAGCCGCGCGTCAAGCCAGCGCTCGAGCAGACGGCGCTCCACCGCGTGAGCGGCGTCGACGATGATGATCAGCGACCCGTCGCCAAGTGACTCCCAGGGCGTGTTGCTCATGTTGTTATTGGTCTCCCACCGGCCGCTGGCACGATGGTATCACGAGACCTGCGCCTGTCATGCCGACATTGCGTGGCGCACAGGGGGCGTTTTTGATTACCCTTGTGCGACGATGGCGAAGCCTTGAAGGAGGCGCCAATGGATGATCCGATCAGGGAGCAGCGGCGCCTCGGTCTGGGAATGCAGGTCATGGCATGGCTGGTGGTGCTGGCCCTTCTGACCTATTACTTCAGCGGTGTGATCGAGCGCCGGCACAACCCGAATACCTCGGTCGCCAGCGAAATCGGCGACGACGGCGTGCGCGAAGTCGTGCTAGAGCGCAACCGCCAGGGACACTATGTGACCAGCGGCGAAATCAACGGCAAGCCCGTGGTGTTCCTGCTCGACACCGGGGCAACCGGGATCGCGATACCGGCCCGTATAGCGGAAGATCTCGACATCCCGAGGGGCCGGGCGTTCACCACGCGCACGGCAAACGGCAACACCACGAGTTACGCCACACGGCTCGACAGCGTCAGCGTCGGCAACATCAAACTCAACAACGTGCAAGCCGGCATCACCCCGGGACTGCGAATGCGTGAAATACTCCTGGGCATGTCTTTCCTGCGACACATCGAGTTCACCCAGCGCGGCAACAAGCTGACCCTGCGGCAATACCCGTCAGGCAGTTCACCGGGATAGTGCTCCGGCGCCAAGTAGGCCTGTCTGCCGCGGCCGCGCGCAACTGCGCGGAACCCACTCGCTCCGGCTATCTAATGCTGCCAGTCGGGTAACGGCTGTGCCGCGGGCGTCATCGGCACTTCCAGCACATTGTCCGACGCCTGCCCGCTGTGACCGATCATTTCATCGTAGGCGCTGCGCTGGCGCAGCAACCAGGATTCGGCGCTAATGCCCGCGAGCAGACGCTTCATGCCCAGCAGATTACGCGTCTTGAGGGATCTGCCCGTGTTGTCCACTACCAGGCAGGTCGCTCCATCGATAACCGCCAGGGCGATGTACAGGCTCAGATCAACTGACTCGATCACCAGCTGATCGACTTCGCGCTTGCATAAATCGTCCAACGTTATTTTCATAT
>CAYFVJ010000020.1:17439-24543 GCA_964346555.1 uncultured Alteromonadaceae bacterium | reverse complement strand
GGGTTTGCACGCGGTCTGCTCACCGTCGCCGAACACCAGGAACGATTTGCCATCTATAATGCGGGCGATCTGGCCCGACAGGGATTTGAAGAAGGCCGTGGGGCGAACGATGTGGTAGCGCAGCCCGGAGTTCTGCAGTTCACTTTCAAAAGCCAGCTTGGCATGCTGGAATGCCAGGCGGGGCTTCTGCACACAGATGGCTGAGAGCAGTACGAAATGCTCTATTCCTGCAGCGCGTGCCGCCGACAGCAGATTGTGATTGCAGTGATATTCGACGTGCCAGGAATCCGCTATTCCGCCGCCGCGGGTGGCAAGGCAGGAGAATACGGCGTCAAACTGGCTGCTGCCGATGCCGTCCCGTGTGATTGACTGGGTGCTGGAAAAATCAACGACGCGGATTTTCGCGCCGGTCAACTCCGGCAGCGACCCACTGACAGGTGGTGAGCGCAACAAACAGGTGACCTGCAGGCCGCGGTGGATGAGCTCTGCGGCCAGCTGTCGCCCGATATAACCGCTGGCCCCGGCAACCAGTACCTGTCGACTCATGTTATGGGAGTGTCCGGCCGCAGTTTATACCGGTCTCATCGCTCAGTAGAGATAGTTTTTCGACTTGTACTCATCGTGGCAGGCCTTGCAGGCGCCGCCCGTGTCCCTTACCGCGCTGGCGATCGCCTTGCGGTCGCCACTTTCAGCCGCGTCGTCGAGTGCACTGGCGGCGTCCCGCAGGTCTTCCAGCTTTGACTCAAAGTCATCCATGTTTTCCCAGATTTCCGGCTTGGCGCGTGTGGTGCCTTTCTCGGATCCCGGGGCGAATCCGCGTATCAGGTCGAGCTCGACGACATTCTTGAGGTCCTCCGTATAACCTTCCATCGCGTCCTGGTCCCAGTCGATATCACCCTTGACCATGTCGGCGATAGGTCCGAAATTCATGGCGACTATGGCGAAAATAGACTGCCGATAGGATTGCAGGGGTTCGTCCTTGACGAGGTTGGCAAGAACTGTGGGTGCGGCGACGAGTGTACTGGCAACGATGGCGAGACCGCAGCGCCGTTTGAAAGACTTCAACATGGACTCTTGCTCCTGAATTGGTACTCAGAAAAGATGTTAGCAGACTGTTGGAGATTGTCGACAGTCGATTTCAAAGCATCCGACACTTGGCCTAACGGCGAACATTATTACTCTTCCGGTATCAGATCGAAGGAGTAGTAGCCTCTCGCAACACTCAGCGCAGGCGCGGTAGACTAGTGGTGACGCGATGGAGTACCGGGATGGGGGGCATTGAGTGACGCAAACAGCGAGACCACTGGAGGGTCTGCGGGTAATCGAGCTGGGGCAGCTGTTGGCCGGGCCCTTTACCGGCACAATCCTCGCGTATTTCGGTGCCGAGGTGATCAAGGTCGAACCGCCTGGCGGTGATCCGATCCGCGGCTGGCGGGAAGTGCGCGACGGTGCGTCATTGTGGTATCGCAGCCTCGGTCGCAACAAGAAGAGCGTGACTCTCGATCTCAAGTCCGAGCGCGGCCGCGCGCTGACCCTGCAGCTTCTCGACAATGCAGATGTCCTGGTCGAGAATTTCCGACCCGGTTTAATGGAATCGTGGGGACTGGGCCCCGATACTGTCAGGGAGCGCAACCCGCGTCTTATCTACGCGCGCATCTCCGGGTACGGTCAGGATGGACCGTATTCGGAAAAACCCGGTTACGCATCGGTCACCGAAGGCTTTGGTGGCTTTCGCTACGTCAACGGCGAGCCGGGAAAGCCCCCGGTGCGTCCCAACATTTCCCTGGGAGACACGGTGTCGGCCATTCATGCGGCACTCGGCATCGCCCTGGCGGTGATTCAGCGGCACCGGGATAACAGCGGGCAGACCATCGATGTCGCACTCTACGAATCGGTATTCAATCTCATGGAGGGACTGGTGCCGGAATACGACGGTGCAGGTGTTGTGCGTGAGCCCTCGGGCACAACCATAACAGGGATTGTGCCGACCAATACGTACACTTGCGGGGACGGCCGCCACGTGATTATCGGCGGCAATGGCGACTCGATTTTCCGTCGTCTCATGCGTGTGGCGGGGCGGCCGGATATGGCGGAAAACCCTGCAATGGCGAACAACGCGGGCCGCATTGTGCATGAGGAGGATATCGATGCGGCACTCTCAGACTGGTGCCAGCAGCACACTGCGGCAGAGGTTATCGAGCAGCTGGAGGCGGAGAGGGTGCCGGTTGGTCCTATCTATAGTGTGGCTGACATGCTTGCAGATCCGCACTACCAGGCGCGGGGGATGTTCGAGCAGGTGGAGATCAACGGCAAGCCGCTGAAAATTCCAGCGATCCTGCCGCGACTCGAGAAGACGCCGGGTCGCACGGAGTGGCCGGGAGGGGACATCGGCAGCCACAATGAGGAGATCCTGCAGGGCGTTCTCTCACTCAGTGACGCGGAACTCGCCGACTTGCGAGACGCTGGAGTTGTCGGCTGAGCGCCAGTCCCCGGCCGGGGGCCGACCACGCGTCAGTGCGTATCCCGGCCCGTTCCTGCCTGCGATTGCTCCCTGCCACGGCGCGGCACGGCCATAACCATCCATGCAGTCGCGACCGATAGAAGAAAGAGGCTCACTAGCCCCACGATTGCCAGTACGAAAACCGGCAGATTGGTAAACAGCAGGAGCAGTACCCACAGCAGTGTCACAACGACAATCAGACCGAAGAGAATCAACGCCCTGTTGCGCACTTTGTGCGCGCCTCTGGTATTACCTTTTTCTTGCACTGTCTGTCTCCCTGAAATTGATGTGAAGATAATCACTGCATAGCCGACTTCGCGTGTCTTGCTACGAGTGACCCGCCTAGCGCCCGAGCAGGCTGCGCGCCACCAACTCGCGCATAATTTCCGACGTGCCGCCATAGATTCGCTGGATGCGTGCATCGGTGTAGAAGCGTGAAATCGGGTACTCGCTGGTGTAGCCATAGCCGCCGAAGAGCTGCAGGCATTCGTCGATTGTGCTGCACTGCATCTCGCAGGACGCCAGCTTGAGCATTGCCGCCTTGTCCGCCGTCAGCTCCCCGCAGCTGTACTCTTCCGCACACTGTTCGTAGAGCGCACGGTTGAGGGCAATGTCTGTTTTAACATCTGCCAGCTTGAAGCGAGTGTTCTGGAAGCTGCCGATCGGCTGTCCGAAAGCCTTGCGTTCGCCAACGTAGTCTACCGTCAGTGCCAGAGCACCCTCTGCAGAAGCTACCGCCTGCGCCGCAATGCCCAGTCGCTCCCGCGGCAGTTCCTGCATCATGATTATGAAGCCACTGTTCAGCTCGCCGAGCAACGCATCGGCCGGCAGGCGAACATCCTGGAAAAACAGCTGAGCGGTGTCCGATGCATGCTGGCCTATTTTGTCGATCTTGCGGCTTTTGTCAAAGCCGGACAGGTGTGCGTCGACCAGGAACAGCGACGTGCCCTTTGCGCCCTTGCCCGGATCAGTTAGCGCGGCGACAAGTACCAGGTCGGCATGGATGCCGTTGGTGATGAAGATCTTGGAGCCATTCAGCACCCACTCGTCGCCGTCGCGTACCGCATTCGTGCGGATGGCCTGCACATCCGAGCCGGCGCCCGGTTCGGTCATGGCCAGTGCGCCCACCGCCTCGCCACTGACCATGCGCGGCAGCCACTGCTGTTTCTGGGCTTCACTGCCATGATGTATAAGGTAGGGAGCAACGATGTTGGAGTGGATGCCGTAACCGCTGGCAAATCCGCCGAAGCCCAGTCGCGACAGTTCCTCGATCATGGCCAGCGTCACCTGCGGCGAGGTGCCGGCGCCGCCGTAAGCTTCATCGACGTCCGGGCACAGCAGGCCGGCGGCTCCGAGGGTATTCCACAGTGACCGCGGCACCATGCGCTGCTCTTCCCAGGTCTCGTAGTGAGGCGCTATCTCGTGCTCGAAAGCGCGACGTGCCATATCCCGAAAAAGGGTCATCTCGTCGCTGCCAATATCCATGTTCATGCCGTCGTGCTCCCCGGAATGCGTAAACATTGTGCAAAAGTGTGTTGCAATTACCGGGCGGGCGCAAGCGAAGTGAGGCCCGCGCGCCCCTCAGTTGCCGGCTATTACACCGGGGAAGGCCGACTGGCGCTGCGCAATCGGGGTGCTACACTCCGGCCCGGACGTTTGCAATGACCTTTGGAGATCTTCATGCACGACTACACGCAATTCTATATCGACGGCAGATGGGTTGAACCGGCGAGCCCCAACCCATTCGACGTGATCAATCCGGCGACCGAGGCAGTCTGTGCGCGTATCTCTCTGGGCGCCGAGGCGGATGTCAATGCTGCGGTGGCCGCTGCGCGCAAGGCATTCGACAGCTATCCGCAGACCTCGCGCCAGGAGCGGATCGAGTTGCTGGAGTCATGCGCTGCGGTTTACAGAAAGCGCTACGACGACATTGCAGCGGCTATCAGCGAAGAGATGGGCGCGCCGATTTCTCTCGCAAAAAAAGTGCAGGCACACACCGGGCTCGGGCATCTGCAGGAGGCGGCGCGCGTGCTGGGCGAATTTGCTTTCGAGGAAAGTCTCGGTCCGCACCGCGTGTTCAAGGAGCCGATTGGCGTATGCGGACTGATCACGCCCTGGAACTGGCCGATGAATCAGATTGGCTGCAAAGTGGCGCCGGCACTTGCGGTCGGCTGCACGGTGATTCTCAAGCCCAGCGAAATCGCGCCGTTGTCAGCTCGGCTGTGGACAGAAGTGCTGCACGAGGCAGGCGTGCCCGCGGGCGTGTTCAATCTGGTAAACGGAGACGGACCGGGTGTCGGTACGTTGCTGTCCGCACATCCCGATATCGACATGATGTCATTCACCGGCTCCACCCGGGCGGGTACGCTGGTGGCACAGAATGCGGCGCCGTCGGTCAAGCGTGTGACCCAGGAACTCGGTGGTAAGTCACCGAACATCATCCTGGAGGACGCCGATCTCGCTGTCGCCGTCAAACAGGGCGTGCGCGGCATGTTCAATAACACCGGCCAGTCCTGCAATGCACCCTCGCGTATGCTGGTGCCGGCGGCGAGACTGGCCGAGGCCGAGGCTGTGGCGCGCGATGTGGCGGAAAAAACCGTGGTCGGTGATCCTTCTGATACCGACACGCAAATGGGACCCCTCGTGTCGCAGCTGCAGTTTGATCGCGTGCAGGCGCTGATACAGAAGGGTATCGACGAGGGGGCGAAGCTCGTGGTCGGGGGGCCGGGCAAGCCCGCGGGGATCGATATGGGTTACTACGTGCGCCCGACAGTATTTTCCGACGTCAGCAACGATATGACCATTGCCCGCGAAGAGATTTTCGGGCCGGTGCTGGTGCTCATTCCATACGCTAGCGAAGAGGAAGCGATCCGCATCGCCAACGATACGCCCTACGGCCTCGCAGGATTTGTCCAGAGTGGTGATATCGAGCACGCGCGCAAGGTTGCCTCGCGCATACGCGCCGGTAATATCCACATCAACGGCGCGTGGGGCGGCTATGACGTTCCCTTCGGCGGCTTCAAGCAGTCGGGCAACGGCCGCGAGTGGGGCGCGCACGGCTTTAGCGATTTTCTCGAGACCAAAGCGGTGGAAGGCTACGGAAACTGATATGTCTGCATACGTACTCGCCATTGACCAGGGCACGACGGGCACGACCGTCGCATTGATGACGACTGACGGCAATCTCTGTGCCAGCGTCACCAACGAGTTCGAGCAGCGCTACCCGCGCCCCGGTTGGGTCAGTCATCGCGTGGAGGATATCTGGCAGTCTGTGCTCAAAGGCATTCGCGGTGTCCTGCGCCGCGCCCAGTGCCGCGGCAGCGATATCGCCGCGATCGGCATCACCAACCAGCGTGAAACTGCGATACTCTGGGATCGGGAGACCGGTGACGCGCTGAATGACGCCGTCGTCTGGCAGTGTCGGCGCACCACGGAATTCTGCGAGTCGCTGAAGGCCGCCGGCCACGAAAAGCTGGTGCAGGGCAAGTCCGGGCTGGTTCTGGATCCATATTTCTCTGCCAGCAAGTATCGTTGGCTGCTTCGCAACACGCCGCGTCTCGCGCCGAAGCTCAAGACGGGGCGGGTTGCGGGGGGAACCGTGGATAGCTTCCTGATCTGGCGGCTCAGCGGCGGCGAGCACCACGTTACCGATGTGTCCAACGCCGCTCGCACATCATTGATGAACCTGAAGGACCTGCACTGGGACAGCCGCCTGCTGGACCTGTTCGAGGTGCCCGCGGAAATCCTGCCTGCAATCCGGCCGTGCGCGGGGGAACTGGGGCGTACCCGCGACGTCCCCGGTCTGCCCGACGGCATTCCGATCACCGGCGCCGCGGGCGACCAGCAGGCGGCGCTGTTCGGCCAGGCCTGCTTTGGCGTCGGCGATGCCAAATGCACCTTCGGTACCGGATCTTTCATTGTCATGAATACCGGCGCTGAGCGCCTGCAGTCTCACTCGGGCCTGCTGACAACCGTGGCCTGGCAGCTGGGAAAGAGCGGTAAGCCCGTGTACGCGCTCGAGGGCGGGGCATTTATCTGTGGTGCCGCAGTGCAGTTTCTGCGTGATGGCCTGAAGATGGTCCGTCGTGCCGGGGACATAGAGGCCCTGGCGCGCGAGGTCGGTGACCACGGCGGGGTCGAGTTCGTACCGGCACTGACGGGGCTGGGTGCACCGCACTGGGCGCCGGACGCCCGTGGCCTGATCTGTGGGCTGACGCGCGGCACCCAGCGCGGGCATATCGCACGCGCAACCCTGGACGCGATGGCGCTGCAGAATGCCGATATTCTGTTGGCCATGGAAAAGGATCTGGGCCGGCGCATGCGCCCGCTCCGGGTCGATGGCGGCGCCTCTGCGAACAACCTGCTGATGCAGATACAGGCCGATGTTCTCGGACGCAAGCTTATCCGCCCGCAACTGGTGGAAACGACGGTGGCGGGCGCCTGTTTTCTCGCGGGAGTAGGTGCGGGAATCTGGAGCGGCACGCGGGATATTCGCCGTATCTGGCAGGCGGGAGACGAGTTCAGGGTGGGCATGTCGGCGCCGGCGCGCCGCCGGCGGCAGGATTCCTGGCGCACGGCGCTGGAGCGGACGCTGGCGTGATCTT
>CAYFVJ010000020.1:10914-17339 GCA_964346555.1 uncultured Alteromonadaceae bacterium | reverse complement strand
CTCGGGCTGGTACTAACGGCTGCCGGGCCTTCGTGTGTCAGTAGGCCTAGGGCGCGGGCGCGTTTTTCCCAGTTGCGCCTGGCCAAGGCCTGCATGTCGGTGACGCTGTCGGATTCATCGACGATTTCCAGGCCGAGAAGAGTTTCGATAACGTCTTCCATGGTGACAATGCCGGACATGCCGCCGTAGCTATCCATGACCAGTGCAATGTGCTCGCGGTTGCTGACGAACCAGTCGTACAGTTCGGGCAATGCGCTGGTCTCGTCGACGGCGCGCAGGGGGCGTCTTATCTCGGCCAGGGGTGTATCCCCCGCATTGCGGATTTTCAGTTCCAGTATCTGGTTGCGCAGCACATAGCCGGTGATATCCTCGCTGCTGTCGCGGCGGTGGACAGGGATGCGCGAAAACTGCAGTGGGCCGTCGGCATTGGCGGCAAGGAAGTCATCCACCGTGTCCTCCTGCACTGCGATTTTCACCACCATGCGCGGGGTCATGACATCCTGCGCGGTGATATCGCGAAAACGCAGCAGATTCTCGATAATGGACGTCTCCCCGGCCTCGAATACCCCATCTTTTTCACCGATCTCTGCCAGCGCCAGAAACTCGGAGCGGGTGAGCACGCTGGCGTTGTCGCCGTGATTCATGCGCCGGGTAATAAACTGGCAGGCCCATACCAGTGGATACAGTAGAACGATGATCAACCGCAGTGACATGACGGTGAACGGCGCCAGCCGTTGCCATTGATTGGCGCCGATCGTCTTGGGCACGATTTCGGAAAGTATCAGCACGGCCAGCGTCATGACGGCGGGTACCACTAATCCCGTGATCAGCGGATTGGCGTCGGCCCAGATCATGGTTGCCTGCTGACCGACGCCGATAGCACCAACGGTATGCGCAATGGTGTTCAACGTGAGTATCGCCGCGAGAGGGCGGTCGATGTTCTGCTTGAATGTCTGCAGATGTTTACCGGTCGTCCGACCCTCGTCTGCGGCAAGTCGTGCATAGGCCGGGGAGATGCTCAACAGCACCGCTTCCCACAGCGAGCAAAGAAAGGAAGTCACGATGGCGATCAGGAAGAATGCGATCAACACAGTGATCATGCGGATGCTCCGGTGCCGGGCAAGCTGCGGGGGCGAGCCAGCCCCGGCGGATCGATGCCAGGTCTCAGCGCGCTAGACCGCCCATCAGCATGTACTTGATCTCGACGTAGTCATCGATTCCGTAAATCGAGCCCTCGCGCCCCGAGCCCGATTGCTTGATGCCGCCGAACGGCGCCATGGCGTTGGAAATAATGCCTTCGTTGATGCCGACGATACCGTACTCGAGAGCCTCGCCCACTCGCCAGACGCGACCGACATCCCGGGTGTAAAAATAGGATGCAAGCCCGAATTCGGTGTCGTTGGCGAGCGCAATGGCCTCCTCCTCGTCGGAAAAACGCGTGACGGGCGCCACCGGGCCGAAAATCTCGTTGCGGAACACCGGCATATCGGCACGGACGTCGGTGAGGACGGTCGGTTGGTAATAACAGCCGCCAAGCTCGTGCGTACCGCCGCCGAGGGCGACTCCGGCACCGGCGGAGACACTGTCATCCACCAGCTTGCTGACATCCTGCACTGCCTGGTGGTTGACCAGTGGGCCGATGCTCACACCTTCTTGCATGCCGTCGCCAACTTTCAATGCCTCGGTGGCGCGCACGAGCTTGTCGACGAAAGCGTCGTAGACGCTGTCCTGAACGATGAGTCGGTTTGAGCAGACGCAGGTCTGACCGGCGTTGCGGTATTTCGATACCATCGCCCCTTCCACGGCGGCATCGAGATCGGCGTCTTCAAAGACGATGAATGGCGCATTGCCGCCGAGTTCCATGGATGTTTTCTTGACCGTGCCCGCACACTGTTCGAGCAGCATCCTGCCCACTGGTGTCGAGCCGGTGAACGTGAGTTTGCGTACGATCGGATTGCCGGTCAGCTCGCCGCCGATTTCCCGCGCCCCGCCCGCGACCACGTTTATGACACCGTCCGGCACGCCGGCGCGTTTGGCGAGTTCGCACATGGCAAACGCCGACAGGGGGGTTTCCGTCGCGGGTTTAATCACAATACTGCAGCCGGCTGCCATTGCCGGCGCCGCCTTACGTGCGATCATCGCGTTGGGGAAATTCCATGGCGTGATCGCGGCCACCACGCCGACCGGCTGGCGGATGCAGACGATGCGTCGGTCGCCGGCCGGAGCGGGTATTACATCGCCGTTGATACGTTTGGCCTGTTCGGCAAACCATTCGATGTAGGAAGCGCCATAAGCGATTTCCCCGCGCGACTCTGCCAGCGGCTTGCCCTGCTCGGCAGTCATGATCATGGCGAGATCGTCCTGGTTCGCCATGAGCAGATCGAACCAGGCGCGCAGAATATCGGAACGCTCTTTTGCGGTGGTCGAGCGCCATGCGCCCATTGCTGTATCCGCCGCGTCAATAGCGCGCCGCGTTTCCTGCATACCCCCTTTAGCAACCTGTGCGATGGCTTCACCATCGACCGGGTTGGTAACGTCGAAGGTGCTCTGGTCGTCGGCATCTGACCAGCCGCCGTTAATGAACATGCCGGTCTGCAGTAGGGAGGAATCTTTCAAACTGAGTGCCATGCCGTGTTCCTCGATACGTTTGGGTCAGGGGCGCGATGCGGGCCGCGGTCCCCTCGACCGCAGTCTGTGTTTGCGCACCAGCCCGCGCAGAGCGTCGTAGCTCAAGCCGAGCATCTGTGCGGCCTTTCCCTGATTGTAACTGTTCTGGGCCAGGCTTTCCTCCACCAGGCGGCGTTCCTCCAGGCGCAGATGCTGGCGCAGATCAAGGGGCGGGGACGCCGCCGACGCTGCGGCGACGTGGCCTGCGCCGCCAGCAGTCGCCTGCGCCGCCTGCTCTTCGCTAAGCGCCGTGCCGGCGTCGTGGACGGTCGCAAAGGGGGAGGCAAACGGGTCGAGTACAATCGAGTCCACGGGCGCCTCGGCTCGTTCCCAGCGATAGACTGAGCGTTCAACCGTGTTCTTCAGTTCGCGAATATTCCCGGGCCAGCGATGGGCCACCAGCGAAGCCAGCGCCTTTTGCGTAAAGCCGGGGAACAGGTCCCAGCCCAATTCTGCGCTCATCTGCACCGCGAAATGCCGTGCCAGTTCCTCGATATCCTCCGGGCGTTGGCGCAGCGCCGGCAAGTGCAGAACATCAAAGCTCAGGCGGTCGAGCAGGTCGGGTCGAAAACGATTCTCCGCCGCCATGGCGGGGAGGTCGGCGTGCGAGGCGGCCACGACACGAACGTCAACCTGCAGTGTGTTCTGACCGCCGAGGCGCTCGAACTCGCCGTACTCCACGACACGGAGAAGTTTCTCCTGCAGGCGCGCGGAAGTGGTGGCAAGCTCGTCGAGGAACAGTGTGCCCCCGTCGGCGCGTTCGAAGCGGCCACGGTGGCGCTGGCTGGCGCCGGTGAAGGCCCCCTGCTCATGTCCGAACAGTTCCGATTCCAGCAGAGACTCGGACATGGCTGCGCAATTGACTTTGATAAAGGAGGCCTCCCAGCGCGGCGAGAGGAAGTGCAGCCTCTCCGCAGCCAGTTCCTTGCCCGTCCCGCGCTCGCCGAGGATGAGCGCGGGTCGGTGGACGGCGGCAAGGCTCGACAGGCGGTCCAGCGTCAGAGCGAGGGCAGCCGACTGCCCTATGATTCTGTTCTGGTTGCGCATGGAGTAAATATAACTCATATAGGTATAAAAAACCTGTAAATTGAGGTTGCAAGAGCCTTAAATAAAATAAAGATTTTTAAAATAGGTTAAGTATTATATTTAAAGTATTGTTTTCACTAATTAAATATATTTATTGGCTTGATATATGCAAAGACATTAGGAGATTAATAGCCATCGGAAGCCGGGTGGCCTGTTCAGCCTCGGTAGCGCCCTCTTTAGCGGGCAAAATAAGGAGCAATTGCATGAGTATTTTTTCGCGCATGACCGATATCATCAATTCCAACCTCAACGCCCTGCTCGATCGCGCCGAGGATCCGGAAAAAATGATCCGTTTGATCATCCAGGAAATGGAGGACACGCTGGTCGAGGTGCGCAGTTCCTCGGCGCGCGTCATTGCCGATCGCAAACAGGCGGCCCGGCGACTCGAGCAGGTGCGGGCGGAAGCCGCGAACTGGGAAGAAAAGGCGCGCCTGGCGATCAGTAAAGGACGCGAGGATCTCGCGCGCGCCGCGCTGCAGGAAAAGCGCGAACTCGAGGAGGATGTGTGTGCGGTGGAGGAGGAGCTGGCTGCTACTGACGAGCACGTGGCGCAGCTGAACACGGAGATCGCACAACTGCAGCAGAAGCTGGGCGACGCCAAAGCCAAGCAGAAAGCCATGACGATGCGTACCGCGACCGTGGAGTCGCGGATCAAGGTCAAGCGGCAGGTCAATCGCGAGGCGCTGGACGACGCTTTCGACCGCTTCGCGCAGTTCGAGCGGCGGATGGATAATCTTGAAAGTCAGCTGGAGGTCATGGATATCGGCCGCGACGTGTCTCCCGGACTGGCTGCCGAGATCGACGCGCTGCAGGAAGACGAGCGCATCAACGGCGAACTGGCGCGTCTGCGCGCCGAGGTCACCGGTCAGCAATCGCGGCACGGGCGCAAGGACGAGGCCTGATGGCCGGCGGCGAGGAACCCAACTATGGAATTCTGGCAGTTTATGTTTGTTCCGACGATTCTTTTCGCCGTCATCGTGGCGCCGATCTGGATCATCATGCACTACCGCAGCGTGAGTCGCTCCAGTCGCAGCCTTAATCGCGAGGATCTGGAGCGTATCGAGCAGATGCTGGCGACCGTGGATCGGCTCACCGATCGCATCGAAGTCCTGGAGTCGATCCTCGATAGTGACCATCGCGATTGGCGAGCGCAGGCGGTTCGCCAGCGAGACAATAGTCGACAGGGCAGACAGGAGCCAAGACATGACGCATGATCGATACAACCGACGCGGTTCCCATAGCGGCCCCCGCGAAACGCTGTCCACCCTGCGCGAGCGCAAGCGTCGCGGGTGGGGCATGAGCCTGTACCGCAATACGCGCAGCGGCAGGATCGCCGGAGTCGCTGCCGGCATTGCCGACTACTGGGATGTTGCGCACTGGGTGGTGCGGCTGCTGTGGGTCGCCGCGTTTCTGTTTACCGGGACCCTGGCGTTCTGGGCTTATCTGGCGGGCTGGTTGCTGCTCGCGCCGCGCCGCCCGCTGCCGGGCGACGCGGGGCGCGACGATCGAAAGTGGGTTGCCGATGCTGAGGACGGTGACGCCGCGGCGATGGAATACGACGAGGATCTTCACGATTTTCGTCCGCGCAGGACCTTTCGCTACAGCGACAGCGCCAGTCAGCGCCTGCGCAAGGCCGAGGAGCGGCTGAATGCCGCCACGGCCAGGGTGCAGCGCATGGAAAGCTATGTCACGTCGCGTCAATATTCACTGAACAGGGAATTCTCGCGCCTCTGAGGGAAATGATATGCCGCTCCCGCACCCTCTGCTGGCCCTGACCGAGGTCCACCGCGTCGTCATTGAGGCGGCATCTCTGTCACTGGCCGGTCGCATTCTCGAGCGCGCGCCACGGGGCGATGGTCACCCGGTTATTCTGTTGCCCGGTTTTCTCGCCTCGGATGGCTACACCGCTACCTTGCGCCGTTATCTCACGCGCCAGGGTTACGCGGCGCACGGTTGGGGCCTTGGCCGCAATCTTGGACCGCGCGACGGCGTGCTCGATTGCCTCTTGAGGCGTGTACGCTTTCTCAGCGATCGCTACGACAGTCCGGTCTCGCTGATCGGACACAGTCTCGGCGGTATATTCGCCCGCGAGCTGGCGCGTGAACAGCCGGCGCTGGTTCGCCAGGTCATATCCCTCGGTAGTCCATTCGGCGAGGGGCGCTGGACCGGGTCCTATCCCTCGCAGCTGTTTTCCAGCCTGAACCCGCCAGAGGACATACCGGTAGAGGAAGATGTTTTGCCGAATGCTCCGCCCGTGCCCACCACGGCGATTTATTCCCGGGGTGACGGTATCGTCAACTGGCGAACGTCGCGCCAACACCCGGCTTTTGGCCACGCGCTCACCCAGAGTATCGAGGTGCGCGGCAGCCATTGCGGGATGACTCTGAATCCCATCGTGTGGTTCCTCCTCGCCGAGCGGCTGTCACAGCCGGCGGATGCCTGGCAGGCGTTTGAAAGACGCAGTTGGGGCACGCTGTTCTACCCGGCGGAGCGTTAGTGAAATCAATGCCGCGACACATCAATTCGCAACATGTCAGCGAACCGCTGTGTCGCGGTCTAGTCCGGGCCGCGTAGGTCCGCGCCGCGTAGGTCCGCGCCGCGTAGGTCCGGGCCGCTTAGGTCCGGGCCGCTTAGGTCCGGGCCGCGTAGGTCCTACCCGCGTAGGTGGGTGG
>CAYFVJ010000020.1:5654-10814 GCA_964346555.1 uncultured Alteromonadaceae bacterium | reverse complement strand
AGGTCCGGGCCGCTTAGGTCCGGGCCGCGTAGGTCCTACCCGCGTAGGTGGGTGGCGTGAAAGGCGATGTGCTCGCCGACAAAGCTGGCGATGAAGAAATAGCTGTGATCGTAGCCCGAATGGTAGCGCACAGAGGCATCGTAGCCACGCTCCTCGCAGGCGGCCTCTAAGCGCTGAGTCTGCAGCTGGTCTGCCAGAAAGTTATCTGCCTCACCCTGGTCGATGAGTAGCGGCTTCTGTACCGCCCCCCCGCGCACCAGCGCCGTCGCATCCCAGGCGTCCCAGGTGCTGCGATCCGCGCCGAGGTAGTTACCCAGGGCTTTCTCGCCCCAGGCACACCGGCTCGGCGCGACGATCGGTGCGAAGGCCGACAGGCTGCGCCAGCTGTCGGGGTTGCGCAGGCCGATAACAAGCGCGCCATGCCCGCCCATGGAATGCCCCATGAGACCGGCAGCCCGCGGATTGACAGGCAGATTCTCCGCGACCAGCGCCGGCAACTCCTGCTGGATGTAATCGTGCATGCGGTAATGCGTGGACCACGGTGGCTGTGTGGCGTTGACGTAGAAGCCGGCCCCGAGACCGAAATCCCAGGCACCGTCCGGGTCATCCGGTACATCGTCACCACGCGGGCTCGTGTCCGGCGCTATCAGAGCCAGGCCATGCTCTGCGGCGTAGCGCTGGGCGCCGGCCTTGATCATAAAATTTTCGTCAGTGCACGTCAGTCCCGCCAGGAAGTAGATCGCTGGCACCTGGTTCCGGGTGGCCTGTGGCGGCAGGAAGACGGAAAACTGCATATTGCAGTTCACGATGTCGGACCTGTGGCGGAATCTGAGTTGATCACCTCCGAAGCATTTTGTTCTGCCAATTTCCTGCAGGGTCATCAATACCTCCTCGTCGATTACTTGCCGCTCCAGTATACCTGTCTGAGCCCGCGCGGCGAGGTACAGGCATGGGCAGGCCGGGGCTTTTGCTTTACTCTTCGGCGCTTATTCTCACGCAGCAGGAGCAGTTGATGCAGGAGCGTCTGGAAAGCTTCGGTGGTAGCGGTCATGCGCTGGTATTCGCGCACGCCAACGGCTACCCGCCCGGTAGTTACAGACGGCTTCTGGAGTCATTGACAACGCACTGCAGCGTATCGGCGGTGCGCCAGCGTCCGCTTTGGGGCACGCCCCTGCCACCCGCTCGTCTGCACTGGCAGCTGTTTGCTACCGATCTCGTCGACACCCTGAGAGCATGCTGTGATACGCCGGTATGGTTACTCGGGCATTCTCTTGGCGCCGTGGTCGGCTTGCTCGCCGCGACTCGAGAGCCTTCCCTCTTTCGTGGGCTGCTGTTGCTCGACCCCGTGTTCCTGCCCACGCGCTTCGTGCTCGGCATGCGGCTTATGCCGCGAGCGCGGCTGCAGCGTATGCCGATGATACGGGCCGCCCTGTCGCGCCCGGATCAGTTTGCCGACGCTCAGGCTGCTTTTGAGTTTTACCGCAGCAGGCGCGCCTTCAGCGGAATGGACGATAGTGCGTTGTGGGATTATGTTGCGGCGAGTACCGGATCTGTCGATGACGCGGGGGTCAAGCTGCTGTACCCGCCTGCCTGGGAGGCGGGTATCTACGGGTCGGTACCGTGGATCTGGCCGACGCTGAAGCGCGTGTCCATGCCGGTGTTGGGTCTGCGCGGGGTTAACTCGCAGATACTGTCAGCGGCGGCGTTCCAGCGCTGGGGCCGCGTGCAGAAACAGGCCGAGCTGCATACGGTGGCGGGCGGACATCTGTTTCCTCTCGAGAACCCGCGGGAGACAGCGCAGCATGTGGTGGATTATCTTGGCAGGCAAAGGGTCTGACATCCAGGCGCTGTGTCCGGATACAGGCGTCAGCATTCCGATAGTTTGGAGACATAATGGGTAGAATTCTGGTAATCGCCGATCGTAAAGAGCCTTGCCTCGCCACCTCGCGGGCCTTGGCGCTGGCAGCGGCAGTGGGTGCATCGGTTGAAATCGTTGCATTCACCTATACATCGCTGCGCCGACTCGGCGTGTCGCGTACGCAGCGGGACGACGTCAAGCGCGAGATGCTCGACCGCCGCGAAAGCGAGCTGCGCCGGCAGCTCGATCGGGAGACGCCCGCGGGTACGCGCGTTGGTCTGCGGGTAGTGTGGAGAAAGGACGTTGCGCCCTGGATCATACGCCGCACCGAGACCCGTGCCTACGATTACGTGGTCAAGACCGCACATCACAGCGCATCAGCCAGCTATACCTCGACTGACTGGCAGCTCCTTCGAGAGAGCGCTGCACCGGTCCTGATTGTCTCCGGGCAACGTTGGCACCGTTCGCGGCCATTGCTGGTTGCACTTGATCTGGCGACCCGATCGAAAGCCAAGCAGGCTCTCAACAGGACTGTGCTGGCTAATGCGAAAGCGTTGGCAGATGCGCTAGGTGTGTCCGTATCCTGCATCAGCGCCGTCGAGGTTCCCGACATCCTGACAGATCTGGATGTCGTGGATGCCAAGGCCTTCACGCGACGGGTAAAGGCGGATATGCAACCCCACATCGCGGAGCTGTCGGCTTTACATTCCCTGACCGCCAGGGACTTTCGGTGCCGGCGCGGGGCTACGGGGGACGTGATCGCGCGTGAGGCAACTCGCATCGACGCTCAGCTCGTGGTCATGGGTACGGTGGGGCGGCGCGGCCTGCGGGCCAAGATGCTCGGCAATACAGCGGAATCCGTGCTGCAGAGCCTGTCGATGGATGTGCTGGCGATCCGGCCGCCTGCTGACACGTGACCGTAATATGACAATTTTCTGCGGGCCTACACGCGAGCTCCGTATTAGCCTAGGGTTAGGGTTTTTGTCATTCTGGCTGCGTGCCGGAAGCCATTGGAGCGGACACGACGATGACGAATAATCCTATTCAGCCGCGCCTGGCGGATCTCGATGAAAACCTGTTCATGCCGAGGGAGCTCAGTTGGCTGTCTTTCAACGCGCGCGTACTGCAGGAGGCAGCGGACGAGACGGTGCCGGAAATCCAGCGCCTGCGCTTCCTGGGAATCTTCTCGGATAACCTCGACGAGTTTTTCCGTGTCCGTGTGGCCGAGGTGCGCCGGCTCATTTCCGTCTCATCCGGCGGCACACGGCAGCAGGCAAAGGATCTTCTCGCTGCGATACAGGCGCAGGTATTCGAGCTGCAGGAAGAGTTTGAGAAAGTCTATAACGAGGTCATGGAGGCCTTGCAGCGACGCCATATCTACATGATCAACGAGCGTCAGCTGGAACCCAACCAGGCGCAGTATGTCCAGACCTTTTTTACCGAGACAGTGTTGCCGGAACTCGATCCCGTGCTTTTCTATGACAGGCAGACGATTCCGGCGCTTAACGACGAGTCGCTTTACCTCGCTGTCGATATCTTGTCCGCTGGCAAGCACACGTACGCGCTGGTCGAGGTACCGACCGATCGCCTGAATCGCTTTGTTGAAATCCCGCGGCGCATTGGCAGACCCGGTCGCGTCTTTATCGCGCTCGATAACGTGATCCGATCCTGCCTGCCGCAGATGTTCCGGGGTGTTCTTCCTATCGAAGACGCCTCAGCTTTCTGCTTCAAGTTTTCCCGCGATGCAGAGATCGAGCTGGATGCCGGCATCACCGAGAGCCTGATCGAGAAAATGGCGAGTAGCCTGAAACAGCGTCAGCGCGCTGATCCGGTGCGCTTTGTCTATGATAGCGAGATGCCCGGGCGGCTGCTGGATTTCCTCATCGCGCGCTTCGATCTCGGAAAGTACGATAGCCTGATTCCCGGTGGTCGCTATCACAATTCGAAAGACTTTATAAAATTTCCAAGCGTGGGACCGAGGTATCTGGAATTGCAGCCGATTGAGCCGCTTCGAATCCCGAGCCTGGACGATTCCCGGAGTATTTTCGCCGAGATTCGCGAGCGCGACATACTGCTTTATTATCCTTATCACCCATTCGATTATGTCATCGATCTGCTCAAGACTGCGGCGCTGGATCCGCAGGTGGAGTCAATCCGGATCTGTCTGTACAGGGTCGCCCGGGAATCGCGGGTGGTGGATGCGCTGGTCAACGCTGTCGCCAATGGCAAACGCGTGCGTGCCGTGGTTGAGCTTGCCGCGCGCTTTGACGAATCGGCCAACATCCGTTGGGCACAGAAACTCACCGAGGGCGGCATCGAGGTGATTTTCGGTATTCCCGGCCTCAAAGTGCACAGCAAGCTGCTGTTGATTGAGCGCAGGGAGAATAGGAGCCTTGCTTACTACAGTCATATCGGCACGGGTAACTTCAATGAAAAAACCGCTCAGCTGTACACGGATTTCGCGTTGCTGACTTATGACCAGGCCATCGGCGCGGATGTGTACAAAGTTTTCGATTTTCTCAAGTACACCTATAAGCGTCCTGAGTATCGACAGCTGCTTGTTTCGCCGCACTCGACGCGTCCGGCCCTCATCGCGTTGATCGACCGCGAGATCGCCGAAGCGCTAGCGGGACGACGTGCAGCCATGACGCTCAAATGCAACAATCTGGTCGACAAGCAGCTGTCCTTGAAGCTGTACGAGGCGAGCAGCGCCGGCGTCGAGGTGCGGCTGATCGTTCGCGGCATGTGTTCACTATTGCCTGGAGTGAAAGATACGTCTGACAACATCAGGGCCATCAGCATTGTCGATCGCTACCTTGAGCATCCGCGACTGTATGTGTTCTACAACGGGGGTGACCCGCACTATCTGATCGGTTCCGCGGACCTCATGACGCGCAATCTCGATTACCGGGTAGAGGTTCTCTGCCCGGTGCATGACCCCGCCGCCAAGACTGTGCTGCAGGACATTCTCGACCAGCAGTGGCACGATAACGAGCGGGCGCGTATTCTCGATTCGGCCCAGACCAACGCGCGGGTCGCGCGGCGCAAGAAAGCGGCGAGCATCCGTTCGCAGGAGACGATTCTGCGCTATCTGGACACCGGCAAGCTGCCCCGTTATCCGCGCTCCAATATGAAAAAAGCTATCAATCGGCAGCATGGCAAGAGCCCTCCATGAACCGGGTATACCCAGCGCGGTGAATAACGGCCGGTCCGTTGAGGCCACAATCTGCTTGCCTGCCGCTGGCCGGACAGCAAGCATGGCCAGTACTGCTAATGCAATTGACAGCGTCGTCTGTCAGGAA
>CAYFVJ010000020.1:3943-5554 GCA_964346555.1 uncultured Alteromonadaceae bacterium | reverse complement strand
TTACGTTTCGGCTCGGCCTTGGATTTAGGTTCCTGCTTGGCCTTGGCCTTAGGTTTTGGCTTGGCCTTGGGCTTAGGTTTCGGCTCGGCCTTGGGCGTTGATGCGGCCCTTAACGCGGCTGGCCGCCGCGATGTCGCGGGCCTGGCCAGTCCTGCGACTGCCTCAAGCTCTTGCAGCGATTCCTCCAGGTGATCGATGATGCGCTGAATCTGCGGCATTGAGCGACGGCAGGCAACTATCCCGAAGTCGAGATTGTCGTGATAGCTCACCAGCGTGATGTTCATGGCGAAGCCGTCGAATACGATAGAGGCCGGGTACATGCCATCCAGGCTGGCCCCATTCCAGTAGAGCTTTTCGCGCGGCCCGGGCACATTCGAGACGACGGTGGAGAACGCGGGCAGACGTGAGGAAAGGCCGAGCAGAAAAGTGATCAATGCCGGCAGCTGGGTCAGCTGCATAAACAGGTTGGCCTCTGCTGGACTCAGTTCGCGCAACAGGTCCTTGCCTGCCTGCATGGAATTCTGGATGCGCCGCAGGCGTTTTTCCGGGTCGTGGACATTGGTCGCCATGTCGGCGGTAATAAAGCCGAGAGCGTTGGTGGAGTCGAGATCGCTCTCCGCCCGCAGCGAGACAGGCGCCATGGCTTTCAGGGAGTGTAGCGGTAATTCGTCGCGGGTCAGCAGGTAGCGGCGCAGGGCCCCGGAGCACATTGCCAGAACCACATCGTTGATGGTGGCCCCCATGACTTTGCTGACTCCGCGCACGCGACTCATCGCGAAAGATTGCGCCACGAAGCGTCGCGCGCCGGAGACCCGGGTATTGATCGATGTCCGCGGTACGTTGTGCCAGGGAACCGCAAGATTGCCGCTGCGACCAAAAAAAGCGCCGCCGAACCGCCGCATTGCGGTCATCATGTTGATGCCCGAGTCGTACTGCTGCTTTATCAACTCGACGACGTTGCGCAGCTCGCGTCGGTCGGGCGCCGCCTGTGGCGTAGACCGATCGCCAAAACGTGACTGTTTATAGCGCTCGTACGCCTCCCGGGAATAAGGTGCATACGCGATGCGTTCCTCGGGGTCGGTGCTGCACATGCTGCGCGTGACGTGCATGGCCCCGACCCCGTCTATCGCCGCGTGGTGAATCTTGTTGTAGACCGCAAATTGCCGGTTCTGCAGACCCTCAATCAGATGCGTTTCCCAGAGGGGTCGGGTGCGGTCCAGGAGAGTGGTGTGCAGGCGGGACGCCAGCGCGAACAGCTCGCGGTAGCGTCCCGGGGCGGGCAGGGCGCTGTGGCGCACATGATAGTCCATGTCCATCTGTGCGTCTTTTTCCCAGAACAGACCGGTACGGCCCGTGACAGGATATTCCGCGAACGGGCGCCGGAATGCGGTCGTGGCGCGCAGCATCTCGCGCAGGTCCTCGAGAAAGCGCCGCTCGTCTGCGCCCTCTGGCAGAGTGAAGAGATTGACGCTGCCGACATGCATGGGGGTTTCGCGCTTTTCCAGCAACAGGAAGCCGGCGCTGGTTAAATCGATTCGCCGCATCGGGTATCTCCGCTCTCACCGCTATTTTTCTCGCAGTGTAGCGTAGCGTTATCTACCCTGTCGTCAT
>CAYFVJ010000020.1:0-3843 GCA_964346555.1 uncultured Alteromonadaceae bacterium | reverse complement strand
TGCCGGGCGATTAATCGATGGCCGGTGATGTCAGCGTGACTGCACCACGAATCTCGCCCAGCTTATAGCCGGTCGCGCTGTCATCCGGATAGTAGTCGGCGATCTCAGCCCGCACGTCCGGATTCAAAGCTTCACCGTGACAGTTCAGACAAACGCCTTCCACGACCTGAGCCTGCATATACCGATAACGTCCGTCTACCCACTCGCCGTGGTTCAGCGTGTCAGACTCTGCCCCGGCACGATTCCTGGCCTCGAGTTTTTTCAGGATGGCCGTTTCCCACGCATCCGGTGCGCCGCGATCTGCATTGCGTGGCTGCAGACTGACGCGCCCGACGTCCCATCCCGTTTCCATGCTCACGCGGTCAGCGATTTGCGGTGCCTCTACGGCACAGCCCTCTACTGCGCCGGCGGGCCCGCGGGCCTTCATGTAGCTTTTCAGCATGGGCTTTACTTCACCCACAAGGGTCCGGACGATGTCGTCGGCCCTGGCCTCAATCTGGGGCTTATCCGTGGACGCGACCGCGGACATCGCGGCAAGCACTGCCAGGCCAACCGTAGCCTTACGCACGATAATCATAGTCTGTCGTTTCCTCCTGCTGTTGCAACAAATGAAACTCTGCCATGTTCCCGGCACCGGTTCCTTGATCTGGCTCAGGGTTACGCGGATACCTGCTCGCGCACCGGTGTATTGCCTGAAAAGACGTAGCGCCGGGGCAGGAAGCTGTCGCTGCTCGCCTCGCAAATGTCGTCCGCATAAGGGCCCTGCGGCGGGCTGGCGAGGAACGATCCAGCGGCAGGATATGGGTACATCTGGTCGTATCTCGCTACACGATGCTGGTCCACGCGCCGGTAGATATGCGAACGGGTAATCTCGCAGGGGCTGCTCAGGCCCGCAGAAGACACGATATCGATCAGCGCATGAACGGTCTCGCGCTGATAGCGGGCGACGCGACTGCCCTTGTCGGTAACATCCAGACCGCGGGTCAGGCGGGGGTCCTGCGTGGTAATGCCTGTGGGACAGCGGTTGGTGTTGCAGACCAGTGACTGAACACAGCCCAGCGCCAGCATCATGCCGCGGGCGCTGTTACACAGGTCTGCACCGAGGCCAAAGGCTCTTGCAATGTGGAATGCCGTGAATAACTTACCGGAAGCGATAATGCGGATGTTGTCGCGCAGATCAAAACCGATCAGGCAGTCGACCACGAAGGCCAGGCCGTCGCGCAGCGGCATGCCCACCGAATTGCTGTATTCGAGAGGGGCGGCGCCTGTCCCGCCCTCACCGCCATCCACGGTGATGAAATCCGGTCGGATGCCGGTTTCGACCATTGCCTTGCAGATGGCGATGAATTCGCTCTCGCGGCCTATACAGAGCTTGAATCCGACCGGCTTACCGCCGGACAGGTCGCGCAGGTGTCGGATGAAGTCGAGCAGTTCTCGCGGCGACGAGAAAGCGCTATGGGCGGAGGGCGAGACGACTTCCGTGTGGGCGTCGACTCCGCGAATCGCGGCGATGAGATCGTCATTCTTGCTCGCCGGCAGGATGCCGCCATGGCCCGGCTTGGCCCCCTGGGACAGCTTGAGCTCGATCATGCGTACGCAGTCCAGCGTGGCCGTGTCATGGAACTTCTGCGCGGAAAAGGTGCCGTCGGGGTTGCGGCAACCGAAATAGCCGGTCCCGATCTGCCAGACCAGGTCGGCGCCGTGCTCGTGGTGAAACTGGGACAATCCACCCTCACCGGTATTTTGATAAAAACCGCCAAGCGCGGCGCCGCGGTTCAGCGCCCGGATGGCATTTGCACTCAGGGCACCAAAGCTCATTGCTGAAATGTTCAGCACGGATGCGTCATAGGGTTTGTGGCAGTCGACGCCGCCGATGCGCACGCGCGGATCATGATCCATTTCCTTGACATTGAGAGCGCCTATCGAGTGGCCTATCCACTCGTAGCCGTCGCGGTTGGTGTTCACGCGTGTGCCGAAGGGGATGCTCGCGACGTCGCCCTTCGCGCGCTGGTAGACAATGGAACGGAACATGCGGCTGATCGGTGCGCCGTCGGTATCTGATTCGAGCAGGTATTGCCTGATGAAAGGTCGCAGGTGTTCCATTCCCCAGCGCGCCCTCGCCACGAGCGGAAAGTTGCGGCGCAGTGAGTGACTGCGCTGGAACATATCGTATAGTCCCAGCGCAAACGTACAGAGCATGAGCAGGAACAGCAGCCACATTCCCGCGGAGTCCAGTCCCGCCGCGTACAGCAGAACGAAGACAATAGCGTGAAGCAGGAAAAACCATGGATGCATGTTGAGCGCTCTCGGTCGTTACTATGCGCAAAAGTGTACACAAAAGTGCAGGCGCCTTCAGTACGCGGTCCGTATGCGCCTGTACGGTGCGTTAGCGCTTCAATCCGGTGCGCCGGGTAAAAGTTGCGGCGTGACTTGAGGCGCCGCGTATAGCCCAGGTAGCTGCCAGTTGCATGTTTTTGCATCGATGGCTCGGTGTATGCAGGGGATAGTTAACAAAGTGCAATTAAACAGGCATCTTCAATTCAGTGCCTAAAAACAGAACCTCTGATCTATCGGGAATTCGCGAGGGAGTGGCAAATGCGTGCGTCCACACAGGTAGCACAGACGCTGACGAGATGCGCGCAAGTAGCCCGGCAGACCGCGGCGGGCGGCTCGAACAAAGCCCGGGTTAGGGGTTTTGCCTGGCAGATGCATGGTGTTGCAAGTTGCCTGTTATGCTGCGTTGCCTCGCTCTGGACGACAGCATTGATGGCAATGGATTTCGATCATCAGGTGCCGCTTGCCACCTCGCCCGGGGGCAGTTTTTACGTAAGCTCGAGCGTTGCGGGAATCGAAGCGGAGTTCCTGGTTGATACAGGGGCGGGGTTCGTCACGGTCAGCGACACGCTCTTCAGGGCGCTACGTGCGGAGAGCGCCGTGCGCGAGGTGCGCAGGGTTGCTGCCAGGCTGGCCAATGGCAAACTGAAGCCTGTGACTGTGTATGTTGTGGAGCATTTCGTGATCGGGGCCGGTTGTGATGTGGGTCCGGTAGAGGTTGCTGTGATCGCGGGGGCGGGCCGCAACCTGCTGGGCCTCAGCGCCCTCACTCGCGCTGCTCCGTTCGCGATTCATACCTCGCCGCCTGCGCTGGTGCTGAGCGATTGTAAGGGTGGGCCGGCGGTAGCGGCGCGCGACTGATGCCCATCCGTCGACTATTTTCACGGATGTGTCAGATGGTATGACAACTGTTCAGTACGCGATACGCATCGTGCATTAAAGGGCCGTGCCGACATAGCGACATATCACCACGGCGGCGTGCCAGCTGCGCAGCGGCTGTTGCCGCTGCAGCGGTGTTCAGCTACCCATGGTATCACCCATTTCTTCTGCAGCTTCACTCGCCTCGTCTTTGGCATCATTTGCCATGCTCCCGGCGTCTGAGGCTGCATCTTCCGCCGTGTCCTCTGCGCCATTCATGGCGTCCTTCGCGGCATCTTCTGCATCACTCATCATTTCGCGAGCTTTGTCTCCCGCTGCATCCATAGCGTCGGCTGCCTTATCTGCTGCGCCCTCAGCCAAGTCGCCGGCGTTGTCCATGGCTTCCTTGCCCGCTTCGCCTGCACTTTCCGCTGCATCCATCGCTTCCTGGCCGGCGTCTTCCGCCTCGTCACTGCTGCAACCGGAAAAGGCCGTGGCCAATGCGGCGACCATCAATGCCCCCAGAATGTGCTTCGCTTCCATGTGTATTTCCTCTCATTCCCGTGGTGGATTTCTGACGCGGTACGCCGTGCCAGCGAACGTCTATCTGTACGCTCTTATTCAAGAGGCTATACTGAAAGGTGGCCAAGG
>CAYFVJ010000019.1:0-24987 GCA_964346555.1 uncultured Alteromonadaceae bacterium | reverse complement strand
AACCGCCGACCTCAACACTGCCAGTGTTGCGCTCTCCCAGCTGAGCTATGGCCCCGGGTGGTACTCGCCAGAAAGGCTAGTCCCGATCAAGGGGTTGAGAGTCTAGGCTCGCCCATAACCGCTGTCAAGCAGCCTGCCGGGGCTCGCCCTGCGGTAATAAAATTCGCTGACCCAGTCGTTGCCGCAACACTTGCATCGAGACCGATAACAACGAAAAATATAGCGTGTCCTCGTTTAAGCCATCTGTCGCCGCCGCCATTGTTGTCGCCAACATGATCGGCACCGGAGTCTTCACCAGCCTGGGTTTCCAGCTGGTGGAGATACAGTCCGCACCGGTTTTGCTGGCCCTGTGGGCGGTAGGCGGGCTTTCGGCCCTGTGCGGCGCGATGTGTTACGCCGAGCTCGGCGCGGCACTGCCGCGTTCCGGCGGCGAATACAACTTCCTCGGACAGATCTATCATCCCATGGCCGGATTCATCTCGGGCTGGATATCCGCTACCGTGGGTTTTGCCGCGCCTACAGCGCTTGCCGCCATGACTTTCGGCAGCTACCTGTCAGCGGTCTTTCCGGCACTCTCTGCCATCTGGCTGGCCACCGGTGTCATCGTTGTGCTGACCCTCGCGCACTGCACCAGCCATCGCGGCAGTGGCGGTACCCAGCGCTGGCTTACATTGCTCAAGGTGGCGCTGATACTGGGGTTTTCGGCGGCCGCGCTGTTGTCGAACGACAGCGGACAACTCACGATTTTCACACCCGAAAGCGGCGATGGCAGGCTGCTGTTCAGCGGCGCATTTGCGGTATCCTTGATCTACGTGAACTACGCCTACTCCGGCTGGAACGCCGCTACCTACATCACGGGTGAATTGGAAAATCCCGGGCGCAACCTGCCACGGGTGCTGATCGCCAGCACCGCGCTGGTCTGTATCTCTTACCTGCTGCTGAACTACGTTTTTCTCTCGGTGGCGCCGATGGACGCCATGGTCGGCAAGGTAGAAGTCGGCTATGTTGCCGCGTCCTTTGCGTTTGGTGACGCCGGCGCGACCATTATGGGCATTCTGCTTGCATTGCTACTCATATCGACCGTCAGCGCCATGATTCTTGCGGGGCCGCGCGTCCTCCAGACAATCGGTGAAGATTTCCTGGTGTTCAGGCGGCTATCGCGCGTCAATCGCGATGGCATACCCGCCCTCGCGGTTGGCACACAGGCCGGTATCGCGCTGCTGTTCCTCTGGAGTGCCTCTTTCGATCGCATTCTTGTTTTTTCCGGTGCGACCATGGCGTTGAACACGTTTTTTACGGTTGCCGGTGTTTTCGTTCTCCGAGCGAGGCAGGGCGCGGTCCCCGGGCCATTCCGCATTCGCCTTTACCCGCTTCCGCCGCTGATTTTCCTGGCAATCACCGGCTGGACCTTACTCTACATTCTGTTGCAGCGTCCGATTGAAGCCATGATCAGCGGTGGCATCGTCGCCAGCGGCGTACTGTTCTACCTGGCCACACGCTATGCTGGGAAGTATTCATAAAATTTTGTATATCTGTGTGCAGACGCCATTGTTCCGGGGATGCGCCGAACTGTGATAACCGGATACACTGAAGACACGTGATCGAGGAGGCTGCAGACAGCGCACTGCAGCGCGGCGACCGAAAGCAAACTGCATTGCGGACTGACGGACAACAACCATGGATAGATTCATCCTGTACTTGTCGGCTGCGACGTTCATCGCCTACGGCCTTGCCTGCCTGATCAGCCCGGGCATTGCCGCCGGCGCCGCCGGCCTGTCGATGCAGAGCGCGGATGGCGTGGCCGAGATCGGCGCCATGTACGGCGGCTTTCAGACCGGCTTCGGCCTGTTCTGCCTGCTCGGAGCCTGGCGGGCACCCTACCGAAGGGCCGCGCTCTGGGCGCTGGTGCTCGGCATCGGACTGCTCGCGATCGGACGCAGCGTGCATGCGATTTTCGCCAGCGGGGAACTGTCCGCCTACACCTACGGTGCGATTGCCTTTGAATCGCTGGTCACGTTGCTTGCTGGGCTGGCGCTGTATCGCCGAGGCATGAACAAAGACGAATCGCTCTAACAGTCAACAACATTCACCGGGACCGCGGGAACATTGACGGCGGGATCGACAGTGTGAGCGCTGGTCCGGCCGCTGCCGATCTTGAGCAGATCAAAAATGCGGTTGGACCTGATGCAGCTCAGGCATTCAGGGTAGCGTAGTCTTTTTCCAGGCGCTTCGCGGCTTTCTTGGATACGCCACCGAGCACATCGATTGCGTGGCGCACGCGCGCCCGGCTCATATCCGGCCCGAGGATCGCCATGGCGTCCACGACCGAAAAAGAGGCGCTGGAGCCGGAGATGGCTAAAAACAGCGGCGCGAGAAAATCCTTCACTTTCAGGTCCATGGCTTTCGCGAGACCCTGCATGGACTGCCAGACCACGTCGCGATCCCAGTGTCGCAGAGCCTCCAGGTGCCAGAGTGCAAACTGCAGCTGTCTCAACACCTGTTCCCGATCCGTGCCGAGTGCGTCAAAATCCTCTGCGCGCAGGGGCAGTGTACCGGACACCAGGAAGGCACACAGCGGCGCAAAGTCGCTCAGGACCTCCATTCGCTGCTGTGCGTGGGGCAGCACCTGCCGCAGCGTATCGGCATTGTAGGCCCATGCCACCAGGCGCCGCGCCAGCTCGTCTTGATCGAGATCCTCCCGCAACCAAAGGCCATTCAGCCAGCGCAGCTTGTCGACATCGAAGATCGGGCCGCCCAGGGATATCCGCTGGATATCGAAATGCTCGAGCATGTCGGCCAGCGTGAATTTCTCGCGCTCGTCGGGCATCGACCAGCCCATGCGGCCAAGGTAATTGAGCAGCGCCTCGGGCAGGAATCCCATGCGCTCGTAATACTGAATACTGGTCGGGTTCTTGCGCTTCGAAAGTTTGGACTTGTCGGGATTGCGCAGCAGCGGCAGGTGGCACAGCACCGGCATGTCCCAACCGAAGTAAGCGTACAGCAGCTGGTGTTTCGGCGCGGAATTGATCCACTCCTCGCCGCGGATGACGTGGGTAATCCCCATAAGGTGATCGTCCACCACGTTGGCGAGGTGATAGGTTGGCATGCCGTCGGACTTGAGCAGGATCTGCGCATCGATCATTGACCACTCCAGGTCAATCGGCCCGCGCAGCAGATCATCGACCCGGCAGCTGCCCGCCGCGTCCGGCACGTGCAGGCGGATAACGTAGGGCATATTTTGCGCCTGGCGCCGCGCAACCTCCTCATGCGGCAGAGCCAGATCAGCCGGCTTCAGCGCCGTGGCCAGCCCTGCCTCGCGCCGCGTCTCACGCAGCGTTTCCAGCTCCTCCGGCGTGCGATAGCAGACAAATGCCTTGCCGGCCTCCACCAGCTGCCAGGCGTATTCACCGTAGACTTCCATGCGCTCGCTCTGCCGGTAGGGACCGTAATCGCCACCGACATCCGGGCCCTCGTCCCATTCCAGGCCGAGCCAGCGCAGGGAATCCAGTATCGCCTGCTCGGATTCAGGCGTGCTGCGGGCACGGTCGGTATCCTCGATGCGCAGGATGAAATGGCCACCGTGGGCGCGTGTAAAGCACAGATTGAACAGGGCGATGTAGGCGGTGCCGACGTGGGGATCACCCGTGGGCGAGGGGGCGATGCGGGTGCGAACGGTCATGAGTCACCTGTAGTTGAAATTAGTGCCGCGGCACTGGTCACGATTATAAAGAGCCGGTCTCTCCGGGCAATACTGTCCACTCGGCGTCGGCGAACTCGCCGATAAATTCAATATCCACGAAGGGCGATTGCTCCGCGATAATGGCCTTCACCTCGCCGGGCGGATCGGACTCCATGGCGTCCCGCGCGGTTTTTGACTCCCAGGTCGCAATAGCGAGCAACACATCCGGGTCATCCAGGCTGCGATGCAGTCGGGTACCCATAGCTCCCGGCGCCGCCTGGATATAGGCGCTGGCGCGCATCCATGCATCGGCGTACTGCTCGGCGGAATAGCCCGGACCGATAGTGACCTTGAAGATGTAGTGCATGGTCTGGCCTCCTGCGGCTGTGCCGACTGTCGGCGATAGGCTGCTGTTCAGGTGACCTGCGCCCGCTGCCGATAGCGCGCCTGACGGTAGGCGCCCGTGGACAGCGCGTCCAGCAGAGCCTCCACGGCCATCGCCGCATCGGAAAAACTGTTGTAAAGCGGTGCGAAGCCGAAGCGTACGATATCCGGATCGCGAAAATCCACGATGACACCCTGTGCAATCAGACACTGGGCAATGGCGTAGGCCTCGGGATGGCGCAGTGAGACCTGGCTGCCGCGACGGTCGTCCGGCGTCGGCGTCACGATCTGCAGGTCGCTCAGCGCCGGTGCTGCCGCCACCCCCTGCATAAAGAAAGCGGTGAGCGCCAGTGACTTGCGCCGCAGACTGCGCGGGTCCACATCGCTGAAGAGATCCAGCGCGGCATCCAGCGCCTGCATGCCGATGACGCCCGGCGTGCCCGCCTGGTAGGCTGAGATTCCCTCGGCCGGGGTATATTGCGGATCGAAGGCGAAAGGCGCGACGTGGCCGAACCAGCCACTCAACGGCTGCGTAACGCGATCCTGGTGGCGTGCCGCAACGTAGAGAAAGGCCGGCGCGCCGGGGCCGCCGTTGAAGAATTTGTAGCCGCAGCCCACGGCCATGTCTGCGGCGCAGTCGTCCAGCGCCACCGGGATGGCGCCCGCGCTGTGCGCCAGGTCCCAGATTACCAGGGCTCCGGCATCGTGCGCCGCGGCGGTGAGCTCGCGCATGTCGTGGCGCAGGCCACTGCGAAAGTCGACCTCGGTGATCATGAGCACCGCTATGGATTCATCCAGGGCGCCGGGCAATCCGTCGGCGGCGACAGCGCGCATATCACAGCGATCCGCGCCCAGGAGGGACTGTAATCCCTGTGCCATGTAGGCGTCCGTGGGGAAATCGCCCGCACAGGTGAGTATCGTGCGCCGTGGCGACTGCAGCGCAAGCGCCGTGGCCAGCAGCTTGAACAGGTTGACGGAGATGCTGTCGCAGCAGATCACCTGCCCCGGCCCCGCGCCGACCAGTGGCGCTATTTTCTCGCCTACCCGCCGCGGGAGATTGACCCAGTCGTGCACGTTCCAGCTGGTAATCAGGTCATGTCCCCACTGCTGCTCGACAACCTCCTGCACTCTCTGGCGGGCACAGTGCGGCAGCGCGCCGAGGGAGTTGCCGTCGAGATAAACGGTGCCCGCAGGCAGCGCGAACGCCTCCCGCAGGTTGCGCAGCGGATCGTCTCTGTCGAGGCCGGCGGCCTGTTCAAGCAGATTCACGGTGACAGCACGGCCTCGATAGCGCGCAGGACGGCAGGAAATGCCGACGTCCCGGGATGAATCAGATCGTAGTGCCCTGCCCCCTGAAGCACCTCGAGTTCAGCACCCGGCATGGCCCTTGACTGCGCCACGGGCACGACACGGTCATCGCTACCGTGCAGCAGCTGGACAGGCAGGGCCGGCTTCGCCGACTGTGCCGGCGATGCCTCGCGGTAGCGCGCCGCCTGCGTTTGAGGGTCTCCATCGAACAATGTCTCGACTACTGCCGCACAATTATTGTCGGTCTCGCTGTAAAGTGCGAGATCGGTGATTGCCGACAACCCGACGGCGCCGAGAACCGTCACGTCAGGGGCGACGGGCTGCCTGCGGGTGGCCAGCCAGAGGGCCAGGTGACCGCCCGCGGCGTGCCCGACCAGGACCGTGCGCGCTGGATTGATCCGACCGGGTTGGAGGCGCCCAGCAAGCGCCAGGGCGGCGCGCAGATCGTCGATCATGCCGGGCCAGCCGCCACCGTTCTCCCCTATACGCCGGTATTCGGGCGCCCACACCGCATACCCCGCGCGCACAAGCGCCGAGGCGAATGGTTGAATATGTTCGACGTCGTAATCAGACAGCCAGCAGTCGCCGTGAACGATCATTACCAGCGGCGCAGGTCGTGGCGCCACCGGCAGCCACAGCAGACCATACTGGCTCGGCGCCCTGCCATAGGAATGGGGAATGGCACCCTGGGCGACAGGCAGTGCCTTGATGTCGGAAAAAGTCACGGGGTAGTCGGTATGCGGGTAGGGCGAGGGATTGGCGATGACCGGCGGAACACCCAGGAAAAACCCGAGGAAGATCCATCGGTAGACTGCTTTGATACGGACCATGTCGCTTATTCACCCATGCCGTGATGTCAATATGGTGACGCACCTGCAAATCATGCCGGCGCGACCCGAGCCGATATGATACCGGAAGATGGCTTGCGACGCCTGCAATCAGCCGGATCGCTACGCACCACAGGCAGGTCTCCTGCTGCCGGAGATGCCTTTGTGCAATCCTGCCATCGAGGTGCGCTCGGCGATCAACAGATGTCTGCCTGAACAGGTATACTACCAGGATGCAATCACTGGATCGCACTCTCTGCCTGGCCCCGATGATGGACTGGTCTGACCGGCACTGCCGCTATTTCTGGCGCCAGCTTACACGTCGGGCACCCGTTTACACAGAGATGGTCACTACCGGCGCTCTCATATACGGCGACCGCGAGCGCTTCCTGCACTATCGCGCCGAGGAACATCCCGTCGCCCTGCAGCTGGGCGGCAGCGATCCCGACGCACTTGCGCGCTGCGCTCGCTGGGCCCAGGCCTGGGGCTACGACGAGGTCAACCTGAACTGCGGCTGCCCGTCCGATCGTGTTCAGTCCGGTGTTTTCGGCGCCTGCCTGATGGCGCAACCAGAGCGGGTAGCCGATTGCGTCGCCGCCATGCGCGGCGCCTGCGATCTCCCGATCACGGTCAAGCACCGCATTGGCATCGATGACATGCAGAACTACGAGGACATGCTGGCCTTTGTCGAGCCGGTCGCCGCCGCCGGCTGCGGCGCGTTCATTGTGCACGCGCGCAAGGCCTGGCTGCAGGGCCTGTCGCCGAAAGAGAATCGCGAGGTTCCGCCGCTGAACTATCCCTGGGTTTACCGTCTCAAACACGAACACCCGGAGCTGCAGATTATCCTCAACGGCGGCATTCGCGACCTGGATTCCTGCGCGAGCCATCTCGCCCATGTCGATGGCGTCATGCTGGGGCGCGAGGCCTACCAGAATCCCTGGCTACTCGCGGGCGTGGACTCGCGATTCTATAACTCGGCAGACCCGGCACAATCACCGATGCAGGTCGTCGAGCGCATGTTGCCGTACATCGACGGGGAGCTGGCGACCGGCGCCTCGCTGAAGCATATGACACGCCACATGCTGGGACTGTTCGCGGGGCGACCGGGTGCCCGGCGCTTCCGTCGGCATCTGAGCGAACAGGCACACAAACCGGGTGCCGACGGACAGGTGCTGCGCGATGCCGCGCAAGCCCTGGAAGCCATAGCCGCCTGAAACACAGCCACGCGCAGCCCATGCCGCAACCACGACCCACGACCGGAGATCAGCGAATGACATCCAAGCTCGACCAGCTGCGCCGGATGACCGAGGTCGTCGCCGACACCGGTGACATCGAGGCCATTCGACGCTTCACCCCCACCGACGCCACCACCAATCCATCGCTGTTGCTGAAAGCTGCCGCCCTCCCGCGCTATGCCGACTTGCTCGGGCGTGCTCGCGACTGGGCATCGACAATCGGCGGTAGCGAGTCAGAGCAACTCGCGAACTGCTGCGACCGCTTTGCCGTCGACGTGGGCCGGGAGATTCTCGACGTCATCCCAGGGCGCGTGTCCACGGAAGTCGACGCGCGGTTATCGTTTGATACTGCGGCCACCCTGACGCGCGCCCGGCGACTGATCGACCTCTATGCAGAAGCCGATATTCCCCGGGAACGGGTATTGATCAAGATCGCCTCGACCTGGGAGGGCATCAGCGCGGCCCGGGAGCTGGAGCGCGAGGGTATCAACTGCAACCTCACCCTGCTGTTCGGCTTCGAACAGGCGGCCGCCTGTGCCGACGCCGGCGCTTACCTGGTATCGCCTTTCGTGGGTCGTATCCTGGACTGGTACAAGGCGAATTCGACTCAAACCATCGACAGTGCCGAGGACGACCCGGGCGTGCAGTCGGTGCGCCGTATTTACGCCTACTACAAAGCGCACGGCTACCAGACCGTCGTTATGGGGGCAAGCTTCCGCAATACAGGCGAGATCGAGGCACTTGCCGGGTGTGACCGACTGACCATCAGCCCTGCACTGCTAGAGGAACTCGCCGGCGACACGGGCTCCTTGACCCGGCGACTCAACCCGGACAGCCTGACGGCGACGGAAGCGCGCGTGCCGCCCTCCGAAGCCGGCTTCCGGCTGGGTCTTAACGGCGATGCCATGGCCACGGAAAAGCTGGCAGAGGGTATCCGCAACTTCATTGCCGATCAGGTGAAACTGGAAAAAGTGATCAGCCAGCCATGTTGAAAACGCTATCGTCCCTGTTTGAAATCAATGCGCCTGACACGCCCGATGTCACGCCGGCACATCGACGCCAGCTTGCCGCCGCCGCGCTGCTCATCGAGACCGCCAGGGCCGACTTCACGCAGGATGGTGTCGAAGAAACCTCGATGGCCGCCATGCTGAAAGCCGGTCTAGACCTGTCGGACACTGAAGTGGAAGAACTGTTGCAACTTGCCAATGAGGAGGTTGATGCGGCGACGTCGCTCTATCAGTTCACGCGCACGATCAACGATCATTTCACGCCGGCACAGAAGGTAACGCTGGTCACGGACATGTGGCGAGTCGCTTACGCCGATGGTGATATCGACAAGTATGAGGAACACCTGATACGGCGCGTTGCCGATCTCATCTACGTCGCTCACAAGGACTACATCAGAGCCAAACTCACTGCCGCCGATGGCGCTGATTAATCAGGACGCCTCGAGTACGGACATCAGGTCGCGAAAACGCTCGGCATTTTCGTCGCTCACACCCATCAGGGCACGGTGGGCTTCCACAACGCGCTCTTTCACCACGTCCTCGCTCCCCGGCACCAGCGGTATATCCTCGACGGCGACGATGTTGTCGCCGCAGGCATCCTCATGCATATCGAACAGTCGCTGGAACCCCATGCTGTAGAGCAGGCGATTGATGCCAGCGTCACAGCTGTAGATCGCGGGCCTGAACCCGTGACGGGCATACACCCGCTGCGCCAGGCGTGCGAGCTGCCCCAGTGTGGTACTGTCGAGGCCATCGACATCGCATAGGTCAATCCACACGCTGGCGAATGCGGGGTCATCGAGCATGTGGGAAATATAGTCATCGATCGAGGTGCACAGCGTCATACGCACATCGCCGGTGAGCCGCAAAACATAGGCGCCATTCTGGGTCGCCGCCATGACCCGACCTTGTGACACGTTACAACCTCTTACTCAGGAACAGTGCCGCGATGTCATCGGGCGCAGTGTCGACCGAATCGAGGCCGAGACTCGCGACCAGGGAAGCGGGAGATTCATCTCCACGGCGAAAGACATCGAGAAAGAACTGCTCCTTATCTATCAGATTCTTCGGCGGCAAAATCTCCAGTATGCCATCGGAAAACAGCGCCAGCGTGAACGTCGCGGGAAGCTCAATGGACTGCTCGCTGAAAACGGCATCCGTCATCATGCCGGCCGCGTTGCCCTCGCCTGCAAGGTACTCCGCACCGCGCCCGGAGACCAGGACCGGAAGCGGCAGGTGGCCGGCAACGCTGTAGGTAAGCCGATTCGCCTGCATATCGAGCACAGCAACAACCATCGTAGCAAATTTGTCCGCACCCAGATCAAGCAGTTCCTTGTTGGCGAGCTGGAGCATTCGCACCGGCGACAACACCGTCGCATCATCGCGGCGGAAAAAATCGGAACGCTTGCGCGCGAACAGGTTTTTCAACAACACCGTGGCAAATGCCGACGAACTGCCGTGTCCGGACACATCCGCCATGAAAAACACGACACAATCCGTTCCCACCGTGAAGTAATCAGTGAAGTCACCGCTCAGGTAAAGTGACGGTATGACAGTGTGGCTGAATACATAGTCGCCCAGTACGAGCGGTGTTGTCGGCAACATGCGCAGCTGCACCTGACGGCCCGCCTGCTGGTCCTGCTCCAGTACCTTCACAGTATTGTTCAAGTCGCGATTGGCCCGCTCGAGATGACGACGCGACTCGCGCAGTTCCCGGCTCATCTGTCGCTGGCGCACGCAGCGGCTCATGGACTGAAACAGGGCATCGGGATTTTCCACGGGGCGCTGGAAAAAGTCGCTCGCGCCAAGCCTGAGCGCAACCATCATGTTATTTGATGACGCTTCATCGCTGAACATGATCACCGGCACGAAAACATTCATTTCTTTCAGTGTGCGGGAAGTATCCCCCCAGTTCGCATCATCGAGATCGAGATCGCTGAGAATGACGTCGAGCTCACTGGCGTCACTGAGCGTCTGGGATGCGCTGGCGACATCTTTGGCGAATTGCGTGGTGAAGCCAGCGCCCTCGACCAGGCGCATCAGGCGTCTGCCACGGTCGGGATCTTGATCGATGACCAGCACCTTGCCGCTGTCTGTCATCCGGATGCTCTTTGCTCTCTGACGGCTCTGGACACTACGCCGCCACTGGCGTCCCGACAAGGCACGGGCGCGGGTTTGGGGAACAATTCACAGTTTTGCGCTTCCTGAGCATCGCGCCGTTCAGAACTCCTCCGCCCAGTCATCTTCAAAATCGGCGAAATCATCCTGCACGTCGCCGCCGCTGATCAGAGCACGACGCTGCTGGAGGTAGGCATCGCGCAGAAAAATATAGCGATCTCCCGAAATCAACTGGTCTGTTTCCAACAGCTTGACGCGCGCGCTGATAATCTCCGTGAAGAACAGGCTGTTGCGCACAGCGACGTCATCAACCTGCGCAGTCGCGGACGTCAGGGTATCAAAAACGGAGCCCACGCCGCTGCGCATCGTGCGCGGCCCCAGTAGGGGCACCATAAGATAGGGCCCCTCCGGCACGCCCCATACCGCCAGTGTCTGTCCAAAGTCAGTCCGCTTTTTCGCTATTCCCATGCGCGTCGCAACATCGAAAAGGCCGAACATGCCGACGGTAGAATTCAGCGCGAAACGACCCGCGCTGTGCCCGGCGTTACCCAGCTCACCCTGCATGACCGCATTGAAGAAATGGTTGACGTCGAGAAGATTGGCGAAAAAATTCGACACTCCCGTCTTGGCGGTTTCCGGCAGCACATAATCGTAGCCTTTTGCCACGGGCTTGAGAATGCTGCGGTCGAGGACATCGTTTATCGCGAAAAGCGGCCTGTTAATCACCTCTAGAGGATCATCGTTGCGCTTGTCTTCATCGCGAGCATCGGCGTGGACGCCGCATGACATCAGCATGAGTATGATCAGTACAGTCCGGCACGTCATATTGTTCTATTCAGCCCGGTTATGGAACCTTGTAGTGCTGATAATCTGCAGCTCTACCCCAGAAGGTCAAGGATAACATGCTCGGAAAGCGACGTACTCCCCTGGCTGTACTCAGGCAGACGAACAAGCGCACAATTAATTCCAGCGCAGGCCGCTACAGGTCAGCCGCTGATCGACTCCTCGACCAGCTGCCACTGGCGCTTCAGGCGCTTCTCCGAGACGGGCTGCGACGTTCCCAGATTCTGCGCGAACAGAGATACGCGAAACTCCTGCAGCATAACCCAGTAACGCAGAGCTTCTCTATTGCAGACAAGCAAGGCCCGGTGCTGCTCCCGCGCGGCATCCAGGGGTTGCTCGAGCGCCGCCAACAGGGCCTGGCACTGCGCATCTTTCTGCGGCTGCGCCGGCAGTCTGTCCAGCCTCACCGAGATAGCCTTCATGTAGCGAGGAAACTGCGCCAGAGTGTCTGGAGCCGTTTCTACCGCAAACCCCGGGCGCAACAGGTCCGCCAGCTGTCGTTCGACGTCATGCGCTGTCTGTGGCCAGGTCGCGGCATGTCGGGTCAGGATGGGGCGCAGGGCCGCCAGAGGTTTCAGGGTGCTGCTGAGAGTGCGCTCGAACTCTTGTGCGACACTCACGAGGTGGTGGTTTCCCTTACTCAAAGCATCGGTGAAAGCCTCTCGGCTGCGGCATTCCGCATGCCACTGCCCGCATGCAGACAGAACAATCGCCGCGATAATATCCTCCAGCACGGCTTCTCTCTGCAGACCGGCGGCAGCCAGCATAAGCTGATACTCGTTACCCCGCAGCAACTGCTTGCGCAGCTGCTTCACCGGGCGCGCCAGCTGCAGCTGTAACAGACGGGCCAGGCCGAGGCGATGCGACAGCCAGGCCTCGTCGGCATAATCGAAGAGCCTGACAGCCACGCTGTCACCGGCATCGACCAGCGCCGGATAGGCAACAAGCTGCATCCCGGCCCGGGTAAAGTGCCACTGCGCCGGAAGATCCTCGAAATCCCATCGCCGCAGACCACTGCGCCGCGGTCCGGTAGCGCCAACCGCGGCTACCTCCTGCGCCGTCTGGTCCCGGAAGCGCGCCACCAGGGACGACAGATCCCTGCCCTCACCGAGCACCCGGCCGCGTTCATCCACAACCTTGATGTTGGCGTGGTAGAAAGGCTCCAGACAGTCGGGCGCCCAGTCAGCGGCCGCCACCCTCGGGCCACCGCGTCGACTGAGTGCCGCCGCCAGGGCTTCCTGTAGTGGCGTATCGTCGACGGCAAGCTGCGGCAGCACACTGTCGACGACGTCCGGCGCGGGGACGAAATGCTTGCGGGTGGCCTTCGGCAGCGCACGCAGCAGCGCAATGCACTTCTCCCGCAGCAGCCCTGGCACGAGCCATTCGAAGCGATGCCGCGGTACCCGGTTCATCAGTGCAACCGGCACGGTAACCGAGACACCATCGCGCTCACCGCCGGGATCGAACTCATAGCTCAAGGGATACGCGACACTTTCCCAGACTATCTGATCGGGGAACAGATCCGCCACACCGGTCCCGGGATCATTCGCCAGCAACAGATCGCGAGAGACGCGCAGGCGGGAATCCGCGCCTGGATCCCGCTTGATCCAGCGCAGCAGCGCTGCCGCGGTAAAAATGTCCCGCGGTATATGCGCATCGTAGAAGCGAAAGATCGCCTCCTCGTCGGCCAGAATATCGCGACGCCGGGTACGCGCCTCGAGGTCGGCAATCTCCTCGACCAGCGCCAGGTTGTGACGCAGAAAATGCGGCGGCGAGCGCCAGCGTCCAGCTACCAGGCCCTCGCGCAACATGAGTTCCCTGGCGACGCCGGCGTCAATCGGTCCGTAGTGAACCGACTTGCCATCACTGATGGTAAGCCCGAAAAGTGTCACGCGCTCCGTGGCCACCGCGCGCCCCTGCGCCTTCTGCCAGCGCGGTTCGTAGTGATGCTTTTTCAACAGCTGCGGGTTGATGTGGAGCAGCCAGGACGGCTCGATGGCGGCGCTCGTGCGCGCGTAAACCTTGCTGGTTTCGACCACCTCGGCGGCCACCAGCCACGGCGCGGGCCTGGCATTCAGCACAGACCCGGGAAATAGCTGCACCTTGCGATTGCGCGCCGCTCGATAGACGCGCCCCTCGTCGCGCTGGGCGATGTTCGCCAGCAATCCCGCCAACAGCGCCCTGTGCACGCCGGCGTAGTCCACGGCGGCATTCGCGGCGCGGGCTGCGCGCGTCACGGCATCCGCAGCCGCTTTGCTGTCGCCCTGCGCCGCCGGCTCCGGTGTGACCTCCGCCAGAGGCGGGACCGCAATACCCTGCTGGCGACAGGCGATGCTCAGCTGGCGATGCGTATCGCGCCATTCGCGCATGCGCATGAAAGACAGAAACTCGCGCTGGCACAGCTTGCGCAACTGATTCTGGCTGAGGCGCTGTCGCTGTTCCTCATAATAGCGCCAGAGGTTGAGCCAGGCGAGAAAATCGGATCGCGGGTGACGGAAACGGGCGTGGGCCTGGTCGGCCTGCTGCTGTTTCTCCGCCGGGCGCTCGCGGGGGTCCTGGATCGCCAGCGCACTCGCAATGACCAATACCTCGGCCACGACATTGTCGCTGCGGGCTGCGAGGATCATGCACCCCAGCAGCGGATCCACCGGCAGGCGGGCGAGCTGTTTGCCGAGCCCGGTCAGCCGGTTGCGGCGATCCACCGCACCGAGCTCGTGCAGCAGCCGGTAGCCCTCGCGGACCATCCTCGGGTCCGGCGGTTCGATGAACGGAAAGTCCTGTACCTCACCCAGGCGCAGGTAGAGCATCTGCAGGATGACCGCCGCGAGGTTCGTGCGCAGGATTTCCGGGTCGGTGTACTCGGGGCGCTGCAGGTAATCCTGCTCGCTGTACAGACGCAGGCAGACACCGGCGGCGACGCGGCCACAGCGCCCCCGGCGCTGGTCCGCGCTCGCCCTCGACACGGGCTCGACAGGCAGGCGCTGGATACGCGAGCGCGCGCTGTAGCGGCTGATACGGGCGTCGCCAGGATCGATCACGTAGCGGATACCCGGCACGGTGAGTGAGGTTTCTGCCACGTTGGTCGCCAACACGACGCGCAGCCCCGCCTGCTTGCCCGGATTGAACACGCGCGCCTGCTCCGCCTGCCCCAGGCGCGCGTACAGCGGCAGGGTCTCCAGGCCCGGCTCGCCGCGCAGAGCCCGGGCCAGCTCGCGTATCTCGCGCTCGCCCGGCAGAAACACAAGAATGTCGCCGCGACGCCCGTAGTAGCCGTCGCGCACCAGACGCAATTGCTCGACGATGTCATCCTGGCGCTCGCGCTCGTTGAGCTGATCCACGGGCCGCTCGATGTAATGCGTCTCCACGGGGAACGAGCGCCCGGGTACCTGGATGATCGGCGCGTCATCGAAATGTGCGGCAAAGCGCTCTACATCGATGGTTGCCGAGGTGATGATCAGCTTGAGGTCGGGGCGCCGCGGCAGCAATTGCTTCAGATAGCCGAGTATGAAATCTATGTTGAGGCTGCGCTCGTGCGCCTCGTCGACGATCAGTGTGTCGTAGTGGGTGAGCCGGCGATCGCGCTGCAGCTCACCGAGCAGAATGCCGTCAGTCATCAGCTTGACGGCGGTGGACTCGCCAATGGTGTCCTGGAAACGCACCTGGTAGCCGACCAGTTCGCCGGGGGGCGTTCGCAGTTCCTCGGCGATTCGCTGGGCGACGTTGCGCGCCGCCAGTCGCCGCGGCTGCGTGTGACCGATGCGCTGCACGCGCCCACGCCCAAGCTCGAGGCAGATTTTCGGCAGCTGGGTGGTCTTGCCGGAACCGGTCTCGCCCGCGACCACCACCACCTGATGTCCGGCAATAGCACGGGCGATTTCTCCACGAAGGCGGGCTACCGGTAGATCTTCGGGGTAGCTTATCGAGGGAATATCGCGGAGCGGTATGTCGTGTTCCTGCATGCCGTTGACGAGTTCGTGGACGCTGCCCTGGCGTTTGGATCAGCTCTGCAGGGATTCGTCGCGGGGAATGAACTGGCTCGGGTCGAGATACATCAACTGCAGCATCGCCGATGGCTGCCCCTGGGCGGTATCCGCACCCAGAACCATGACGTTGGCCTGCTCTTTTTCCACCGTCGGTGCCGTAATGCCGAAAATCATAACATTGGGGTCATGCTCGGCGTGAAATACCTTCACGGGCTTCTTGTCCCGCAGCACCTCGGCAATGTTCGCGATCAGGGTCGTCAGGCTGGCGCGAAAACTGCCATAATTGAGTTTGCCTTGAAATTCCGAGTGGTCCAGGCGAAGATCAAATCGCACCTGCGATTCGTCTTCCATCTGAACGCGGGTGAGCGCTACCACCCGACCTTCGCTAATCTCCCGGTAGAGATTCTTTGCTTCGGTGCGGCTGGCTTCAAGAAACACCTTGTTCAGCAGGTTCACCGACAGCGTCAGGAACTTGTCCTGGGGAATAGACTGGGTCTGATTTGCTGCCATCGCGGTCTCACTGCGTTTGCGAGGCGGCAGTCTAAACGCTGCCCGGCGTGAAAACCAGCGCCCGCCGGGCCTTGCCTTGAGAGTGAACGCGCTTGATCAATCGGGACAATAAACCCTGGGCACCCTGCACGGTGGCCGACATCGCCTGGACAGACGACGGCACGCCGCGCTCGCGTGCTTACGGTGATATCTACTACACGCGCGACGGCGGCCTCGCAGAGAGCCGCTATGTATTCCTCGAGGGGAATCAGCTGCGGCAGCGCATGACACACTCCAGGAGCAGGGTGTTCCAAATCGGCGAGCTGGGCTTCGGCACCGGCCTGAATTTTCTCCTTACCTGGGCGCTTTTCCGAGCATGCGCGCCGCCGGAGGCCAGATTGCACTACTGGAGCTGCGAACTGCACCCGCTCCGCGCTGATGACCTGCAGCGGGCGCTGCTTGCCTGGCCTGCGCACGCAGAGATCGGCGCAGCACTGCAGGCCGTGTACCCTCTGCCGGTCCCCGGACAGCACCGCTGCCTGCTGGATAACGGTCGCGTCACCCTCGATCTGTGCTGGGAGGAAGCGGGCTCAGCCCTTGCCGACCTTGCGGAGAACGCCGAAGGCTGCATTGATGCCTGGTATCTCGACGGTTTCAGCCCGGCAGATAACACCGGCATGTGGCGCGACGAACTGTGGCACTCCATGGCACTCGCCAGCCGCGATGGAGCAACCTTCGCCACCTTCACCGCCGCCGGCGCCGTGCGCCGCGGTCTGCAGGCGGCAGGCTTTGCGGTCGGCAAGCGACCGGGGTTCGGGCGCAAGCGTGAAAGTCTGCACGGCATGCTGGAGGCACCACCCGCGCCGCAAGAGCACCGAATCACGCCCTGGGACAGACCGGCGCGCGCAGAATCGAGCGCTGCCGGCGCACTGGTGATCGGCGCCGGTCTCGCCGGCTGTATGACCGCGGCGGCCCTGGCCCGGCGAGGCGTGCAGGTAACGCTGATGGATCGCGCGGCGGTCGCAAGCCGAGGATCCGGCAACGCGCAGGGCGTGATATACACGCGGCTTTCGCACCGACACTCTGCGCTCAACGATGTATCTCTGCTCAGCTATCTGTTTGCCCTGCGCGCCTATTCACAGCTGTTTGACGCTGGCGCGCTCATTGCGGGCAACGACGGGGAGTTGTGTGGCTGCCTGCAGATGGCTGGCGAGCCGTCGCGGCATGCGGCGCTGCGCCCGGCGCTGGCCTCGCTGCCAGAACTGGCGGAACTCGTTGATCGGGACACCGCAGCCGCACGCTGCGGGCTGACGCCGGCAGCAGGTGGCCTGTGGTTCCCCGGCTCGGGCTGGATGGATCCGCGTGCAGTCTGCGCCGCCGTAATCCGCCATCATGCAATCACGGTCATCGAGGACTGCGGGAAGATCGATCTGCAGCAGATTTCGGGTCAATGGGTTGCAATACCTGAGCACGGCGACAGCCGATGCGCACAGATCGCCGTGGTTAGCGCCGGTGTCATGAGTACGTCGCTCGCGGGGCTAGATTGGCTGCCCCTTCGCCCCGTGCGTGGACAGACGACGACTCTGCCTGCGCAGCTGTTACCCGCCACGCCGCGCGGGGCATTCTGCCACTCCGGCTATCTGGCACCGCCACGCGCTGGCGCTTACTGCCTGGGCGCCACGTTCAATCCGGGCGATACCGACACCACGCTGCGCGAAGCCGACCATCGCGACAACCTGGACGCCCTGGCAGGCGCCGTGCCCGGTTGGGCCGGCGCGCTGGCCGCGATCGATGTCCGTGCGCTCACCGGGCGCGCTGAAATGCGCTGCGCCTCGCCCGACTACCTGCCCATGGTGGGTCGCGCACCGGTGGTAGCAGACTGGTTCAGGCGCTACGCAGGCCTGGCTGCTAACGCCCGCCGCGTCATCCCAGCGGCGGGGGAATACCGGTCCCGGCTGTTCGTGAATACCCCCCATGGATCGCGCGGCCCCACCACCACACCGCCCGCCGCCGAGCTGGTCGCCAGTCTCGCCTGCGGCGAACCATCACCGGTCAACCGCCGACTGACGCGGGCGCTCGCCCCGGCGCGCTTTATCATCCGCGACATCGTACGCTCGGGCAGGCGTCCATGAAACGCTTCCTCTACTGTCTGCTGCTCGCCGGCGCGCAGGCCCTCGCCGTCGACTTATTTGACTACCGCGTGCTGGAGCAGCGGCCGCATCCGCGCGACAATTTCGTGCAGGGGCTGGAGATCAACAACGGTGTCCTGCTCGTCGGCACGGGCAATTACGGGAAGTCACGCCTGCGTCGCTACCAGTTCGACAGCATGACGCTGATCGACCAGCAAGCGCTGCACCCCCGGCTGTTCGGCGAGGGTATAACGCAGCTCGGCGACCGTATCTACCAGCTGACCTGGCGCGCCCGCCTCGGCGTGGTCTATCGCGCGGCGGACCTGCGGCCTATCGGGCGCTTCAGCCTTCCCGGCGAGGGCTGGGGGATGACCAACAACGGCGAGCAGCTCATCTACAGTGACGGCAGCGACACCTTGCGCTATGTCGACCCACGCAGCCTCGACGTGGTCGGCAGTCTCAGGGTAAGCGAGGATGGGCGCCCGATCGCGCGCCTGAATGAGCTCGAATGGGTGAAAAATCGCATCTGGGCCAACGTCTGGCAGACCGACGACATCGTTATCATCCATCCGCAGAGCGGCGTGGTGGAAGGCCGCGTGCGCCTCGAGGGGCTGCTTCCGGACACTCTGCGGCGCCCTGACACCGACGTCCTCAACGGTATTGCCTATGAGCGCGACAGCGAGTCGCTGTGGGTCACGGGTAAACACTGGCCAATGCTCTATCGGATCAAAACGGTACCGGCGGTGGCAGCAGCGCCGGATGCGCCGGGGTCCGCGGCGCGCAGCTCCGGGGCGCGCAGCCCTGGAGGGCATGGCGCCGGGGGGCACGGCGCCGGGGGCGCAGATGGCGGTAATACGCGTTAGAATGCAGATTTTTCAGCAAACAGGATCGTTATGACTATTGCACAATCACAAGCGCCCGCCGTTCACACCGCCTTCAGGCAGCTTCAGGACGTTCCTGTCTCGGCGTTGAATCTGCGCGTACAGCATTTTGAACATCGGGAAACCGGCGCACAACATTATCACCTGGCAGGCAACCACAGCGAGAACGTCTTCCTCGTGGCACTACGCACGGTGCCGGAGGATTCCACCGGCGTCGCGCACATTCTCGAGCACACAGCGCTGTGCGGCAGCCAGCGCTATCCGGTGCGCGACCCCTTCTTCATGATGCTGCGCCGCTCGCTCAACACCTTCATGAACGCGTTTACCAGCGCGGACTGGACCGCCTACCCGTTCGCCAGCCAGAACCGCAAGGACTTCAACAACCTTCTTGAAGTTTATCTAGATGCCGTGTTTTTCTCGACACTGGATCCTCTGGATTTCGCCCAGGAAGGCCACCGCGTGGAGTTTGCCGAGCCCACCAATACCGACAGCGAGCTGGTGTTCAAAGGTGTTGTATTCAATGAGATGAAAGGGGCGATGAGTTCGGTCAGCTCGACGCTGTGGCAGACACTGTGTGAGCACCTGTTCCCCACCAGCACCTATCACTACAACTCCGGCGGCGATCCCGCCTGCATCCCGGATCTCAGCTACGAGCAGCTACAGGCTTTCTATCGCAGCCACTACCACCCGTCCAACGCCATTTTCATGACCTTCGGCGATATACCGGCCAGCGAGCACCAGGCGGTATTCGAGGATCTCGCGCTGCGGCACTTCACGCGCAGCGATGCGCACATTGCGGTGACGCCCGAGCGGCGCCTGGAGAAACCCAAGCGCGTCAGCGGCAGCTATGCGTTCGACGAAGACAGTCCGTTGACCGAGAAGACACACATTGTGGTCGGGTGGCTGCTCGGCGAGAGCACGGATCTTGAACAATTGCTCGAGGCACAGCTACTGACCTCGGTATTGCTGGAAAATAGCGCCTCGCCACTGCAGCACGCCCTGGAAACGACTTCGCTAGGCAGCGCGCCGTCTCCCCTGTGCGGTCTCGAGGACTCCATGCGCGAAATGGTATTCTGCTGTGGCGTCGAGGGCAGCGAGAGCGAGCGGGCGGATGACCTGGAAGCGCTCGTGACCGGCGTCATAGAGCGCGTGGCGCGCGACGGTATAGCCGAGGACCATCTGCAGGCAGTGCTGCACCAGCTTGAACTGCACCAGCGCGAAGTGGGCGGCGACGGCTTCCCCTACGGCCTGAGCCTGATCCTGCAGGCCCTGGGCTGCGCTACACACCATGCCGATCCCATTCCGGTACTTGATCTCGAGCCCGTGATCGCCTCGCTGCGGGAGAAAATCGCCGCTCCCGACTATATCCGGGAATTGGCGCAGCGACTGCTTCTCGATAACCCCCACCGCGTCACCCTGGTGCTGTCACCCGATCCGGCACTGTCTGCGCAGCGGGTTGCCAGTGAACGACAGCGGCTGGCAGACATAAAGGCGTCGCTTGACGAAACTGAGAAACAGGCCATCGTGGATCGCGCAGCGGCACTGCAGGCCCGCCAGCAGGAGACTGTGGATGCCAGCATCCTGCCGAAGGTGACGCTGGCAGATGTCTCCCCCGAGTTGCCGCAGATCGCTTTCCGGGAGCACAGTGAGGGCAGTCTCGATATCACTACCTATGAGCGGGGCACCAATGGTCTCGTCTACCAGCAACTGATCGCCCCCTTGCCGGACCTCGATGAGAGCGAACTGCAACTGCTCGGCCACTACACATCCGTTGCAACCGAGCTGGGTATAGGCGGCGCCAGTTATCTCGATACCCAGCATAGACAATCTGCCTGCGTAGGCAGTATCAGCGTGACCGCCAGCATGCGCGGGAGCGTAGACGACGAACAGGAGGTCGCTGCCAATCTGGTACTTTCGAGCAAGGCGCTCAGACGCCAGAGCGATGCACAGCTGGCACTGATGCGCGATACCCGCGATAGTCTCTCATTTGCCGAGCTACCCAGGCTGCGAGAGCTTATTTCCCAGCAGCGCGCCAGGCGCGAACAGTCCATCACCGGCAGTGGGCACGGGCTTGCGATGGCGGCCGCCTGCGCGGGTATGAGTCCTCTGGCGCGGCAACAGCACCAAAGCTCGGGTCTCGCCGGCATCGCAGAGCTGCGCGAACTGGATGAGCGCCTGCGCAACGACAGCGAATTGGAAGCATTTGCGGGAGCTCTGACGGGACTGCATGAAAAATTGACCGCCAATCGACCGGAACTGCTCAGCATTGGTGAGCCCGGCAGCGCAGACGAGATGGTAGCCCGGGCGTTTGCAGGCCTCGCCGACATGCGATCCGCGACGACGGCCAGCGCGCTACAGCTACCGGGCCTGCGCGAGGGCCGCGGCGAGTGCTGGATAACCAATACGCAGGTCAACTTCTGCGCCAGGGCCTATCCTACGGTACCTGTCGGGCACCCGGATGCCGCTGCGCTGACGGTGCTCGGCACCTTTTTACGCAACGGCTTCCTGCACCGCGCCATCCGCGAACAGGGTGGCGCCTACGGAGGCGGCGCGAGCCAGGATTCCACTGTTGCCGCCTTTCGCTTCTTTTCCTATCGCGACCCCCGCCTGGCTGAGACGCTGCAGGACTTCGACGCATCCGTGGCCTGGCTGCTCACCGAGCAGCACGCCGCAGATACCGTGGAAGAGGCCATCCTGGGCGTCATATCCAGCCTGGACAAACCCGCCTCACCTGCAGGAGAAGCCAGGCAGGACTTCCATAATCGCCGGTTCGGCCGCGATCACGCGCAGCGCACGACATTCCGCCAGCGCGTACTCGCTGTCACCCTGGACGATCTGAGGAGGGTCGCGCAATGTTACCTGACGCCGGAAAACGCCAGCACCGCCGTAATCACCGGTGCCGGGCAGCGCGATGCGAGCGCAGCTTTGCGGCAGGAGCTGGGGCTGGAACTGCGGGAGTTATAAACGGCGGTGCCCGCCTACGGGCCCCCCGGCCCGGTCTCTCCCCCGCGACGGGATAGCTCAGCGGGGCTGCAACAGGGGTTGAGGTCGATCGATACGGAACCAATCGCTTGCAGGTGACGCCGCGTCGCTCGGCAGCAACAGCAGCAGACGACCTCTCTGTGTACCGCGCGGTGCAAATATGCCGGCAAAGTCGTCGCCAGTGAACAACCGATTCCCCCAGGAAGGGTCAGCCACCTGCACGTGACCGCGCTGATCGACACCGCGTATCAGCGTAAAATGCGGAGATCCTCCCGGCTCTACATAGGCGATTGCCGGCATGCTCAATCGCGACAGCGCTTCGGGCCGAAGGCTCACCCCTCGGGCACGTAGTCCGTGCGTCCGCGCCAGGCGCGCCAATAGTGCAAGAGAGACGCCGCGTTCCCGCAGTGACTGCAGACGCTCGCGCTCAGTCAGGGGCAGGCCTTCCCGCGCAAGTTGTCTGGCGAGCGTCTGTGAATCCGGCAGCTCCAGCTGATCGAGAAGCTGCGCTTCCGTCACGGGGCGCTCGAAATAATAGGTAAGGACTGTCGCCAGTGCGGCAAGACCGCAACTGAAATCCTTTTCCTGGCGTATGACCTGCTGGTCACGAAGTGCTGTCCAGTGTCGAAAACCGCGGTCAGTTTCATCGCTTGCTCGAGCAGAGACACTCACACAGCCAATAAGAACAATGGTCACAACAACCAGCGGTAACGCAAAAAGCCCTGGCCAAAGAGGCCGACTGTCGTCACGCTTCACGTCGACCTGCCAAAAAACCCACTGCAACCCGGAAGACACCAACGTATCCAGTCAGTCTGTCGGCGGCGGGCGCTGTGCATCGGGATCTTTCCGCATGTCATCAAGGGCACGCTGGCGAGCCAAGCGCCCCGCGATAGCGATTCCCACCACAAATATGCTCGATACAAGCGCTATCACCACAGCATACGATCCACTCTGCACCGCGTATACCAGAGCGACAAGCGCAGACAGCGCCAGCGTGAAAATGCCCACCCAGCGATACCAATAGCGATCGCGAATCTTCCTGAACGTCTCGTTACGCTCCCTTTCCACCAAATCCGGGTGCTTCATGTGCCACAACACCTCCCTGAAAACAAAGATCATCGCGATCAGCGACGCGAAGGAGCCCGCTGCTCCAAAGGCTAGAAGTTCACGTGCAAAGGAACAACGGGCAATTGCGATCAGGACTACTGCTCGTAGACCACGTAGTCACACCCTGTACAGGAGCCAACACTGCCGTAGTTCGGCACGTAGACACCCCAGAAAAAGGCTGACAGACCGATATCAACACCGGCGATAGTGAGTGGAATAGCCAACAGTGGCAGGCGACCGCGCGTTGCCTCCATGGCCTGCGAATCCAGCGACGTCAGAGCCGGCGCCTTGCCGCCGAAGGCGGCGTCGAGATCGAACGCTTCGGATCCGACCCCGTCGGCGAATGCCGGTGTTGCGATGATCGCCGTGAGCACTGCGGCCTGGCAGCTGTTTAAGATGCTTTTCATAATGACTCTCCTTGTCATGTGTCAGTTCATACAGATGCGACAACTGTCGCGCTAGTGGCACGCGGCGACAAGCCTCTGTCGCCACCTGCCGATCCCACTCTCAGAAACGGTAAAGCCACTCCAGGTCAAAACCGGCACCCCGATCGGCGCCGGAGGTAGCGACGTTCGTATTCAGGAACAATGTAGTGCGGCTTCCGGCGGCGTAGCCGATACCCAGTCGCAGCGCCGTGGAAACAGTGGAGCCCCGATCATCCAGAGGCGACACGTTGCCTGTCTGATACTGCAGCGATAAGCCGCCAACCAGCGTTACCTGTGCGTTCACTGCAAAATTTACCTGTGGTGCGAGAACGAGCATCTCGGATGCACCCGAGCTACCGGGATCGATCGAGCGTTCACGCTGACGTCGGTAATTGGCTGACAGCGAAAGTACCACCGGATCCAGCGAACGATAGGTGGTGACGCCAAACCCGACGCCATCCAGCCACGCCCGTCCTGCGCCCGGTGTCGCCGCCCGTGACAGCAGGTCAACCTCTGCGTCCAGCAACACTGCCGGCGCCCCGCGCTCTGGCTGCAGGAGCCAGCTCAGCCCCATTGCGGCGCGATATCCCCTGCGGCTGATTGCCGGGTTACCCGGTGTGCGCCAACGCGTCTGGCGGTGGGACACGCGCCCTTTCAACTCCAGACGTCTGGATACGCCGTAACGGGCACCCACGGAGGCAATGCCCTGCTCTACACTGCGATGCCCGAGAGAAAGAAAAGCACCGCCAGAGTCATCGTTACGCTTTGCCAGCACTGGCTGGCGAGCCTGCCGCCAGCGCGCCTGCGTTGACACGGTAAACGTTGACGGCGGCATGAGAAGGTTCTCGATGGATAACGGAAGCTGCGCTTTCGCGCTGGACACCTGCGCCGCCAGGCACAGCAGCGAAGCGCGCGACAGCTGTCTCATCATCGCGCTCGCGTAAGATGCCGACCGACTTTCGGGCTTATGAAAATTCCGGGCACACATGCTGCTCCCCCTTGTCCGACAGGAATACAGCATCGGCGAATTCAAAGCCTCAGGACAGCGCAGAAGCGCTCTCTGATCCGGCAAATACGTGCGCTAGACTGCGCTCACGCAAGTTCTATACACAGGCTGATGGAAATTTTTATGCGCAGGCAAATAAGCGGGCTGTCTCTCGCCATGACCGCGAGCATGCTTATCGGCTGTAGCGGCCTGCAGCAGGAGGCACAGAACGCTCTTCTCGCTACCCTGCCGGATCGACGCGGCGTCACTTACGACGAGCTGCGCACCTACCCTGGCGATGTTGTGTGCGGGGAATACACCGCCAGCAGCGTCATGGGCTACAGTCAGCGCACGCGCCCTTTCATCTACCACGACGGCAAGGTCTTCAACCAGCCGGATGCAGACGAAGTAGCGGTCTACTGCAGCAGGAAACCCGCGAAAGTCCTGCATGAACGTCTCGGTATCGGCCCGATGACTGCAGACAATACCGCGCTGCAGAAGATCTATCGCGACATGCAGGCGCTGGACAATGCCCTCGAGGCGCATATCGCAGACCACGGCGATCTGCCGAACAATGCCCGGGGCCTGTCTGCGCTCACCCCTCC
>CAYFVJ010000018.1:0-25197 GCA_964346555.1 uncultured Alteromonadaceae bacterium | reverse complement strand
AAATCGAGCGTTATTATCGGGATGCGCCGCTACTCTGCATTGGTGAGGGCACCAACGAAATTCAGCGAATGATCATAAGCAAGCAAATGGTAGCGAGGGCTTACTGAGCCGGGCATTACCATATTGTGGCCGATAAGGTGCATGATCATGTCTTTGGCGGTCACCCCGGGTAGCGTGCTGCCCTCGAAAAAGACCCGCATGCGCTGTGATTTTTTCAGGCGCAGGGTGCTTGTCGCCATCGCGTGTCCTGCCCCGGTAGCGCCGATACCCCAGGCCAGGGCTCCGTGTCCTCCCAGCGTGCAGCTGTAGCCATCGATTGTGTGCACATATCCGCCAGTCAGTGAATCCCGACATGGTAATACTGTGCCGAAATAGTATGTCGATATATTTCTATATCAGAGGTTGATTCCAGCTTAGATAGGTAGTTATCTGGCCCCACGACTGTCCGCTTGAATTACATTTGCACATGCTGAAACTCAGTGTTGGCATGGCTTTTGTTTTATTTAACAGAGACGACGTTATAGCTCTGATTTTGTAATTCTCTATTGATATAACTGATATAGGAGGGACCTACTTCACAACACCCGCCAACGACGGTAGCTCCCTTTTTTATCCAGTCCATTACATGCGAAGCATATGTTTTTTCATCTATATCTTCCCGGGCTGATAGTAGATCAACAGTTCCTCCGGGCTTGAGTGGGTCTACGGAAGTGAAAGCGTTTGCGTAGCCTCCAAAGGGTTTGTCCAGCTGCTCTAACGATGACAAACCCTGATCTATTGATTCTGGAAAAGAGCAATTGAACAATAAAGCCCCCAGGGGGTACTTATTTAAAGAGTTCAGCGCTTCATCGATAGTCTCCCCTGAACGCAGTTGAACCGGATTCGTATCTGATAGCGTTAAACTCAGCCAGACAGGTTTGCCGCCTTGCAGTGCCGCCTCAACTGCCGCTTTCGCTTCCTTGACGTTTGAGATTGTCTCTATTAGAAAAAGATCGACGCCGGGTGCCTGGATGGCGACTATCTGTTCATACTCAGTTTTCAATTCCGTAAAAGAGCGCTCATCTACAGTATAGCTTCCAATCAAGGGGGGTAGGGATCCTGCAATCGAAACTTCATCGGCGTTAAAACCAAGTTCATCTCTTGCACTGGATGCTGCATGTAAGGCTTGTTGCTGGAGTTTTTCAAATAACTCAACTTGACTATCGCGCCCTAGACGCGTCGGCGTGCAGGTATAGCTGTTAATTGTAATGATACTCGCTCCTGCTTTAATAAAATCCTGGTGAACCTCTTTCACGATTTCGGGGTTCTCCATCATGACTTTAGCTGACCACATGGGGTTATGCGGCTTTCCGGCCCGTTTGTAAATTTCTTGACCTACGCCACCATCTAAAAGAAAAATATTTTTCATACTGTCACCATTTAGCTCTATTTTTGGTCTTCAAAGTCAAGTACGGACCTTACTCTGTAAAAGTGATTCTATTGTAATTAATTTTTGTCCGCTTGGATTGTATTCGCACATACTGAAACCCAGTGCTGGTGGCTTCTGCCCATAAACACGACTACCGGGGCGTGCGTCACCGCGTATTGAGCAGACTGTAAAGCTGGAAATACAGTGGCGACGGCGACTCCTTTATTCGATAGGGGCATGGCCCATAGCCGCCCATTCTGCGTCCTGAACCGGTAAAGTATGTCGTCGATGACCCAGTCCGCAAACCAGGTCACGCCGTTCGCCGCGCGATGTCCGCCAGCGCCGCATCATAGTAGTGCTCAAGATAATAATCGGCGATTTCCCGCCCCTCGGTCACCCATACATCGCTGTATAAACGGTCAAAGCAGTCTCGAGGCATCCGGCCTTGGCGGCGCGACTCGACGTCCCGTGTGCGGCTCGATGGTATCCATGGAGTCCAGGATCATTTGCCGCTCCTGCTCTTCGGGCAGCCCGTACGTATAGCGTGTGTTGTAGACGCTGTGATCGAAGAATTCCCACCCGGCCATGGCTGGCTGACTTTCCCTGATTTCTACTGCCGGTTCGTATCAATCGGGAATACACGGAGGTAGTATCGTCGCAAACGCGGTAGTAATTTTGCGGTAGCAGAAAGCGCGACGGTGGGGGTCGATGATTCGGAATTTCAGCGGGCTGATGACGGTCGTGCTTCGGGGTGGCCTGCCGAGCCTGATTTTCCTGGCCTCATTGCTGGCCGGCGTACTGGCGCTGCAGCTGACCCCGCGGGAAGAGGAGCCGCAGATCGTCGTGCCCATGATGGATGTCCTGGTGGATGCGCCGGGGCTCAGTGCACGCCAGACCGAGCGTCAGGTCACCATTCCTCTGGAAAAGCTGCTCGACCAGATACCCGCCGTCGAGCATGTCTATTCGAGCACCCGTGCCGGTCGCGTTACTACAACTCTGCGCTTTCACGTCGGTGAAGATCGCGAGCGTTCCCTTCTCAATGCCTATAACAAACTCTATTCCAATCAGGACCGGATTCCCGATGTCGTCACCCGCTGGCAGTTGAAGCCGGTGGAGATCGATGATGTGCCGATACTGGTGGTTGCGTTGTCGAGCACTGACAGGAAACGCTACGGCGATTATGAACTCGGCCGCATGGCCGAAGAATTCGCCACGGCTCTGCAGGCGATCCCGCAGACCAACGGCGTCACAGTAACGGGCGGGCGAGCACGGACGCTGCGCATACTGCTGGACCCCGAGGCACTGGGCGCGCGCCGCACCACGCCGACCGACATTGTCGAGGCACTGGTTGCCTCGAACCGCCTGCATAACGCCGGGGACTGGGTGGTCGGTAATGCGGCAATAGCGCTGCAGGCTGGCGATGTTCTGCGCGATGCCGGCGAACTGCGACAGCTTGTTGTAAACGTCATCGACGGCGCACCGGTTTTTCTGCGTGATGTCGCGGCTATTGTCGATGGACCGGCAGAGCCGATTGCCTACAGTTGGCTGCAGGCGGCCTCCAGCGACGGGTCGAGCGCCGAGCAGCCGATGGTCACGCTTGCCGTCGCCAAGCAGCGCGGTTCCAATGCGGTGACAGTGTCGGGCGAGGCACTGGCGACCCTGGAGCGTCTACAGGCCGATATTCTGCCGCCGGAAGTCAGTCTCACCGTGCTGCGCGACTATGGCGAGACGGCGGATGCGAAGGTCAATGAGCTGGTAATGTCCCTGGGCTTCGCCGTGCTGACAGTTGTGGTTTTTATCGGTGTATTCCTCGGCTGGCGGGCCGCACTGGTGGTAGGCCTGGCTTTGCCGGTCTGCTACGGCGCCACGCTGGCACTGGACCTGGCGTTTGGATATACGATCAACCGGGTCACCCTGTTTGCCCTGATACTCTCCCTGGGCCTGCTCGTAGACGATCCAATCACCGGCGTAGACAATATTGACCGGTTTCTGCGCCGCGGGGAAGGGTCGCTTGCCGGGCGCGTGGCCGGCGCAATGCGGGAAATCCGTTCGCCGCTGATCATGTCGACTCTGACTATCGTGGTGGCCTTCCTGCCGTTAGCGTTCATCACCGGCATGATGGGCCCCTATATGGCGCCTATGGCGTTCAACGTGCCGGTCAGCGTTATTATCAGTACCCTGGTAGCCTTTCTGGTCACGCCCTTTGTCGCCAGTCGCCTGTTGCGGTCGGGGCCGCCGGCAGAGCCGGGTAAAGCGCCTGGGGGTCAAACGTTTTATCGGTCTTTGTTGGCGCCTCTCCTGGATAGCCGGGGTCGGGCCCGTGCGCTTATGGGGGCAGTTGTCCTGCTGTTCATTGCCTCGGCGCTGCTGCCTGTGTGGCGGGCGGTGCCGGTGAAACTGTTGCCTTACGACAACAAGAACGAGGTCCAGGTACTGCTCGATATGCCCGAGGGCAGCAGCCTCGAGCAGACGGCGGCGACGCTTCGCCGGCTGTCAGCAAAGGTGACGCGCGTGCCGGAGGTGCGCTGGGTGGCAGCTTTCGCGGGGGAGCCCTCCCCCATGGACTTCAACGGCATGGTGCGCCGTTATTACCAGCGACTGGCGCCGCACCAGGGTGAATTGCGTCTGGTGCTGGCCGACAAGGCCCTTCGCGAGCATCAATCCCATGCCGTGGTACTGCGCCTGCGCGCGCTCCTGTCGCCGCTCGCGGGCGAGGGCGTCTCGGTGAAGGTGGTCGAGGTGCCGCCAGGTCCGCCGGTGCTGAGTACGGTTGTTGCCGAGATCTACGCCGATACGCTGACACCCTATGCCACGCAGGAAACTGCGGCCGACGCGGTGTTGCAGCGCCTTTCCAATGAGCCTCATGTGGTGGAAGTGGACTCCACGCTCGAGGCACAGCAGTCGCAGCGGCGGTTTGTTACCGACAAGCAGAAAGCTGCGCTGTCCGGCGTATCGACAGCGGACATCGTGCGTCTTCTGCGACTGGCCAATGCGGGCGAGGTCGCCGGCTACCTGCAGGATGAAGACGAAATGCTGCCTGTGCCAATAGAGCTGAGACTGCCGCGCTCAGAGCGCGTACAGCAGGGCGATTTTCTGCGTCTGCTGGTGCGCGGACGTGCCGGCATCACGGCGACCACGACCGAACAGGGGCTGGAGGTCGCGCCGCAGCCTCTGGTTGCCATCGGCGAACTCGGTGGCTTTCAGTCACGTACGGTAGACACCACCATCCACCGCAAGGACCTGCGACGTGTGGTTTACGTGATGTCAGAGCTCAATGGACGCACGCCCGCGGAAGTGATCGCCGACATTCATGCCGATCAGCGCCCGCCGGGCGACGGCCAAATGCCGAACAGCAGCGCTCCCGGCTGGGATTCGCGTACGTTCCTCAATAGCGGTGGTGGTAAGCCCTGGCGCTTGCCGCCCGGCACCGAGCTGAGCTGGACAGGCGAGGGCGAGTTGTCAATCACGATCGATGTATTCCGCGATATGGGACTTGGCTATGCGTTTGCTTTGCTGGCAATCTTCGCGATCTTGCGGGTGCAGACACAGTCGACGGCGCTGTCTCTGATCATCATGTCGGCCATCCCGCTCACGGTGATCGGTATCATGCCGGGCTTCTGGTTGATGAATCAGTTGGGCGAACGAGTCGTTGCCGGCGCCCCCGACCCCGTCATGTTTACAGCAACGGCGATGATCGGGATGATTGCACTGGCGGGGATCGTGGTACGCAATTCACTGATCCTGGTCGAATTTATCGCGCAGTCCAGGGATGCGGGCGAGTCGCTGCGCGAGGCAGTGCTGCAGGCCGGCGCTGTGCGTATGCGTCCTGTCATGCTGACTGCAGGCACTACACTCCTGGGCAATCTGATCATTACGCTCGATCCCGTTTTCAACGGACTGGCCCTCGCCATTATTTTTGGCATTATCGCGTCGACCCTGTTTACACTCGTGATCGTCCCGGTGGTGTACTGGTTGGTGTTCAGCGAGCCAAACGCCTCTTCATCCGCGGAGCCCGCAGCATGATCCAAGCCCGAAAACTTCTTCTGCCACTGGCAGCGCTGGCAATGCTGATGCTGGTGATCGCCTGGATGGCGGGCCTCTTCAACGATCGCATTGCTCCGGGACTCGAGCCGCACGCGGCGCGGGACGCCGATGATGTCGTTGTGGCCACCTATGAACTGGAGGCGGTTACCGAGGCGGTCCCGGCATCGGTGCAGGCCCTGGAGCACACCATAGTGAGTTCCAGGCTGCTGGCGCGGGTGAGCCGGCTGCTCGTGCGCCCGGGAGACGTGGTAGAAGCCGGTGTGCTGCTGGTGGCGCTGGAGGATGATGACCTTGAGGCGCAGGCGCGCCAGGCGCGCGAGGCGGTGAACAGCGTCCAGGCGCGGTTGGACGAAGCATCGCGCAACCTGCAGCGGGCGACCAGCATGCATGAGCGCGGCCTTATTGCAGACACGGACCTCGATGCCGCGATCGCTACCGCACGCGCACTCGAAGCTGACCTGCAGCGCGCGCGGCGTCGGGTCGAGGAAAGTGAGGCGGCGTTGTCCTATGCGCAGGTGCGCGCGCCGATCGGTGGGCGTGTAGTCGAGCGCTTTGTCGAACCCGGGGATACCGTATCCCCGGGTCAGCGTATGTTATCGCTTTACAACCCGGTGTCGCTGCGGGTGGAGGCCTGGGTACGCGAGTCGCTGGCGCTTTCTCTCACCGAGGGTGACAGCCTCGCGGTGGAAGTTCCGGCTCTTGAGCGCGATCTGGATGGCGCGATCGAAGAAATTGTTCCCGCTGCCGACCCTGGCGCGCGGGCATTCATGATCCGCGTGCGCCTGCCGCCTGCAGATTCCCTGCTGCCGGGTATGTATGCGCGCCTGAGTATACCGGCGGGAAGCGTGGAGCGTCTTCTGGTGCCGCTCGCAAGGATCCGATCTGTGGGTCAGCTCGATGTGCTGTGGGTGCAGGGAGAGAATGGGGCGGAGCGTCGATTCGTGCGTCTGGGTGCGCCGCGCGATGATGGCAGCGTCGAGGTGGTGGCAGGACTTGCATCGGGCGAGCGGGTTCTATCGCCGCCGGTGAGTGAAAGCTTGCGCTGATCTGCGTCAACCTGCCAGTGTCATGCGGGGCCGGTAATGGCAGGAAGTCCGAAACCCGATAACAATAGTAACTTCCCCAACAGAGAAAGGAGTACCACAATGGCAATTTCCGATCACGTTGATCTGAACCAGTTTATGGAAGGTCTCAAGCGACGCAATCCCGGCGAGGTGGAATTTCATCAGGCCGTTTACGAGGTTGCGGACAATGTTTTCGACTACATTGACAACAAGGAGATCTACCATGAAAAGCAGATCCTGCGGCGCATCGCCGAGCCTGATCGCGTGGTCAGCTTTCGCGTGTGCTGGGAGGACGACAAGTGCAATGTGCGCGTGCAGCGCGGTTATCGGGTGCAGAACAGCAATGCGATCGGACCCTACAAAGGGGGGCTGCGTTTCCATCCCACCGTCAATCAGAGCATCCTCAAGTTCCTGGCCTTCGAACAGACATTCAAGAACAGCCTGACGGGGCTGCCCATGGGGGGTGGCAAGGGAGGCTCCGACTTCAATCCGCGCGGCAAGTCGGATAATGAAGTGATGCGCTTCTGCCAGTCTTTCATGACCGAACTGTACCGTCATGTGGGCGAGGATACGGATGTGCCGGCGGGCGACATCGGCGTCGGTTCTCGCGAAATTGGCTACATGTTCGGTCAATACAAACGTATCACCAATCGCTTTGTGGGTGTGCTGACCGGCAAGGGCCTGGAATACGGCGGCAGCCCGATCCGGACAGAGGCCACCGGTTATGGCTGTGTCTACTTCATGCAGGACATGCTCGAGGTGGCGAACGATACGATCGATGGCAAGATCTGCCTGGTGTCGGGCTCCGGAAACGTGGCGCAGTACGCCGCAGAAAAGCTTGCGGATCTCGGCGGCAAAGTGGTGACCATGTCGGATTCAGGCGGCTTTATTTACGACCCCGAGGGCATTGCCGGCGAGCGCCTGCAGTGGATGATGGATCTCAAGAACAGGCGGCGCGGCCGGATCGAAGAGTACGCCAAGGAGTTCGGCTGCGAATATCACGCCGGCAAGCGGCCCTGGGGCGTACCGGCGGATCTTGCCTTCCCCTGTGCAACGCAGAATGAAATAACGCTGGACGACGCCCACACACTGATTGCCAATGGCGTGAAGGGTGTCAGCGAGGGCGCCAATATGCCTACCGAGCAATACGGCATTCATGCGTTTATCGAGGCGCGGGTACTGTTCGCCCCGAGCAAGGCGGCGAATGCCGGTGGCGTTGCCGTGTCGGGACTGGAGATGAGCCAGAACTCGGCGCGCATCACCTGGAAAGAGGAGGAACTGCAGCGACTGCTGCGCGACATTATGAGCGGCATCCACGAACGCTGCGTGACGCACGGCGGCGTCGCTGGCGAGAAAACCTACATCGATTACGTCAAGGGTGCGAATATTGCCTCATTCACCAAGGTTGCGGATGCCATGATTGCATACGGCGTGGTCTGACGCGCCAGGGCCCGCGCCCGGTTGTGTGAGCAGCGGATCAGGCCCACTGTATTTTTCACGATTTTCCTGGAACTCACCCTCTTGTAACTGAGAACCATTATAAGTAAGATTCTTAGCCATATCGCTCTGCCGCGGGGATTGACCCCCTGTGCATGGCGTTTCTGGAACTTACAGGGAGAATGGGTCGTGAAGAAGCATGTGCTGGGCGTGGCGGTAACCGCCGCTATAACGGGTGTGGGCGCCGGCGTCGCGGTCGCGTCGGAGCTCGAGGAAATTACGATTGTCGGCTCCAAGGAGGCGGCGCGTGTCCTGCCCGGGTCGGGCAGCGTGGTTGACGATGAGCAAATCAGGATTGAGTTCGCCAACGATATCAACCAGCTGCTGAAAACTGTCCCCGGTGTTTATATCCGCGAAGAGGAGGGCTATGGCCTGCGCCCGAACATCGGCATCCGCGGTGCCACCTCCGAGCGTGCGTCCAAGGTGACGCTGATGGAGGATGGCGTGATGATTGCACCGGCCCCTTACTCTAATCCGGCTGCCTATTATTTTCCCACCACGTTGCGCATGCACAGCATCGAGGTGTTGAAGGGTGCACCGCTGTTGCGCCATGGCCCACAGACTACCGGTGGCGTGATCAATATGGTCTCGACGCCCATCCCCGAGGACTTCGGCGGGCGCGTCAATCTGCGCTACGGCGAGAATGCTGAGGCCGACCTGCTCGCCAGTGTGGGTGGCAAGCGCAACGGCTTTGGCTTCCTGCTCGAGACCGCCCAGCGCCGCAGCGACGGCTTCAAGAATATCGATGGCGGCGACCAGGATTCAGGTTACGAAATCGAGGACTACGTACTCAAACTGGGCTGGGAAGGCGAGCGCCAGAGCGTGTTGCTCAAGGCCCAGTATTCCGATGAGACATCCGACGAGACATACCTGGGGCTGACCGACACGGACTTTGCCCGCGCTGAGAATCGTCGTTACGGACTGTCTTCCATCGATCAGATGCAGAACGATCACGAGGGCTACAGCCTGACCTATCGGCTGGCGCTGACCGACAGTATCGATATGACAGCTATTGCCTACCGCAACGAGTTCAGCCGCAACTGGTTTAAGCTCAGTGGCGGCGGTTCGTTGATCGACGCAGCAAATGCCGGTGATGCCGACGCCCAGGCTGTGCTCGATGGTACGCGCGACATTACCGGCCTGAGTTACAAGAACAACAATCGCGCCTACACGTCCGAAGGGGTGGATTTGAACTTCGATATCGATTTTGGTCAGCATCAGCTCGCCCTCGGCGGACGCCTGCACGAAGACGATATGGATCGTTTCCAGCCGGTGGAGATCTATGACCAGATCGATGGGCAACTTGTGCAGACCGGGGTCGTTCCGCCCACGGGCGGCAACAATCGGTTTGAAACAGCCGAAGCCACGACGTTCTGGGCGGTAGACACCTGGCAGGTGAGTGAGGCTCTAAAGCTGAACCTTGCGCTGCGCTACGAGGATGTCGAGACCAGCCGCCGGCAGTTTGCGGACGCCGAGCGGCAGAACACCCCCTCGGTGCGCGGCAACGACGCTGCCGAGTGGCTGCCGGGCGCGTCGTTTACCTACAACCTGACCGAGAACTGGCAGGCGCTTGGCGGTGTGCATCGTGGTTTCTCCCCGCTCGGCGGTGGTGCGAAAGAGAATGAAGATCCGGAAGTCAGCATCAACTACGAGGCCGGTGTGCGCTACAGCGGCGGCCTGTTTGTCGAGGCCATCGCCTTCTACAGCGAGTTCGACAACAAGAGCGAGAACTGCTCGAATGCAAGTCCCTGCAGCAACGGCGCCACCGCCGGATCTTTCGTCACCGGTGAGGCGGAGATCTCCGGCCTGGAAATGCAGCTCGGCACGACGCTGGGCATGGGTGCACTGCGTATGCCGGTGGACGCGATGTACACCTACACGAAAGCCGAGACCAGTGGCGACAGCGAAGCCCTGGGACTTTTTGATGGCGATCGCCTCGCCTCGGTGCCGGAAAACGTGTTCAGCCTGCGCGTTGGCCTTGAAAGCCAGATGGGCTGGAACAACTACGCCGTGGTGAAGTACATCGACGAGATGTGCGTGAATATCGGTTGTAACAACAGCAGCAGTCCGTTTGCTGAGACGGAAGACCTGCTGGTGGTCGATTACATCAGTCGCTACGCGCTGAGCGATGGTGCCGTGGTCTTCCTCCAGGTTGACAATCTGCTGGACGAACAGTCCATCGTGTCGCGCCAGCCCGACGGTGCACGCCCCAACCGTCCGCGCACTGCCTCTGTCGGCGTGCAGTGGTCGTTCTGATCAGGCGCTGCTTCATGCTTTGTCTGAGGGACGTTCGATGCGGCTGTCGAATCGGTAATCGATAGCGGTTATGACGTAACTCTGCTCACCCGCCGGAGTCGATACGCTCACCTCGTCGTCAAGGCCCTTGCCCAGCAGGGCGCGGGCGACGGGAGAGTCGATCGACAGTCGGCCCGTCGGCAGGTCAAACTCATCCGGTCCGACAATCTGCCAGTGCGTCTCTACTCCGTCTTCGTTCTCCACAGTGACGTGGCACCCGAAATAAATCCGGCCGGTATCGTCGGGCGGGCTGTCTACAACGGTCACCTCGTCCAGGCGCTTGCCGAGAAAACGCACCCGGCTGTCGATTTCCCGCAGCCGCCGCTTGCCGTAGATGTAGTCGCCGTTTTCCGAGCGATCACCATTTTTCGCCGCCTCGTGCACGACATCCGTCACCTGTGGTCGCTCCACCTTCCACAATCGGTATAATTCATCTCGCAGAGCGCGCTCGCCCTGCGGGGTGATCAGCGCGGTGCCGCGGCTGCGGGGTGGACGGTAGCGTGACATGGCGTCCAGTGTAGCGCGCTGTCGGGCAGGCGGTAAGCGCAGTCGCTTGCGCAACCTGCATCGGACAGCCAAATTCAGATGTCAGGAGTTTGCAGATGGCAGCGGCAAAGCGGTTGCGGGGTCTGGTGGCCGGGCTTGGCGCCTGGATGTCGCTGAGCGGCGCAGGCGCGACCTGCGTCGATGTGCGTGGTGACCTCACTCAGGGCGGTCTCATCTGGGCCAAGGTGGCGCCACAGGCCCGGGTGACTCTGGACGGGACAGCGCTCGAAGTTCTCCCCGATGGGCACTTCGTCGCCGGGTTCGGCCGCGGTGCCGGATCGCGCAGCCTTCTGGTGCTGGAGCAGGCAGGTGAGCGCTGCCAACAGCGGTTGGACGTAGCAACCCGCGAGTACCGCATTCAGCGGGTAGAGGGTGTGCCTCAGCGTACGGTCACGCCGCCAGCGGAGCAGCTCGAACGCATTCGCCGGGAGCAGGCGCTGGTCGCGGCGGCCAAGCGCCGGCGCGTCGAGAGGCCGGATTGGCTGCTGCAGGTCGACGGCGGCTTTGACTGGCCTGCTAACGGGCGGATCTCCGGTGTGTACGGCAGTCAGCGCTTTTATAACGGCGAGCCAGGCAGCCCGCACTACGGTGTCGACATCGCCGTGCCGACCGGCACCCCGGTTGTCGCACCGGCAGCTGGCCTTGTCACCCTGGCAGAGGACGACCTGTTCTACTCCGGCGGGACAGTGATCCTCGACCACGGTTACCGGCTGTCGTCCTCCTTTCTGCACATGAGCCGAGTGCTGGTGTCGGTAGGTGATGAGCTGCAGCGCGGCGACCTGATCGGCGAGGTCGGTGCCACCGGTCGCGCCACCGGGCCGCACCTGGACTGGCGCATGAGCTGGCGGCAGGAACGCGTGGACCCCCAGCGGCTGGTCCCGACCATGCCCGAACCCTGAAAAAATCCGTATACTGTGGTCTCGAATCATCACAGGTCCGGCAAGGGAGTCGGTATGATTGACAAGAAATTGCTGAGCATCCTGGTGTGCCCGGTGACCAAGGCACCACTGGAGTACGATGCTGAGAATGACGAGCTGGTATGCAAGGCCAGCGGTCTCGCTTATCCGGTAAGAGACGGGATTCCCGTGATGCTCGAGAGTGAGGCGCGCCAGCTCACCACTGACGAGAAACTGGGGTAAAGCGTGTCTGATACCATTTTTGGCAAGATTGTGGCCGGCGACATACCGGCCGACAAACTGTATGAAGACGAGCAGTGTATCGCCATTCGGGATATCAACCCGCAGGCGCCGGTGCATGTGCTGGTCATCCCGAAAAAATCCATCGCGAAGCTTTCCGACGCCGCGACCGAGGATCAGGCCCTGCTCGGACACCTCATGCTGGTGGCGGGGAAGATTGCCGAACAGGAAGGGGTAGGCGATGCCTTCCGCCTGATCGTAAACAATGGAGAGAGTGCCGGCCAGACGGTATTCCACCTGCACCTGCACGTTATCGCCGGCCGGGAGTTCGCCGAAGGCCAACTGGCGGGCTGATCCCTCCCGCCCTGCACTGATAGAGACCCACTATGAAGACCGGAGACATACGCGAGGCGTTCCTGGCGTTTTTTGAAAGCAACGGGCATACCCGGGTGCCCAGCAGTTCGCTGGTGCCGGTCGACGACCCGACGCTGCTGTTCACCAATGCCGGAATGAATCAGTTCAAGGATACCTTTCTCGGTACCGATCCACGCTCCTACACACGTGCCACCAGTGCGCAACGCTGTGTACGGGCGGGGGGCAAACACAATGATCTTGAGAACGTCGGCTACACCGCGCGCCACCACACGTTCTTCGAGATGCTCGGCAACTTCAGCTTCGGTGATTACTTCAAGCTCGACGCGATTCGTTTTGCCTGGCGTTTCCTCACGCAAGAACTGGGGCTGCCGCCGGAGCGGCTGTGGGTTACCGTGCATATCTCGGACGATGCGGCGGAAAAGATCTGGATCGAGGATATCGGCTTTCCCGCGGAACGCATCTCCCGTCTGGATGGGGATAATTTCTGGCAGATGGGCGATACGGGACCCTGCGGGCCCTGCTCCGAAGTGTTCTACGACCACGGTCCGGATGTGCCGGGCGGGCCACCTGGTAGCGAGGGCGACGACCTCGATCGCTACGTCGAGATCTGGAACCTGGTGTTCATGCAGTTCAATCGCGATGCCGCCGGCGCGATGACGCCCCTGCCCGCGCCATCGGTGGACACGGGTATGGGACTCGAGCGCGTGGCGGCTGTGCTGCAGGGCGTGCACAGCAATTACGAGATCGACCTGTTCCAGGCCCTGATCAAGGCTGCAGCCGACCTGCTCGGCGTGGCCGATCGTGAGGCTTCATCGCTGCGCGTGATCGCCGACCACATACGTTCCTGTGCTTTTCTGGTGGTGGACGGCGTCCTGCCGGGTAACGAAGGCCGCGGCTATGTACTGCGCCGCATCCTGCGCCGAGCCATCCGTCACGGCAACAAGCTGGGAGCGGAGGGACCCTTCTTCCACCGTCTGGTGGCACCTCTAATCGAACAGATGGGCGATGCCTACCCCGAGTTGCGCCAACAGCAGTCGGCCATCGAAAAGGTGCTGCTTGCGGAAGAAGAGCAATTCGCCAAGACTCTGGACAACGGCATGGCGATTCTCGACGATGCGCTGTCTGAACTCGACGACGACGTTATCCCCGGCGACCTGGTGTTCCGGCTCTACGACACGTATGGCTTTCCCACCGACCTGACTAACGACATCGCCCGCGAGCGCGGCCTGTCGCTGGATATGGCAGGCTACGAGGCCGCCATGGCCGCCCAGCGCGAGCGCTCAAAGGAGGGCGGTAGTTTCCGGGTGGATTACAACGCGGCGCTCAAGCTCGAGGGCAGCACGGCTTTCACGGGCTACGAGAGCCTTGAAGGCGTCGGAAAAGTGTTGGCGGTGCTGCGCGAAGGCGCGCCCGCGACATCCCTGTCCGCTGACGAGACCGGCGTTCTGGTGCTCGACAGCACCCCGTTTTACGCTGAGTCCGGCGGTCAGATGGGCGATACTGGCTACCTGACGGGGGACGGTGTGCGCCTGGAAGTGACCGACACCACCAAGGCTCAATCCCATCACCTGCACCATGTGCGCGTTCTCGAAGGGACAGTTCGAGAGGGCGACACGCTTGACGCCTGTGTCGATCACGGCCTGCGCCAGCGCACGCGCCTGAATCATTCGGCGACACACCTGTTGCACGCCGCCCTGCGCGAGATTCTCGGCGATCATGTGGCGCAGAAGGGTTCGCTGGTAGATTCGCGCCGCCTGCGCTTTGATTTTTCACACCCTGACGCGGTGACCCCGGAGCAGTTGCGGGCGATCAGCGAGCGGGTCAACGCCCAGGTCCGCGCCAATACGCCGGTAACCACCCGCCTGATGAGCATGGACGACGCAATGGCCGCCGGGGCCATGGCCCTGTTTGGCGAAAAGTACGGTGACGAAGTGCGCGTTCTGAGCATGGGTGAAAATGATTTTTCGGTAGAACTCTGCGGTGGCACACACGTCGATCGCACCGGCGACATCGGTTTTTTTCACATTACCGCCGAAGCCGGCATCGCCTCCGGGGTACGCCGCATTGAGGCCGTGACCGGAGAGGGTGCCGTGGCCGCTGTGGACGCGCAGGCAGAACAGCTGCAGGCGGTGTGTGAGGCACTGAAGGCGCTTCCCGCGAGCGTGGTGGAGAAGGTAAACGCCCTGCGCAGTGAAGCGCGTGAACTGGAGAAGGAAGTGTCGCGTCTGAAGCAGAAGCTGGCGGTCTCGGCCGGCGGCGACCTGACAACGCGCGCGGTTGCGGTGGGCGACGTGCAGGTACTGGCGGTCACCGTCGACGGCGCTGACGCAAAGACCCTGCGCGAAACTACGGACCAGTGCAAGAACAAGCTGCGCAGTGGCGTGGTGTTTCTGGCCGCGGTGAGCGACGACAAGATCGCGCTGACCTGCGGTGTTACGGCCGATCTGACCGATCGCATCAAGGCCGGGGACGTGATGCGTGAATTTGCCGGCCGCCTCGGTGGCAAAGGTGGCGGACGGCCGGACATGGCCCAGGGTGGTGGCACTGATGTCGCGGCGCTGGATGAAGTGCTCGGGGCGATTCCGGCCTGGGTCCGCGAACGGACGGGCGTCAGTGCGTGAGCCTGATCGTCCAGAAGTTTGGCGGAACCTCAGTAGGCTCGGTTGCGCGCATCGAGCAGATAGCTGAAAAAGTTGCCGGCTCTCGCACCGCCGGTCATGACGTGGTCGTAGTGGTCTCGGCCATGAGCGGCGAGACTAACCGCCTGATCGGTCTGGCGCACGAAATCAACGAGCAGCCACTGCCGCGCGAACTGGACGTATTGCTGTCCACCGGTGAGCAGGTGACGACCGCGCTGCTGGCCATGGCACTGGAGAAGCGCGGCGTCAGCGCCAAGAGTTATACGGGCAGCCAGGTGCGAATACTGACCGACAGCGCCCACACCAAGGCGCGCATCCGCGAAATAGACAGCCAGCGCCTGCACGCCGACCTTGCCAAGGGCACGGTCTTGGTGGTGGCCGGTTTTCAGGGCGTCGATGAACACGGCAATATTACGACCCTCGGGCGCGGTGGTTCCGATACCACGGCGGTGGCCCTTGCAGCCGCCCTGAAGGCGGATGAATGCCAGATCTACACCGACGTCGACGGTGTCTATACCACCGATCCGCGAATCGTGGATGGTGCGCGCCGGCTCGATCGCATCACCTTTGAGGAAATGCTGGAAATGGCCAGCATGGGCTCCAAGGTCCTGCAGATACGTGCAGTAGAATTTGCCGGCAAGTACAGTGTGCCCCTGCGCGTGCTGCACAGCTTCCGGGATGGGCCGGGTACGCTGATCTCGCTAGAGGAGAATAAGGCCATGGAAGCCCCGAGTGTTGCCGGTATCGCGTTCAACCGCGACGAGGCCAAGTTGACTGTGCGCGGCGTTCCCGATACGCCGGGCGTTGCCTACCGTATTCTCGGACCGATCGGGGAAGCGAATATCGAGGTTGACGTCATCGTGCAGAATGTCGCCGGTGACAACAACACCGATTTCACTTTTACTGTCGCGCGCGACGATCTGGCTCGTGCCGAGGTCGTCCTGCGTGACCTGGTCGCGGGCATGGATACGGCTGAGGTGCGCAGCGACAGTCGGGTCGCCAAGGTATCTGTGGTCGGCGTGGGCATGCGCTCACACGCCGGTGTGGCCAGCAAAATGTTCGCGGCTCTGGGTGAGGTTGGCATCAACATCCAGATGATCACGACCTCGGAAATCAAGATTTCCGTGATCATCGAAGAGAAATACCTGGAGCTTGCAGTGCGCGCCCTGCATTCCTCGTTCGAGCTGGATGGGGAACCCCGGGACGAGCAAACTGCCTAAACCCACGGGACGGGTTGGACAGCGTCGAGGAAACCGCTAAAACGGTGTTTCTGGCGAGCGGGCTCTCATCTGCTCGCCATAACGCAAGCGCCGGTGGTTGCGGCGATCACGGACGATACAGGTAGACTTTTATGTTGATACTAACGCGCAAAGTAAATGAGTCGCTAGTTGTCGGCGATAACATCATTATTACTGTGCTTGGCGTCAAGGGAAACCAGGTCCGTATTGGTGTGGATGCTCCCAAGGACGTTGCAGTGCACCGGCAGGAGATCTACCAGCGCATTGCCGACAAGCCTGACGAAGACCGCGAGCAGTCCTGATCCCGCCCGGTCGTGAACTGGTTTTTTGATTTTCGTCGGCACCCGGTGATAACATTTGCTTTATGGAGAGGTGGCCGAGTGGCTGAAGGCGCTCCCCTGCTAAGGGAGTATAGGGTTTGTAGCCCTATCGAGGGTTCGAATCCCTCCCTCTCCGCCAATACAGCAATAAAATCATAGGGTTACGGAATCTTATCTTTTGCGAGTTGCGCGCTTCTCATAAGTGTGTCAGTCAACGCTTATGTCTAAACCAGATCAAACTGCCTCTGCAGATCGCTCAGTTCGCTATCGAAGCGCATACTGGTGCTGTGTATGCGCTCAAAAACATCCTGTGCCTGCTCGCAGGCAGCCAGCTTTGACTCCACTGGCGCTATCGACTCCTGCAGGCCTGCCTTGACCTGAGAAATGTTCTGGCTGAGCGCCTTGACGCACTTGCTGACATGCGTATCCACCAGTGCATCGAAATGCTGGCGTTGGAGTTTGGGTATATCCCGGCCGACGCTGTCGCGTGCTGTCGCTCGCAGTTTATCGAGGCTGTTGCTGCCAAGACGCTTGCGCTTGATGCCAGGCTCTATGCTGCGGTTTCCCTCGTCGCCGAATATGTCCTGTCGGATCTGAAAGCGGCTCCGGAACAGCAGAACGTCGCCCAGGCCGCGGTTGACGGGAATGTCGTCCGTGTCTACGGCCATGCGCAGGCTGCCGGCCTGCGCCGCCGGATCGGTCTCCGGCAGCTTCACTGACAGAATCTCATCCACCTTCAGGCCCGCGTCCCGCAGCGATGCCAGCTGCGTCTCTGAAAACTCCGCTCCGGAATGACTGCCCTGAGTCTGCTCCTGGAGGTGCTTTAGCAGCAGCGCCGATTGCCTGTTGAATTCTTGCTCAAGCTGCGGGTTCAGGCGCTTTTCGAGCAGTTCATTCCAGCTTTCATCGCTCTCCATCCACTCGGCGATCTGCTCCTCGCAGGTCGTTTCGATCTGCTCGGCATTCTGCTGGGTCAGCTCTTCTAGCAGTCTATCCTTGCTCGCGCGTAGCCCATCGAAAGCGCTGTCCCAGTTCTGCTTTTCCAGTGTCTCCAGTGCCGCCAGGCGCGCGCGCTCGTGTGCCAGTTCTTCCTGGATCTGTTGGTTAGTGCGCTTCAAGGCCGCTGCGGCATCCCCGGAGACCATTGCACTGGCTTCCGCGGTCAGGTCCTGTGCAAGTCGCAGACTGTCGTACATGAAATCGTGCAGGTAGTCGTTGCTGTTGAGGTAAGCGGTGAGATCGGTGACAAACTCGTCGAAGCCATCGTCCCGCGGCACGGGCATGTTGTTGTCATCCGTGGCGGTGGCGTCATTACCGCCGCCGCCGGACAGGGTCCTCGATGCCGCGCTCTGCAGGTCGATTGGATAAATCTGCAGTCGGCCATCCTCGATGGCGCCGCGCAGCGTAGCGCTCATTGAAAGCGAGCGGAAGGCGTCGATGATTTTCCCGGGGTCGCTGCTCTCCAGACTGTCCTCCAGCGTGCCATCGGGACGCAGATCCTGCTTTGAGGCATCGATGTTGGAGACCAGGAAAATGCGGCTGAAGCAGCTCAGGAGTTCCTCGAACTCTTCGAAAACTTTCTCGAAAAACAGGTTGTCGGTCTTGACCACGAAGATCGCGCAGGCAGCCGTATCGCGGAAATCCCGCGTCATCTGGTCATAGCCGAACTTCATGCGGCTGTACAATCCGGGAGTGTCGACGAGCACAGATCCGGATTCGGCCAGGTTGACGGCCGGAACCTCGATATCCATCCGCCGGATCGCCTGTGGATAGTGTTTTTTCGGGTCGAAATCCTCACCCGCATTTTCTGCAGTGACAATGGCGTCGGCAAGAGCCGTGTGATCAGTCTGTATTGCCTCGGTCATTGCCACGTTGTCGGGGAACTCGTGTTTGCGGCCTTCATAGTCGGTCGCCTCGAATCGATGCTGCTCGCCGTTTTTCACGTAGACCAGCGCAGGGTAGGCAGGGAGGCTGGAGACTTCGCTCACGTAGGCGCCGCTCAATGCATTCATCAGCGTGGACTTACCGCTCTTGAGCGGCCCGAAAATCAGCAGGAAGGTGCGTTGTTCGCTGACTTTCTCGCGCAACATCGACAGGCGTTGCTGTATTTCGCGCAGTTCCAGAACGGTGGCATCGATCTGTTTGATGTCTTCCCGCGGGGGGAGTCCGGACAGTGCGCTGCGCAATTCCTCGCCGTAGGGCTCAAGTTCACTGGAGAACGCCTGGCAGAATGTATGTATATTGGTTTTCATGATCTGTTCTTTCCTCCCGGTCGGGTTGTGGCGCAATCCGCTGCAGGGTCAGTCACGGCGCAGCCAGCGAGATCTTACTCTGGATTATATCCTCTGCGCAGGCAAGCCTCGCCACCAGCGCAGACGGATCTGCTTTTCGATCTCCGTGATTGCAAACAGACAGATACCCGCCAGTAAGATTACCGTGCCATCGGTGAGCGACACGGCCTCCGTGCCGAACAGCTGCTGCAGTGGCGGCAGGTAGGTAATCGCGCACTGGGCGGCGGCCACGCTCGCGACGGTGGCCCAGACAATCGGCGTGCCGCGGATTCCTTCCAGCGTCAACGAAGTGCCGTGCAGATTGCGGATAAAGAACAGGTAGAAAATCTCCATCACCACGAGCGTGTTCATGGCCAGGGTCCGCGCCAGTTCCAGGCTGTCGCCGCGGTCGATGCCCCAGCGGTACATGCCGAAAACACTGGCCGCGAAGAGGCTGGATACCAGCACCACCTGCCAGGCCAGATCACGGTTCAGCAGCGGCTCGTCCGGGTGCCGTGGCGGCCGCCGCATGCTGTAGCGCTCGGTCGGTTCAAAGGCGAGGGCAATGCCCAGCGTTACCGCGGTGATCAGGTTCACCCAGAGAATCTGCACCGGCGTTACCGGCAGAGCCATACCGAGCAGCAGGGCGACGATTATGGTGATCGCCTCGCCGCCGTTGGTGGGCAGCGTCCAGCGCAACACTTTGCGCAGGTTGTCGTAGACCGTCCGGCCCTCCTGAACCGCCGCCACGATGGAGGCGAAGTTATCATCGGCAAGCACCAGCTCGGCCGCCTCCTTGGCGGCCTCTGAGCCGCCGCGACCCATGGCAATGCCCGCGTCGGCGCGCTTCAGCGCCGGTGCGTCATTGACACCGTCGCCGGTCATGGCCACCACCAGCCCGCGGCTCTGCAGCGCAATGACCAGGCGCAGCTTGTGCTCCGGGCTGGTGCGGGCAAAGACGTCGCAGTCGATGGCGGCGTCTGCGAGGGCTTCGTCGTCCAACTGCTCGACATCTGCGCCGGTCAGGACCGTGTCGGAGCGCGCCAGACCGAGTTCCCGGGCAATGGCGGCGGCCGTGCCCGCGTGATCGCCGGTGATCATCTTTACGCCAATACCTGCCTCGCTGCAGCGGGCGACGGCCTCGATGGCTTCTGTGCGCGGCGGGTCGAGCAGGCCCACGAGCCCGAGGAATTCCAGATCAGCGTTGACGTCGGACTCCTCGAGCACGGTCTTGTCCCGTGCCACGCTGCGCCGGGCCAGCGCCAGCACCCGCTGTCCGCTATCGGCAATCATCTGGACTTCCTTGCGCCAGTGCTCGAGGTCGAACGACCCCGCACCATCTGCGCAGGCGGCACAGCGCTCGAATACCACCTCCGGCGCGCCCTTGAGGAAGATGCTTGCGCGCCCATCGTGGTCGTGTTGCAGGGTCGCCATGAAGCGGTGACGGGAGTCAAAGGGTATTTCGTCGGTCCGTCTCCAGTGCCGGCGCAGTTCCCGCTCGGGCGATCCGGCCCGGTTTGCCAGCGTCAGCAGCGCCCCCTCCATGGGGTCGCCCTGAATAATCCAGCTGCCGCCATCGTCGTCGCGGCGCAGGCCCGCATCGTTGCAAAGGGCCCCGGCGGACGCCAATGCTGTCAGCGTAGCGCCGTTATCTTCCTCTTCCTCGGCATGTATATGGCCCTCCGGTGCGTAGCCCTCGCCACTGATCCGGTAGTGACCCCGGGGAGTAGCCACGCTCACTACCATCATCTCGTTGCGCGTCATCGTGCCGGTCTTGTCGCTGCAGATGACAGAGACAGCACCCACAGTCTCAATTGCCGGCAGACGGCGCACGATAGCATTGCGCTTTGCCATGGCCTGGACGCCGACCGCGAGCGTGATGGTCAATACCGCCGGCAGCCCCTCGGGAATGGCCGCCACAGAGAGCCCCACTACCGCCATGAACAGCTCGTCAAAGGGCTGTCCCGTGACAAAGTAGCCAAAGCTCAAAAGTAAGCCGCCAAGCGCCAGAATGATAAGCGTGAGTGCGCGAGCGAAACGATCCATCTGCCGCACCAGCGGCGTTTCCAGCCCTTCCACCTCCGACAGCATGCCGCTGATGCGACCGATCTCCGTAGCGTGGCCGGTAGTGGTCACCACGCCGCGACAGCTGCCGCCGACCAGCAGCGTACCGGAGAACAGCATGCTTGAGCGGTCGCCCAGCGCGGCGTCATTGGCCACGGGCCCCTCGGACTTGTTCACGGCCATGGATTCGCCGGTGAGAATCGCCTCCTGTACCGTTGCTCCATGGCTGTCGAGGACTCGCAGGTCTGCAGGCACCTTGTCGCCAGCCTCGAGGAGTACCACATCCCCGGGCACCAGTTCATCGCTCTGCAGTTCCTCGCGCTCGCCATCCCGCAGTACCGTGGCACGCGGCGCAAGCATGTCGCGGATCGCGCTCATGGCCTTCTCGGCCTTGCCTTCCTGCACGAAGCCGATAATGGCGTTGACGATAACGACGGCGAGAATCACTGCGGTATCGATCCAGTGCGCGAGAAGCGCCGTGATGACCGCTGCGGCGATCAGGACGTAGATGAAAAGATTGTGGAAATGGCGCAGGAAGCGCAGTAGTGCCGGCTGCGGGGCGGGACCGGGAAGTCTGTTGGGGCCAACGCGCTTTCGCCGCTCAGCGGCCTCTGCGTTCGTCAGGCCCTGTGCTGTACTCCCCAGCTCGGATAAAACAGCGTCCTGCGTCAGTGCATGATACTGTGTCACGGGTCACTCCTCCCCGTTTTCACTACGCTCTGCCTCGGCGTGCTCGGCAGCCCAGGCGCCGGAGGCTTCCACGGCTACAGGCGATGCCGATGGAACCACCCCAATATAGCTTTCTGTTTCCTCTACCGGAATGTTCGTACGCTGCGTCATACGATACAGCGCGTATAGAGCGATGGCGCCGAATGTCCCGCCAAGCACCAGCCAGAAAGCAAAGGGCCCCAGCGTCTGCATCGCCCAGCCGGTGGCAAGGGGGCCCGCAATTGCGCCGAGTCCGAAAGTGAATACCAGCCCACCGGATGCGCCGGGCATGGCGTCTGCCGATAGAGAATCATTGGTGTAGGCGAGGAACAGGGCGTAGAGCGGTGTCGTGACGCCGCCCGCAAAAAAGGCGGCGGTCATCATCAGCCATAGGCCGTGCTCGGCCACCCATCCCAGCGCGCAGGATGTCACTCCCATAGTGGCGGCGCCGAAGATGAGCCAGCGACGGTCCACTCTGTCTGACAGCCACCCGATCGGGTATTGCAGCACTAGCGCACCGGCGAAGAGCATCGCAACGAAAGTGGCAATCTGTTCCGCAGTCAGCGCGATCTGCGTGCCGAAGACCGCTCCCATGCCGGACTGCGTGGCGTAGACGCCACCGAGAAGGAAGATCCCCACGGTGCCCAGCGGTGATCCTGAAAATAGCTCGCGTAATGACATCGGGCGCGCGACCTCAATCTCTGGCGCCGGAGTGATTGTCAGGAGAATGGGGGCAAAAGAGATCGACACCAGGATGGATGCGCAGATGAAGAGCACCGATGTGCCGGCATCACCGAGCGTCAACAGGCCCTGCGCTCCGATGATGCCCAGCGTCTGCGCGATCATGTAGGCCCCGAGCACCTGGCCACGCGTGTCGTTGCTGGCGGCATTGTTCAGCCAGCTCTCTGCGGTGACATAAATACCTGACATGCAAAAGCCCACCAGCAGTCGCAGCAGCGTCCAGCCCCAGGCGTCGATGAGAAGCGGGAAAGCAATGAGGCCGGCGGACATGAAGCTGCCAAGCGCCGCAAAGACGCGTACATGACCCACGCGATGAATCATCAGTGGTGCAATACGCGCGCCGGAGAGAAAGCCCACAAAGTAGCCCGAGGTGACGATTGCCAGCTCGGCAGCTGAAAAACCCTCGATACCGCCACGCAAGCCGATCAGCGTGAAATGCATACCATTGCCCAGCATAATCAGCACGATACCGAGCAGCAGAGCCCACACTCCTGAAAACACCCTGAACATGGGCCGTTAGACCGTCCTTTCCGTCGGATTGAGTTCGCCGGCCATCTCACTATCCAGCTCGCGCGAGGTGGCTGCCCGGGGACGACTGAACCGGGCCAGCCCCAGATAGACCACCGGTGTCAGGTAAAGTGTGAACAAGACGGTGATGCCGAGGCCGCCCACCACAACCCAGCCGACCGACATACGGGCTTCGGCTCCGGGGCCGAAGGCAAGCACCAGGGGAACGGCGCCGAGAATCGTGGAGACCAGCGTCATCGCTATCGGTCGGAAGCGCACGCCGGCTGCCTGTATCGCCGCATTGCGAACATCGAGACCTTCGTCGCGGAGCTGGTCGGCGAACTCGACCAGCAGGATGCCGTTCTTGGAGATCAATCCGATCAGCATCACCAGGCCAACCTGCGAATAGATGTTCAGCGACGTGCCTGTGGCAAACAGCGCGAAAACGGCTGCGGCCAGCCCGAAGGGAACGATAGTCATGATGACCGTGGCGCTGGTCAGGCTTTCGAATTGCGCGACCAACACCAGAAAAACGATCAGCAGGGCAAAACCGTAAGTAATAAGCGTATCGCGTCGAGCGTCATCGAGCGCTGCCGCCTCACCCTGTGTGATCAGCTCGATCCCCGGCGGCAGCACTTCCTCCGCCAGTGAGCGAAGTTCCTCGACCGCATTCTGCAACGCTACCCCCTGCCCGACGTCGACGTCGATCTCCATGGCTCTGCGCTGTGACTGTCGACGCAACTCGCTGGCGACGCCTTCCTCGACCAGGGTGACCACGCTGGACAGGGGGATCAACGCTGCGTTGTCGGCGCGAACATACAGATTGGCGAGATCATTCGGCGCGTTGATTGCGTCGGCACCGGATTCGAGCATGATGGGCACCGACTCGTCTCGCACGCTGAGGTCGATGACATTGAGCCCATCGACCATGGCGCGCAGTGTCTGCGCGATCGCGTCGAGAGGGATATCGAGATCACTGGCACGCCGGCGGTCGATGCGCACGGCAAGCTGTGGCTGGTTGGGCTGATAGGAGATGCGCGGCCTGCTTACCGTTGTCAGACGCTCTCGGATGGCTTCTGCGTAATTCCTCGCCGCTGCGTGAATCGCCGTGTAGTCGTTGCCGACCAGTGCCACCTCCAGACCACCGGAGGCCCCGCGCAGGTTCAGGCTGTTGCCGCTGAATGTGCGTGCCCCGTCGGGCAGGCCGGCCAGTATGGGAGCGATGTCGGCGGCGATTGCCTGTTGGCTGCGATCGCGGTCTGACCAGGGAACCAGCGGTGCATTGATGAACAGGATATTCGGGTCGTAGCGGCCGATGATTGAATAGACGGATGCAATTTCGCCCTCGCCCAGACGCGGCAGCAGCACCGCCTCCAGACGATTGGCCAGGCGCTCGGTGTAGGGAAGTCCGACGCCCTCGGGGCCCCTGGCAAACACATTGATCTGGCCGCGATCCTCTGGCGGCAGCAATTCCTGCTCGAGCTGTGTGTACAGTGAACCCGCGCCGCCAGCGATGGCCAGCGCCACGGTGAATGCGACGAGCGGGTGCCTCAACGTCGCGGCCAGGGAAATCGCATAGCCTTGCTGTAGCGTGCTTCCCAGACGGCGCAGCCGCATGTCTAGTGCCGACACCCGAGTATCGCCCTTGCGTCCGAGTCTGGCCATAGCCGCGGGCACCAGCGACAGCGCAACAAAAGAGGAAATCGCAACTGCCATGGCGAGCACGAAACCGAATTCCCGGAACAGGCGGCCCGCGGTGCCGGGCAGAAAAGCGATGGGCACAAACACCGCAACCAGAACCGCGGTTGTGGCGATAACCGCAAAGAAAACCTGGCGCGTGCCGATCACTGCGGCGGCGCTGTTGCCCAGCCCCTGCCGCTGGCGACGCTGGATATTCTCCAGGACAACAATAGCGTCGTCGACGATCAGGCCGGTAGCCAGCACCAGGGCGAGCAGCGTGAGGATATTGATGGAAAAGCCGAGTAGCCAGATGCAGGCAATGGTCCCCAGCAGCGAAACGGGTATAGCCACTGCCGGCACCAGGGTCAGTCGCATGGATCCGGTGAACGCGCGAATGGTGGCGATCACCACCAGTACCGCGAGCAGCAGGCTGGTCAGCACTTCCTTGACCGCGCCACGGATAAAAACGGCGTTGTCGGAGATCTTGGCCAGCTCGATATCCTGGAAACGCGTATTGATTCTGGCGATCGCGCGATCAACGCCGGCGGCGATCTCTATAGTGTTGGATCCGGCCTGACGCACGACGCTGATACCGATGACGCGCTGGCCATTCAGGCGCACGAAGGATTCGGCATCGGCCGGCGCGAACATGACACTGGCGACAT